>NZ_JBFAAH010000041.1:0-37586 GCF_040639635.1 Promicromonospora sp. NPDC023805 | reverse complement strand
GCCGGGGACGTTCGGCTGGGACGACGTCGGGGACTACAACTCGCTCGCCGTCCTCCTCCCGTCCGACGACGACAGTGGCGCCAAGGTGCTCGGGGTCGTTTGATTGACCGATCTCAGAGCAAGCGACCGAAGTCATACGGGCCACCTTGCAACCGACCGAATTCGGCGCAGCGTGAGCTACTTCTGGTCGTCGCTCGGCGGGGCGTAGGGGTTGGTGTAGCGGGGCGTCGTGCGGGTCGTCCGCTCGTCGTCCTCGTCGCCCGACTCGTCCTGTCGCCGGGCGTCCGAGGCGGACGCCGCCTGGTCCGGCGGGGTCGGCGACCCGGTCTGCGCCGACGCGTCCGAGGGTGCATCCGCCGGCGCAGCGGCCGGCGCATCCGGCGTTGCGGCGGGCGTGCCCGCAGGTGCGTCCGACGGCGCCTCGGCCGGCGCCGCCCCAGCAGCAGCACCAGCACCAGCACCAGCAGCAGGCCGCATCGCGCCGTAACGAGGCTCGCCCGACGGCGTGACCCAGCGTGGGTCGGTCGGGCGGGTCGGCGCAGCGGCGGGCTGGGTGGGCTCGGCACCGGGCGCCGGAGCGCCAGAAGCACCAGGCGCACCAGGCAGCTGAGCGGCAGACACCGGCGGCGCGACGGGCGCCGGGACGCCCACGGTGGCGGCGCCGCGCGACTTGCCCAGCCCGCTCGGCGAGCGCATCAGGAGCGCGCGTGCGTCGCTCGCGTGGTCGTGCCCGCAGAGGATCGCGTACGTCGCGGCCACGATCTGCGACGAGGACGTGAAGTCACGCCGCCCGCCGGTGAACGTGTACGACAGGATCGAGAACAGCAGGCCGAAGCCCGCACCGAGCGCGATGCCGGCGAACATCACCTGGAAGCCCGCCTCGCCCGCGAACAGGGTGATCAGCAGACCCACGAAGAAACCGAACCATGCGCCGGAGAGTGCGCCCGCGAGCGCCACCCGACCGTACGTGAGGCGCCCCGTGACGCGCTCGACCATGCGCAGGTCGGTGCCCACGATGGTGACGTTCTCGACGGGGAACTTGTTGTCGGAGAGGTAGTCGACTGCTTTCTGCGCCTCCAGGTAGGTGGAGTACGCGGCGACCTCGTCGCCGGCCGGCAGGGTCGGGACCTTCGGGACGGCACCCGGGCGAGACATGCTCATGCCCCATAGTCTCTCCTACCTTGCGGCTGGTGGCGAGAAGCGTGGCCCAGGGGCGAGTCGTAGGCTGACCAGCGTGAGCGCCACCAGCAGGGTTTTCGTCGCACGTCTGGCCGGCACGGTGGTCTTCGACCCGATCGGGGACCAGGTGGGCCGGGTCCGAGACGTCGTCGTGCTGGTCCGGGCCAAGGGCGCGCCGCGTGCGGTGGGCCTGGTGGTCGAGGTACCGGGCCGACGCCGCGTCTTCCTTCCCCTGACCCGCGTCACCAGCATCGACCCTGGCCAGGTGATCAGTACCGGCCTGGTGAACCTGCGGCGGTTCGAGCAGCGGGCCATGGAGTCGATGGTGATGGGCGAGCTGCTGGACCGCCGGGTCCAGCTCACCGACGGTTCGGGCGAGGTGACCATCGAGGACGTCTCGATCGCGCAGCAGCGCACCGGCGACTGGCTGGTGGACCAGCTGTTCGTGCGGCGGCGGTCCGCGCGGGGGTCTGCCCCGTTCCGCCGTGGCTCCACCATGACGGTCCCGGTCGACGCCGTGCAGGACCTCATGAGCCGGTCGCCCGAGCAGGGCGCCGCTCGCCTGCTGGAGGCGTACGAGGACATGCGCGCCGCCGACCTCGCGGACGTGATCCGCGAGCTGGCGCCGGCGCGCCGGCTGGAGATCGCGAGCGCACTGAACAACGAGCGCCTCGCCGACGTGCTGGAGGAGCTCCCGGAGGACGCCCAGGTGTCGATCCTGTCGGGTCTGGACCGGGACCGTGCGGCCGACGTGCTGGAGGCGATGGAGCCGGACGACGCCGCCGACCTCCTCAACGAGCTGCCGCAGGAGCAGGCGGCCCAGCTCCTGAACCTCATGGAGCCGGAGGAGGCGGCCGACGTCCGGCGGCTGCTGGAGTACGCGGAGGACACCGCGGGTGGTCTCATGACCACGGAGCCGGTGATCCTGGGCGCCGACGACACGATCGCCACCGCGCTGGCCCAGATCAGGCGCGCCGAGCTGCCGCCGGCGCTGGCCTCCATGGTGTTCGTGGTGCGACCGCCGCTCGAGACGCCGACGGGCCGGTTCCTCGGCGTCGCGCACTTCCAGCGACTGCTGCGGGAGCCACCGCACGCCGCCGTCGCGTCGGTGCTGGACGCCGAGACGGAGTGGCTCACCCATGACGCCTCGGTGGGCCAGGTGACCCGCCTGCTCGCCGCCTACGACCTGCTCGCGCTGCCGGTGCTCGACGCCCAGCGCAGACTGCTCGGCGTGGTCACCGTCGACGACGTCCTGGACCACATCCTCCCGGACGACTGGCGCGGCAGCGACGACGAACGGCTGGAGGCGATCGCCGCGCAGGCCGCCCCCTCGGCCCGCCGCGAGTCCGCGCGCCGGGAGTCGCTGCGCCAGGAGTCGACACGACAGGAGGCGAACCGTGGCTGACCGCCTGGACACCCCGCTCGCGCAGCGCCGCAGCCTGGTCCCCCGGTTCCGGATGGACGAGGACGCCGTCGGGAAGGCCACCGAGGGCATCGCCCGGTTCCTTGGCACGCCCCGGTTCCTCATCTATCTCACGGTGTTCTGCATCGTCTGGCTGGTGTGGAACGCGTGGGGTCCGGAGAACCTGCGGTTCGACAGCGCAGCGAACGGGTTCACCGCGCTCACTCTGATGCTCTCGCTGCAGGCCAGCTACGCGGCCCCGCTGATCCTGCTGGCGCAGAACCGGCAGGACGACCGCGACCGGGTCACCGCCGAGCAGGACCGGCAGCGCGGTGAGCGCAACCTCGCCGACACCGAGTACCTGGCGCGCGAGATGGCTTCGCTGCGGATCGCCCTGTCGGAGATCGCCACCCGGGACTTCGTACGCTCGGAGATCCGCAACCTCCTCGAAGAGCTGCTGGAGGAGAAGGAAGAGCGCAAGCCGTAGACAAGCGGACGGCCCCCGCACCCTGGGTGGGTGCGAGGGCCGTCCGCTGTGGTTCACCTACCGTCAGACGACGTTCCGACGGCGGTTGCGCCACACCACGAGGATCGTGCCGACGGCGACCAGCAGCACGCTCAGCAGCGCGATCAGCGCCACGTTGGCGCCGGTGTTTGCCATCTCGCCCGGGTCTTCCCCGGGCGTCTCGTCGGCGCAGTCACGCAGGCCGGCGTCGATGTCAGACCGATCGAGGTTGCCCTCGGTCACTGCGACCGTTCCGGTCTCACCGGTCTTCCGGTCGGCGTCGGAGTCGCGTGCCGGCTTGTCGCCGGCCCCCGGTGCCACGAAGCACATCCCCTCGGGGACGTCCCCGAAGGTGACCGTGTAGTCACCCGGGGGCAGGCCCGTGAACAGGTACGCGCACTCGGCGTCCGTGGTGGTGGTCGCCACTACGTTGCCCTCAGCGTCGTACAGGGTCACGGTCACGCCCTCGACACCGGACTCGCCGTCGTTCTGGAGACCGTCCTCGTTCTCGTCGAACCAGACGCAGTCACCGATCGAACCCAGCACCTCGTCGGACGACACGACACCCGCGTCCACGTCCCGACGGTCCGGCGTCTCCTCGGTCAGCGAGTACGTGCCCGTCCGGCCCGTGAGCTGGTCGGCGTCCGAGTCCAGCGCCGGGTCGTCCCCGGCACCCGGAACGGTGAACGTCTTGTCCTCGGGCAGGTCGGTGAACCCGACCGAGTAGTCACCCAGCGGCAGGTCGGCGAACAGGTACTTGCAGTCGGCACCCGTGGTGGTACGAGCCACCTCGTCGCCGTCGGCCCCGAACAGGATCACCGTCACACCCTTGACGCCGGCCTCGCCGTCGTCCTGGATGCCGTCGGCGTTCTTGTCGAACCAGACGCAGTCACCGATCGAACCCAGCACGGCATCGGGCGAGACGACACCCGCGTCGACGTCCAGGCGGTCCGGGACCTCCTCGGTCAGTGACACGGTGTCGGTCGTCCCGGTCTCCATGTCGGCGTCCGAGTCCAGCGCCGGGTCGTCCCCGGCACCCGGCAGGGTGAAGGTCGCGCCCTCGGGCAGGTCGGTGAACCCGACCGAGTAGTCACCCAGCGGCAGGTCGGTGAACAGGTACTTGCAGTCGGCGTCCGTGGTGGTGGTCGCCACCTCGGCGCCCTCTGCGTCGTACAGCACGACGGTCACGTCCTCGACACCAGGCTCACCCTCGTCCTGAAGGCCGTTGGTGTTCTCGTCGAACCAGACGCAGTCACCGATCGAACCCAGCACCGCATCGGGCGAGACGACACCCGCGTCGATGTCCAGACGGTCCAGGAAGTCCTCGGTCAGCGACACGGTGCCGGTCATGCCGGTCTCCGGGTTTGCGTCGGAGTCGACCGCCGGGTTGTCCCCGGCGCCGGGCGTCGTGAAGGTCGCACCCTCGGGCAGGTTCTCGAACCCGACCGAGTAGTCGCCCAGCGGCAGACCGGTGAACAGGTAGGCGCACTCGGCGTCCGTGGTGGTGGTCGCCACCTCGGCGCCCTCTGCGTCGTACAGCACCACGGTCACACCCTCGACACCGGGCTCGCCGTCGTCCTGGATGCCGTCACCGTTCAGGTCGGACCAGACGCAGTCGCCGATCGAGCCCAGTGGCTCGGTCGGCTCGTAGATGCCCGCATCCACGTCGAGGCGGTCCGGGACCTCCTCGGTCAGCGTGTACGAACCCGTCTGCCCCGTGACCGGGTCGGCGTCCGAGTCGACCGCCGGGTCGTCCCCTGCACCCAGCTCGGTGAACACCATGCCGTCGGGCAGGTCCGTGAACCCGACCGAGTAGTCGCCCAGCGGCAGGTCGGCGAACAGGTACGCGCAGTCCGCGTCCGTGGTGGTGCGGGACACCTCGTCGCCGTCAGCCCCGAACAGGATCACGGTCACACCCTCGACGCCGGCCTCGCCGTCGTCCTGGATGCCGTTGGTGTTCTCGTCGAACCAGACGCAGTCCCCGATCGAACCCAGTACCGCATCGGTCGGGACGATGCCCGCGTCGACATCGAGGTCGACCGGGCTGCCGGGCGTCAGGGAGACGACGGGCGTCATCCCGGTGGCCGGGTCGGCGTCCGAGTCGACCGCCGGGTCCTCGCCCGCGCTCTGCGGGGAGAGCACGGAGCCGTCCGGTGCGATGAACTCGACCGTGTAGTCGCCCAGCGGCAGGCCCTCGAAGAGGTACTTGCACTCGGCGTCCGTGGTGGTCGTGTCGACAAGGTTGCCGTCGACGTCGTACAGGTTCACCACGACGCCTTCGACACCCGGTTCGCCCTCGTCCTGGATGCCGTCACCGTTCAGGTCGGACCAGACGCAGTCACCGATCGAGCCGAGGATGACCACGCCGGCGTCGATCGAGTGGTCGTTCTGGCCGTAGCCGCCCAGGGTGAAGGTGTACTCGCCGGTCGCCGGGTCCGGGTTCGAGTCGGTCCGGTCCGCGTCCTCTGCGGCCTCCGGCACATCGGGCACGGGCTCGGGGCGCGGGTTCACGCCGTCGGCGTTGTCCGTCTCCGCGTGCGGGTTGTCGCCGGTGGTCGCCTGCATCGTGGTGAACAGGACGTCGGACCACGGAACGGTGATCGCTGCGCCGAGGTAGTCGACGGCGAGGTCGCCGTCGGCCGGCGTGACGAACCGCGCCGTGTACTCCGCGCCGTGCACCAGCTCGGTGAAGTGCGCGGTGTCGGTGGCGTCGGACGAGAAGTAGTAGGTCCCGTCGGCGGCGGTGACCTGCGTGCCGACTACGGCGTCAGCGGCGTCCACCAGCTCGACCGTTACACCGGGGATGCCGGGCTCGCCCGCGTCCTGAAGGCCGTCGCCGTTGCCGTCGAACCACACGCGGTTGCCGATCTCGACCGGAGCCGGCGGGATCAGTGCGTCGAGGTCGCCGAGGCCACCGCCCTTCTGGAAGCTGACGGTCGGCCTTCCGGTGTTCCCTTCGTCCTCCGTGAACTCGACTCCGCGCGTCGCCGCGCCGTCACCGTCGTTGAACCAGATGAGGCCCTGCACCCGCAGCGTCGCGAGCGGGTCGAAGGACGTGGAGGCCACGTCGGTCGCACCGGCCACGTCGAGCACGGCGCCCAGCGCGATCTCCTCGTGGGTCACGCCGATGACCGTGCCGTCGAGGCCCTGGTCGTCGCCGTGGAACTCGTTGCCGCCCGGACCGGACGCCAGGATCGGAGCCTTGCCGTTCGCCCACTGGGTGGTCTCGCCGTCCAGGCCCGTCCCTTCCGCCGCGGCACCGGTCTCGGGCGTGTACGTCCCGTCCGCGTTCCGGCCGGCCAGCATGATGTCGCCCTGGGCGATCGTCTCGAAGACGATCTCCGACGACGTTCCGCCGTCCTGGCCCGTGTCGGCCGCCCACTGCCGGTTACCGCCCTGCAGCTCGGTGCGGTCAATCATGCCGACCGTCATGTATCCGGCGGTGTTGAAGGTGATCGAGGACATGATCGCCTGCGGATACGCCTGGGCCCCGTCCGGGTCGCCGGCCGCGGTCTTGCTGAAGCCGACCGACCCGTCGGGCCAGCTGTCAGCGTTCGCGTCCGCGCTGTCCCACGTCCAGACATCGGTCCAGGAGTTCCAGTGCCGGATCTGCGGGTGCCGCTCGACGTTCCCCTGCTGCGTCCCGTCCCAGTAGGACATCGGGTTGCCGCGCGGGTAGCCCAGGTCCACGTCCATGACCTGCGCGACGGCGCCGCCGCCGACCGGGACCTTGCCCACGTAGCCGCGCAGCGGCTCCGCCGAGGCGCACTGCGGCCAGCTGTCGGTGGACTCGCCGGGCGCGACGGTGGCGCAGCTGCCGGGTGCGGAGCCGGTGTCGGCCCAGCCCACGTACACCTCGTCGCCCTGCACCTCGACGGCCCAGCCACTCTGGGCATCACCGAGTCCGAGCGCGATCTGCTCGACGTCGCCCGCGGCCGGCACGAACGCCGGGTCGAAGTCCGGGCTGACCGGGTTCGTCGGCGAGATGTCGATCCGGTACAGGTTGCCGTCGGCGAGGTTCATCACGAACAGGTAGGTCGTGACGCCGTCGGTCCACGTGTCGATGCCGCCGAGGCCGACCTTCGCGGCGTTCGCGAACCCGTCGGGGTCGGCGGTCGGGTCGACACCTGCTGCCAGCGCGCGATCCGCGTTCGAGGCGACCGTGCCGACGTCGATCCCGAGGTCGGTCAGGGAGAACCAGGCCTCCACGCCTCCCACGGGCCCGATGCCTGCCGCGACGTCACCGGTCGCCGGGTCGATGGCGTCCGGGATCCGGTAGATGGCGCCGAGGGCGCGGTCCGTCGAACCGTCCCACCGGTGCTCGGCGAGGCCGGCGTTCCGGCGGTACACGGCGGAGGCCAGGAACGTGTTGCTGGCCTGCTCGTAGGCGGTGCCCCACACGGTGCCGACGTCGCCGACGGTGGCGATGTCGCGCTTGCCCGTGTCCTGGGCGGTCGCCCAGTCGGTGACGACGAGCGCGGGCTGCCCCGTCGTCCCCTCGGCCAGCGGGTCGCCCGCCGAGTGGATCGCCGTGATGACGTCCGGCGACTGCGGGCGGTGGTCCTCGGGGGGCAGCACTGCGTAGTCCACCGACTGGTCGCCTGCGGCGACGAACTGCACGGACGTGCCGTTGTCCGCGAGGTCACCGGCCAGCCACGACGCATAGCCCTCGGGGATGTCGGAGAACGTGATGCGCAGCTCCGCGACGGTCGCGCCGTCGGCGACGTTGGGCACCTCACCGGTCTGGTCGGTGAACTCACCCTCGGTCATCGACCAGCCGCCGGCCGCGTCTACACGGTTGGTGCGTGTGGTCGCGGAGTTTCCGAGTGCGTCGGTCACGGTGACCGTGACGTTGCCGACGCCCTGCTCGAGGAACCCGTCGGAGCCGTCCTCGTCGTGCGCGCCGTCGCCGTCGTTGTCCTCCCAGACCTGGCCCGCGGCGATCACGTCGTCCGGCGCCGCCGAGGCCGACGGGACCATTCCCGGGACCATCAGCACAGCGGTGAGCGCGAGCGCTCCACCGCCTGCCACGAGGCTGCGCGGTGATGAGACACCGATTCGTCGGACGTCGAGCCGCGGGGTGAGTGCATTGGCTCCGGCCCAGGAGGCCCACCACCCATGCGCACCGCGCTCAGAGCGCTGGCGAATTCCCATGTCTTTTTCTCCTGTCATAAAACGGACAATGCTTCTTCACACGTCTCGACAATCCGACGTCATCAGAAGCCACGCGAGTAGGCAGTGCAAGTCGAAAGCATCACGGCTCGCGTATTGTCCGAAAACTCTGCCGCGACGCACCGGAATGCAAGTGAGTGCATTCCTGAACGAATCGGAATCAAAAAAACGAGTGCCCAGGGCACACAAGCCCTGGAGCAGGCACATTGCGGTTCAACAGGTGCGCGGCAGGCGCGCCTGCCTAGACTCCGCCCATGCCACCGAAGAGGCACTTAAAATCATTGTTCGGATATATACCCCGAACCGCCGCAATTGCATCCGTTCTCACCCTCGCGGCCTGCGCGGCAGGCCCGGCGTCCTCCGCCGACGGGACGCCCGGCGTCCTGCGTGTCCCCGAGGCGTTCGAGACGATCCAGGCGGCCGTCGACGCCGCGACTCCTGGCGACCTCGTGCTCGTCGCCCCGGGGACGTACGCCGAGGAGGTCCTGATCGGCACGGCCGACGTCACGCTCCGCGGAACGGATCGCAACGCTGTGGTGGTCGACGGCGGGGGTACGCGCAGCTCCGGCGTCATCGCCACCGCCGACGGCGTGCGCATCGAGAACCTCACCGTGCGCCGCACCATGTACTACGGCGTGCTCGTGACCGGCATGCACGACGAGGCAGGCCCCACCGCGCACGGTCTCGACGGCTACGAACGGCTCGACCCCGAGCAGTTCCCGCCCGTCGAACGGTTCGCGATCCGGAACGTCACGGCGTCGAACAACGGGCTGTACGGCATCTACGCGTTCGACGCCCGCCACGGCGTCATCGCGGACTCCTATGCTTCCGGTTCCGCCGATTCCGGCATCTACGTGGGGCAATGCAGGGACTGTGACATTCTCGTCACCAATAATGTGGCCGAGCGCAACGCTGTTGGTTTCGAGAATGCCAACGCCTCCGACTCCGTGGTCGTGACCGGGAACAGGTTCTCGAACAACCGGATCGGGATGACGCTGCTGTCGAACTATCTCGAGGCGTTTACGCCTCAGCACGGCAATACCATTGTGGGTAATGTCATCAGCTCGAACGACGCCGCCGACTCCCCGGCGCACGCCGAGGGCGGGTTCGGCATCGGTGTGGGCATCAGCGGCGGCCGGGACAACGTGCTGCGGGACAACCTGGTGGCGGGGAACCCGCGCGCGGGTGTCCTGCTCGCCAACACGGAGGACCTGGCCGCTGTCGGGAACCGGATGGACGGCGCTTGGTCGGCCGCCGGTCTGGACGCCAACGGCGTCGACATCGCCAACATCTCGGCGGAGCGGGCGCCGGCCCGGGCCAACTGCGCGGGCGGGCGGCCGTCCACGCTGCCGGAGAACCTGCGTCTGCGGTGCGGGGCAGGTTCGCCGCTGGGCGCGGTCCCGCCCGACGCGCTGCCGGGGGTGGAGGTCCCTCCCGGGATCAGCTTCCTGAAGGTGCCCGCGCCGCCGCCCCAGCCTGGGATGAGCGGCGTCGAGACGGTGCCGGGCCCGCTGCCGCCCGCCGTGACCGACGATGCGGTGCTGCCCGACGGCGTTCCCGCCGCCGACCTGCTCGCCGAACGGAGTGGTGTGGCATGACACGGCGAAAGGCCGCCGGCGCTCTCGTCGCGGTGACGCTGCTGCTCACCACCGCCTGCTCCGGCGGCGCCGAACCCGCGGCGGAGGAGAGCGCCGTACGCCCGGTCACCGTGGCGGAGTCCGAGCGGCTGGCGAGCGTCCGGTTCCGGAACTTCGACGCGGGCAGCCGCAAGGTCACGGCGACGTACACCGACCAGGGCCACGAGGTGGCCCTCGAGGGCTGGTACGACTACACGACGCACACCGGCTACGGGCTCGTCTCGGCCGACGGCGTGCCCTCCGACCGGGTCGTCTGGGACGGCCGCGTCCTCGCGACCACCGCCGGCGACCACCTCGGCGAACCCGTGACGTCGCTGGAGGGCTGGCAGGCCGGAAAGCTGGACGCGCACACCTCACCGCTCGCCGTCGTGCTGACGGTGCTCGCGGGCCTGGGCGCGGACCGCCCCGAGAACCCGTTGCTCATCAGGCAGGGTGGCGCGCTCTGGCTGCGCGAGGACACCGCGGGTGAGCAGGAGGTCACGGTGTTCGCGGGGCCGACCGACGGACGGACAGACAGAGCCGACCCGGACGCCGCGGGCATCCACTACTGGGTGGACCAGAACGGCCTGGCGCACCGGGTGGACGTGCGCCTCGGCAAGCAGTGGGCAGAGGTCACCCTGGAGGACGCCACGCTGACCGTCCCGGCGGTCCTCAAGGACGTCGACCCGAGTGCGATCCCCGATACCCGGAGGAATGACGGATGAGCGGCGTCAGCCGGCGAGAGCTGCTGTTCGGCACCGGCGGCGCGATCGCGGGCCTGGCCGCGACGGTCGGCGGGATAGCCGCCACCGGGACGCTCGGCGGCCAGGACGCCTACGACCGGACACCGACGCCCGCCCGGGCCGGCACGGACACCCTGGAACCGTCGTCGGACGGCGTGGAGGCCACCGGGGCCACGCAGGCCGGGATCGCCCGGCCCGCTACGCCGCAGCGGTTCGGCCTGCTCGCGGTGCTCGACCTGCCGGACGGACCCGAAACGCTCGGCCCCCGGCTCGCCGCCCTGGGTGCTGCGATCCGCACCGTCACGGACGGGACGGGGCCACTCGCCGACGGCCCTGGCGACCTCACCGTCACGGTAGGCCTCGGCCCACGGCTCGTCGCCGGGATCGACCCCGGCCTCCCCGGCGCGACGGAGCTCCCCTCGTTCGCGGGCGACGGAACTATCGACCCGCGCCGCCAGGGTGGCGACCTCCTGCTCGCCCTGCACGGCTCCGACCCGCTGGCCCTGCCCACCGCGCTCCGCGAGCTCCGCGCCGCGCTCGGTGACACCGCTCTCCGCTGGTCCGAGTCCTGCTTTCGCGGACCTGGTGAGGGCACCGTCGTGCGGAACCCGCTCGGCTTCCACGACGGCATAGTCGTCCCGCACGGCGACGACGAGCTGGCTCGCGAGGTCTGGCTGCCCACGGCGGACGACGGCGGCGACCCCCGCGTGGCAGGCGGCACCGTCTGCGTGGTGCGCCGGCTCGTCCTGGACACCGAACGGTTCGCGGGACTGGCGCCAGAGGGCCAGGACGCCGTCATGGGACGACGCCGCTCCGACGGCGCCCCGCTGTCCGGCGGCTCCCTGTCCGACGACGTCGACCTGCACGCCAAGACTCCCGCGGGCGAGTACCTGGTGCCCGCGCGGTCCCATGCCCGTGCGGCGCACCCCTCCTTCACGGGCAGCGGCCTCATGCTCCGGCGTGGCTACACGTTCGCCACGCCCGCCGTCGGCGACGACCCCGGCGAGACCGGGCTGCTCTTCGTCTGCTTCCAGCGCGAGCTCGACACGTTCGTCCGTACGCAGCACCGGCTCGACGAGGCCGACGCGCTCACGGAGTTCGTCACCCCGACGGCGAGCGCCACGTTCCTCGTGCTGCCGGGGTTCGACGCGACCCGGCCGCTCGGTTCGACCCTGCGTTCGACCCTGCCCGGCTGAGCACCCGCCGCCGGCCGGCCGGGCCGGCGGCGACGCGGACCGAGGAGCTACGGCTCGACGTCGTCGTGGAGCACTATGCGCGACAGCTCGTAGGACCCGCCCGGCAGCTTCCAGTAGTGCAGCCTGCGGGCCGACGGCGTGTTGACCTGCAGCGAGACCCGCCAGCACACGGCTCCGTCGTCGCGGTGCCTGGCGGGGTCGTCGCCGCCGGCGCCCGTCCGCAGGCGGTGGACCTGCAGGCCGTTCATCCCGGGGGCCAGCCCGGTGAGCACCATGACGAGCGTCCAGACCACCCGGTCGCGGCTCACCCCCTCGACGTCGGTCAGGGAGGCGAGGAACCGCGAGCCGAGCGTGTACTCCGCCAGAGGGCGCCCGGCCTTCTCGGCGGCCGGGATCGCCCGGGCCCACTCGCTCAGCACCTCGAAGCGGAGCTGTTCCTCGTCATCGACGAAGTGCCGGTCCTCGGGCACCTCGACCCCGGCGTCCCCCAGCCGACGGCGGAGACGCGCCGCCTCCTGCCGGGCCTTGCGGAGAGCCGTCGCCTGCTGCTCGGCGCGGCGCTCGCTGCGTTCGAGCCGTTCGGTGAGCTCGCCGACCCGGCCGAGCAGCCGGTCCACCTCGAGCTCCACCTGGTGCCGCTTGACCTTGTCGTCCAGCAGCTCCTTCCCGAGCGCCGAGACCTGGGCCCGCGCCGCGTCGAGGGAGAGGCTGAGGTCGCGCGCCGCCTTGCCCGGCGGTTCCGCGGGTGTCTCGGCCGACGCGGGCGACGGCAGCGCGTCATGGCCACCGGCGTGCCACGCGGCCACGTCGCCGGGGGTCGGTGCCCGCTGGCCGCCCGGGGGTGTGGGCACCGGGCCGGCGTCGGGGGTCGGGTGTTCGTGGACCGGGCGTTCGGGGCCCCGGTCGGTCTGGCGCGGGCCGAACAGGTCGGCGGGGGTGGGCCGGGTCTCGACAGGATCGACCAGCGAGGGGTGGGGGGTCACTACAGGCTCGAGCAGCGGGAGCCGGGACGGTCGGGGGGTCACTACAGGCTCGAGCAGCGGAAGGCGGCGGGGGTCGGCGAGCTGGACCAGCGGGATCTGAGGGGTCTCGGGCGGCTCGGTCGGCAGCGGGGGCGGCAGCTCCAGCCAGGGCGGCCCGTCGTCCAGGAGCGCGATCGCGGGGACCGGCTCGTCCTCGGCCTCGTCCACGTCGTCGAGCCGCAGCGCCAGGCCGTCGAGCGGCGCGGGCACCCGGCGGGCCGCCACCACCTCGCCCGGCGTGAAGAGGTCGCTCAGCAGGTCCAGGTCGTTGCCGGTGATCTCCGCGCGGCGCACGCGGACGACGACGCCGGGCGCCAGCGCGATCCGTACCGCGTCGTGCTCGACCACCTCGACCCGGCCGAGCACCACGTGACCCACCCGGTAGGTGGCGTTCACCACCCGGCGCAGCGCGTCGGCGTCGGGCAGCATGCCGCGGATGTCGAGGAGGCGGCGCGCCGGGTCCAGCACGCCGGTGACCCGCATGCCTGGCGCGAGCACCCGCGCCAGTGCGACGTCGGAGAAGACGAGCTCCTCCGCGACGGTGGCCTGGCCGCCGTCCTCTGTGCTGATCAGGGCGCGTGTGCCGAGCACGCCCAGCACCTTGCCCTCGGTGGTCGCCGCGTCCGGTGCGGACCGGGGCGCGCCGACGATCCCCGCGCGCACAGCGAACCGCATGACGTCGCTGACCAGGCGGTCCCGCACCCGCTCGTCCTCGTCCGCGGAGTAGGCGAAGTGCAGGGGCGAGCGCCGCGGATGGTGTACCCACTCCAGGTCCGTGCCGTAGACACGGGACGCGCCGCCGTAGACCTGGGTGTCCGGCGGCATGCCTGACGAGAACGCCCACGACACGTCACCCGTCGGGATCACCACCACCTCGGCGAGCCCGGCGACGTCGTCGAGCACACGCTTCGGGTCCACGTACGGGATGTCGCGCCCGGCGGGTGTCGAGATGACCACCACGGGCTGGTTGCGGCCGGGCCGCTGCAGCGCGGCGGCGAGCTCGCGGGCCTGGTCCTCGGAGGCGACACGCCGGACCCGCGCGGGGACGCGTGACTCGGTCATGGGGGCCTCCTCACCCTTGGTGGTGACGCAGCGTACCGTTTTCTAGTGTCATTCATTGCAAAGACATGAAAGAGCCCGCTGATTCCAGGACTGATTCCAGGACCCCTGGACCCGGCCCATAGGATCGATTCATGACCCCAGTCGACTCCCCCACACTCGAGGCGCGCGTCCGCGACGCGCTGACCGGTGTGCTCGACCCCGAGATCCGGCGTCCCATCACCGATCTGGGCATGGTCCGGTCGGTAGTGGTCTCGGAAAGCTCGACCACCGGAACCAGCCCGACCGCCGGACCCGGCGCCCACGTGACCGTCGGCGTCGACCTGACGGTTGCCGGCTGCCCCATGAAATCGACGCTCATCAAGGACGTGACGGCCGCAGCGTCAGCCGTCGACGGCGTGGCCGGCGTCGACGTCGAGCTGGGCGTGATGACGCCGGAGCAGCGCTCCTCGCTGCGCTCGATGCTCCGCGGCGGCGCGGGCGACCCCGTCATCCCGTTCTCGCAGCCTGGCTCGATGACCAAGGTGTTCGCCGTGGCGTCCGGCAAGGGCGGCGTCGGCAAGTCGTCGGTCACGGCGAACCTCGCGGTGGCCATGGCGGCGGACGGCCTCTCCGTAGGCGTGATCGACGCCGACATCTACGGCTTCTCGATCCCCCGCATGCTGGGTGTCGACCGTCAGCCCACCCGGGTCGACAACATGCTGCTGCCGCCCATCGCGCACGGCGTCAAGGTGGTCTCGATAGGCATGTTCGTGCCGCCGGGACAGCCTGTCGTCTGGCGTGGGCCGATGCTGCACCGCGCGCTGGAGCAGTTCCTGGCCGACGTGTTCTGGGGCGACCTCGACGTGCTGCTCCTCGACCTGCCGCCGGGTACCGGCGACATCGCCATCTCGGTGGCCCAGCTGCTGCCGTCGTCCGAGATCCTGGTGGTCACGACGCCGCAGGCGGCGGCCGCCGAGGTCGCCGAGCGCGCGGGGTCGGTGGCGACGCAGACGCAGCAGGGTGTGGTCGGCGTGGTCGAGAACATGTCGTGGCTGGAGCAGCCCGACGGCACCCGCCTGGAGATCTTCGGCGCCGGTGGCGGCGCGAAGGTCTCGGCCCGGCTCACCGAGCTCATGGGCAAGGACGTGCCGCTGCTGGGTCAGATCCCGCTCGACGTCGCCGTCCGCGAGGGCGGGGACAACGGCACGCCGGTGGTCCTGACCGCGCCGGACTCACCGGGCGCTCGGGTGCTGGCCGACGTCGCCCGCGGGCTCGCGAAGCGCCGCCGCGGGCTCGCGGGCCGCAGCCTGGGGCTCGCGCCGGTCTGACTCAGCGGCGGCGGTAGGAGAGCCTCCGGACCAGCACCTCTGCCGGGCCGGGCAGGCCGGCCCTCGCCATCGCTGTCGCCAGCCCCACGGAGCCCACCCACACGACGACGGCGATCACGGCTGCACCGGCGAACGACACGCTGCCGGCCAGGTCGAGCGTGAACGGGTAGAACAGCAGGAGCCACACCAGCGACTGTGCCAGGTAGAAGGTCAGGGACCGCTGC
Source organism: Promicromonospora sp. NPDC023805 (assembly GCF_040639635.1). NCBI lineage: Bacteria > Bacillati > Actinomycetota > Actinomycetes > Micrococcales > Promicromonosporaceae > Promicromonospora > Promicromonospora sp. NPDC023805. The sequence continues at coordinate 22,158 of NZ_JBFAAH010000041.1, read as the reverse complement.
CCGAGCGCGGCCAAGGCCGTCGCGACCGCACCGCCCGTGGCGCGCCGTCCGGCGAACACCACCCCGACGAGGGCGGCGAGCCCCACGCCGCCCAGGTAGCCGCCGAACGTGTGCAGCACGGCGAGCGCCCATTCCGTGGAGGTCGCCGTGGGTACCCAGAAGCCGGCCACGACGAGCGCCTCGGGCAGGCGGGTGGCCAGGGCGAGCAGGAGCAGGCCGACGGCGGTCCGGCGGAGCAGCACCGCGTGCTCCTGCGGCTCGTCCAGGTAACGACGGCGGGCCGCCCAGATGCCGAAGAGCATGCCCGATACGACGACGACCACGCCGAGGACCGCGTCGGGGAGCCAGCCCGGCAGGCCGGACAGGACGTGTGCCGGGTAGGTCGCGGACATGTACGGCACCATCCCTGCCGGCTCGCCCGACAGCTCGGCGGCCACGCTGCGCTGGTAGGTCCAGCTGATCATCGCGACGCTGAACGGAAGAACTGCCACAGCCGTCCACAGGAGCACACGGTCGCGGGTCGTCACCATCGCCGCGAGAAACAGCAGAGCGAACCCGTACGTGGCGACGATGTCGACCGGCACCAGCAGCGCGGAGTGTGCGAGGCCGACACCGACCAGCACCCAACCGCGGCGACGCAGGAGCCGGCGGGTCTCCGCCGGCCCGGTGCCACGCGCCTCCTGCCGGTACAGCAGCTGCCCCATGGCGTAGCCGAACAGGACGATGAACATCGAGCGCGCCTGGTTCTCCGCGAGCAGCGACCGCAGGAGCTCGGTCACTGTGTTCGCCTCGGTGGGCGCGCGGTCGCTCACGAAGCCTGGCGCGTGCGCCAGGGCGATGAGCAGCAGCATCACACCGCGAGCGACGTCCGGTGCGATCGCTCGTGAGAGCTGCGTCGGTACCCGGCCGGCGGGGCGGGCTGGTGCGGCCATGTCGTTCCTTCCACTGGGTCGCGCAACCGGTCCGTGCCACCGGTTCGCGGGGGTCCGTGCGTTGCTTTCACGTCAGCATCAATGCCCATTTACCCCACGGGCCAGCGGCTATCGTGGATCGTTGCAACAGCCGGACTGCCGATGCACACCAGGAGCGATGTGCCAGGACCACGCCTGAACCGGACCGAGCGCGAGCAGGTCGCGGCTGGGCTCGCCGCCCGGCGCGACTACGCGGAGATCGCCCGGCGGCTCGGCCGGCCGACGTCGACGGTGAGCCGCGAGGTGACGAGGAACGGCGGGCCTGCCGCGTACAACGCCGACCGGGCCGAGGCCGCGGCACACGCGCGCGCCCGGCGCCCCCGCGGCGGCCCGGCTGCTACGGCCCGGGCGGTCAGCGCCGACCGCACCCAGGAACGCCGGGTCTCCGCCCGGTCGGTGTTCCTGGACGAGTTCACCGAGAGCGTCGTCGCCACCGGTGTCCCCCGCACGGCGGCCCGCGTACTGGTTTGGATCCACACTGCCGACGACGGGCTCACCGCCGCCGACCTCAGCACCGAGCTGGGGGTCTCGAGGGCTGCGGTATCGAACGCGGTGGCGTACCTGGACCGGCTCCGCCTGATCCGGCGGGAGCGAGAGCCGGCCCGCCGGCGTGAGCGCTACGTCGTGGGCGACGACGTCTGGGCCGCCAGCTGGAACGAGAGCGTGGAGGCCAACGCCCGCTGGGTCCTGATCACCGCGCGGGGTGTCGAGGCGCTCGGCCCGGACACCCCGGCCGGCATCCGGCTCGCCAGGGCAGCCCGGTTCTTCACGGCGGTGCAGGAGACCATGTCGGCAGGCCCCTGGCCGCTCGCGACGGGCGAGGCCGGTGCGCTGCTGCGCGCGCTGGCGCGGGCAGGTATGCCGGTCACCGCCGAGCAGCTCCGGGGTGCCCTGACGCCGGAGCAGCGGGCGACGCTCCGACGCCGGGCGTAGTACTGGGCTCTTATACCCGGCCGGTGGGGCCTCGACCACCGAGATAGCGGGTGAAATTTGATCTCGATGTACGGTGGTCACCGCCCAACGTCGTCGACGAAGGAAAACATGAGCAGCCCGGCGAAGACCGAGAGTCCGACCTCAGCAGCCGAGAGCCCGACCGAAACGCCACGGCACAGCAGCATCAATCCACCGGTGTTCTTCGGGTCCGCGGCACTGATCCTCGTGGTGGGTCTCACCGCGATCATCTGGCCGACGCAGACCGAGCAGTACATCGGCGTCGTCGTCGCCAAGATCTCCGACTGGTTCGGCGCGTACTACTTCGTCGCGGCCGCCGCGTTCCTGGTGTTCGTGATCGGCGTCGCCCTCTCCCGCGCGGGCCGCATCAAGCTCGGCCCTGAGCAGTCCAAGCCGCAGTTCGGCCTGTTCACCTGGTCCGCGATGCTGTTCGCCGCGGGCATCGGCACAGACCTGATGTTCTACTCGGTGGCCGAGCCGGCCACCCAGTACCTCGCCCCGCCCGTCGGCGACGGCGGCACCGTCGAGGCCGCCCGGATGGCCATCGTCTGGACGCTGTTCCACTACGGCGTGATCGGCTGGGGCATGTACGCCCTCATGGGCATGGCGATCGCCTACTTCGCCTACCGGCGCAACATGCCGCTGAGCATCCGGTCCGTGCTGCACCCGCTGTTCGGTGACCGCGTCTGGGGCAGGCTCGGCGACGCCGTCGACGTCGCCGCAGTGCTCGGCACCGTCTTCGGTCTGGCCACCACCCTCGGCATCGGCGTCGAGATGCTCAACCGCGGGCTCTCCGACCTGGTGGGAGTGCCGATCGGCGTCGGCGCACAGGTGGCGCTGCTCGCGCTCGCCGTCGTGATGGCGACGCTGTCCGTGGTCTCCGGCGTGCAGCGCGGTGTGCGGCGCCTGTCCGAGCTCAACGTGGTGCTCGCCCTGCTGCTGGTGCTGTTCCTCGTCGTCACCGGCAAGACGACGTTCCTGTTGAACGCTCTGGTGATGAACGTCGGCGACTACGTCTCCCGGCTGCCGGGGATGACGCTGAACACGTACGCCTTCGACGCACCCACCGAGTGGATGAGCTCGTGGACGCTGTTCTTCTGGGCCTGGTGGGTGGCCTGGGCCCCGTTCGTCGGCCTGTTCCTCGCGCGCATCTCGCGCGGCCGGACCATCCGCCAGTTCGTGCTCGGCACGCTCACCATCCCGTTCGTCTTCGTGCTGCTCTGGGTGTCCGCCTTCGGCAACAGCGCGCTCGACTACATCCGCAACGGAGGCGCCGAGGGGGCCGCGTTCGGCGACGCGGCGATGAACGACCCGGCGTCGGGCATCTTCGCCCTGCTCCAGCAGTTCCCCGCTGCGCCAGCGACGATCGGTCTGGCCATCTTCATCGGACTGCTGTTCTACGTGACGTCCGCCGACTCGGGCGCGCTCGTCCTGTCGCACCTGACCATCAAGATGCACGAGGCGTCCGACGACGGGCCGATCTGGCTGCGCATCTTCTGGGCGTCGGCCACGGGCCTCCTCACGGCAGGCATGCTGCTCGCGGGCGGCATCACCACGCTGCAGTCCGGGACGATCATCATGGGCCTGCCGTTCTCGCTGGTGATGTTCGGCGTGATGTTCTCCCTCTACAAGGTACTGCGCACCGAGGGCCAGAAGTTCGACACCCTCCGTACCGCGCTGCCGTCCAGCCTGTCGGGCCGGATCGGGCACCCGGGCACCAGCGGCACCCCGGGCTGGCGACAGCGGCTCAAGCGGCTGGTCAGCTTCCCCGACCGCCGCCACGTGCTGCGGTTCATCGACCGGACGGTGCGCCCGGCTCTCACCGAGGTCTCCGCCGCGCTCGAGGAGCAGGGCATCGCGACCTCCTGCACGGAGGCGCCGGTGGGCGAGACCGGGCTGCCGGCCATCACGCTCACCGTCGAGCACGGCGACGAGGCCCCGTTCACCTACACGCTGTGGCCGCAGGCCCACCCCACGCCGACGTTCCGCATGAACACGTCGGACCAGGGCGACACGTACTTCCGTGTAGAGGTGCTCCTCGCGGAGGGCACGCAGGGCTACGACGTCACCGACTACGCCAAGGAGCAGCTCATCGCCGACGTCCTGGACCAGTACGAGCGGCACCTGCTGTTCCTGCACGCGAGCAGCTCGCCGACGCACGACACGGAACCGATCGAAAGCTGACCACCGCACACCCGCACGTCCCGTACGTCTCGACCGGGAGCACCACCATGAGCACACCGACCACCCTGTACATCGACGGCACCTGGGCGGCAGCGGCCGCGGGCGGCATCCGCGAGATCCGCTGCCCGGCGGACGGCTCGCTCGTCGCGGAGGTGTCGGAGGCGACCGCCGCCGACACCGAGCGGGCGATCGCCGCGGCACGCCGGGCGTTCGACGCCGGCCCGTGGCGCGCCACGACCGCGGCAGAGCGCGGCGAGCTGCTGCACCGCGTGGCCGACCTGCTCGCCGAACGGGCGGAGGACTTCGCCCTCGCCGAGTCCCGCGACACGGGCAAACGCCTGGTCGAGAGCCGTATCGACATGGACGACTGCATAGCCTGCTTCCGCTGGTACGCGAAGCTGGCGGGCGCGGACGCCGGCCGGGTGGTCGACGCCGGCAGCGCCGACGTGCTCAGCCGCGTGGTGCACGAGCCGGTAGGGGTGTGCGGCCTCATCTCGCCGTGGAACTACCCGCTGCTGCAGGCCGTGTGGAAGGTGGCGCCCTGCCTCGCGGCGGGCAACACGTTCGTGCTCAAGCCGAGCGAGCTGACGCCGCACACCGCCGTCCTCCTCATGGAGGTGCTGGCCGACGCCGGCGTCCCGGCGGGCGTCGCCAACCTCGTGCTCGGGGCGGGCCCCGAGGCGGGCGCGCCCCTCTCCAGCCACCCGGACGTCGACCTGGTGTCGTTCACCGGCGGTCTCGTCACCGGCCGGGTCATCGCAGCGAGCGCCGCTGCCACCGTCAAGAAGGTGGCCCTGGAGCTGGGCGGCAAGAACCCGAACGTGATCTTCGCGGACGCCGACTTCGACGCCGCGGTGGACAACGCGCTCAACGGTGCGTTCGTGCACTCCGGGCAGGTGTGCTCCGCCGGGGCACGGCTGGTCGTCGAGGAGTCGATACACGACCGCTTCGTCGACGAGCTGGTGCGCCGGGCCCGGCAGATCCGGCTGGGTGGCCCGTTCGACGACGCCGCGGAGACCGGCCCGCTGATCTCCGCCGCGCACCGGGACAAGGTCACGGCATACGTGGAGCGGGCAGTCGAGGAGGGCGCCGTCGTCCGCTGCGGCGGCGAATGGGGCACTGGCGAGCTGGAGGAGGGCTTCTACTACCTGCCCACGGTGCTCGACGGCGTCCGGCGCGGCAGCTCCGCCGTCGTCGACGAGGCGTTCGGTCCCGTGGTGACCGTCGAGACGTTCAGCACCGAGGACGAGGCGGTCGAGATCAGCAACGACACGATCTACGGCCTGGCGGGCGCCGTCTGGTCGCAGGACGCCGGGAAGGCACAGCGGGTCGCGAACCGGCTGCGGCACGGCACGATCTGGATCAACGACTACCACCCCTACCTGCCGCAGGCGGAGTGGGGCGGCTACGGGCAGTCCGGGTTCGGCCGGGAGCTCGGCCTGGCCGGCCTCGCCGAGTACCAGGAGTCCAAGCACATCTATCAGAACCTGCGCCCGGCAGTGACCGGGTGGTTCGGAGGCACCGATGACTGAGCAGCCCGCGAAGCACCCCGAGAAGCAGGCCGGCGCGCAGACCGGCGAGCGCACCTTCGACTACGTGGTGATCGGCGGGGGTTCCGCCGGCGCCGCCGTCGCCGCCCGGCTCAGCGAGGATCCGGCGGTCACTGTCGCCCTGCTGGAGGCGGGGCCGTCCGACGTCGGCGACGACGCGATCCTGCGGCTGGACCGCTGGATGGGGCTGCTGGAGTCCGGCTACGACTGGGACTACCCGATCGAGCCGCAGACCAACGGCAACTCGTTCATGCGCCAGGCGCGCGCCAAGGTGCTCGGCGGCTGCTCGTCGCACAACTCGTGCATCGCGTTCTGGGCCCCGGCCGAGGACCTCGACCAGTGGGAGGCGATGGGCGCGACCGGCTGGCGGGCGCAGGAGTCCCGCCCGTACTACACGAAGCTCGAGAACAACGACCAGCCCGGCGTGCACCACGGGCACGACGGCCCGGTGCGGATCCGCCAGGTCCCACAGGCCGACCCGTGCGGCGTGGCCGTGCTGGACGCGTGCGAGCAGGCGGGCATCCCCCGCGTGCAGTTCAACGACGGCACGACGGTCGTCACCGGCGCGAGCTTCTTCCAGATCAACGCCCGGGAGGACGGCGTCCGCTCGTCGTCGTCGGTGAGCTACCTGCACCCGATCCTCGACCGGCCGAACCTGACGATCCTCACCGAGCACCGTGCCAGGCGGCTGCTCTTCGACGGCACCCGGTGCACGGGCGTCGAGGTGCTCGACCCGGACCTGATCCACCATCGCACGTTCACCGCGCGGCACGAGGTGGTCCTCTCGGCGGGCGCCATCGACTCGCCCAAGCTGCTCATGCTGTCGGGGATCGGCCCGGCGGAGCACCTCGCGGAGGTGGGGATCGACGTGCTGGTGGACGCCCCCGGCGTCGGCTCGCACATGCAGGACCACCCCGAAGGGGTGATCCAGTGGGCGGCGAAGCAGCCGATGACCACGTCCTCGACGCAGTGGTGGGAGATCGGCATCTTCGCGGCCACCGAGCCGGACCTGGACCGGCCGGACCTGATGATGCACTACGGCTCCGTGCCGTTCGACATGCACACGGCACGGCAGGGCTACCCGACCACCGAGAACGGGTTCTGCCTCACCCCGAACGTGACCCATGCACGCTCCCGTGGCACGGTCCGGCTGCGCTCCCGCGACTTCCGGGACAAGCCGATGGTCGACCCCCGGTACTTCACCGACCCGTACGACATGAAGGTGATGGTCGAGGGCATCAAGCTCGCGCGGAAGATCGTCGCCCAGCCCGCTATGGCCGAGTGGGCGGGCGCTGAGCTGTACCCGGGGCCGGACGTGCAGACCGACGAGGAGATAGCGGACTACATCTCGCGCACCCACAACACGGTCTACCACCCGACCGGTTCGGTCCGGATGGGTGCGTCGGACGACGACAGCTCGCCCCTCGACCCGCGGCTGCGGGTCAAGGGCGTCACGGGGCTGCGCGTCGCGGACGCCTCGGTCATGCCGGAGATCACCACCGTCAACCCGAACATCACGGTGATGATGATCGGCGAACGCTGCGCGGACTTCCTGAAGGAGGAGCGGACGGCGCTGGTCGGGTGACTGTGCGGGGTCCTACGACGCCGGGTCGCCGGCCAGCAGGTTACGCGTGAATGCGAGGATCGTCTCTCGGAGCTTCGGGTCCGCTCGCCGATCCGGCTCATCGGTCTCGATGGCGGTCAGAGTCGCTTCGAGAGTCTTCCGCACAACCCCCTCGGCATCCGACACGCCCCAAGCCGCACCTTCTGCCACCATATCTTCGGCCGTAATCGTCGCGTGCACGTACTTCTTGTTCACAGCGAGCGCCATCCGGCCATCGGTCGGGTGCTGCCGCAAGGGCACGACGTCGTAGGCGGGCGCGAGCGTCGTGGTCTGGTCCGGGTTGTGGATCAGCGAGATGTTCTTCGCGTGCATGTCGAGATTGCCGATGGTCACGGCGAACGCCGTCATACGGAGCAAGCGCTCTTGCGAGTCGTCGCTCGCCACACGTGCGAGCACCTCCGCGACCCGTGCCAAGCTCACCTTTCCGCCGTACTCCTGGTACTTCTGGTTTCCGACTGCGCCGAGCGCCTGATTCATGTCCTCCTGGTGGATCCGCCCTTGCGGCGCGGCCGGCGAACGGTCATAGCGCTCGATCACGAGGCCCGGCCGGCCGGGGAAGTCCTCGACCCATGAGGCGTGCCGGGTCAGACCGGTCGCGCGGGCGAGGCGCGTCCCGTACTCCTCGTCGTAGATTAGCGACGAGTGCTCGCGGGTCTCGGGCTTGACGATGTGCGTGGACGGATAGCCGTCGTGCACGCGGTGCCATCCGCCGTCGACCCGCGCCAGAACTATCTTCTCCTGCACACCCGCGAGCGACGACTTCCCGGACACCGGCGAGTTGCCCAGCGGCGCGGATCGGGTGTCCTGCAGCAACGTCCCGACCTCATCGTCAGTGACCGCGGTGATACGCGGCGTCCGTGGCTCACCCGGGCGGTCCGGGTCCCAGATCTGAACAGCGCCGGCCACGTCGCGGCCGTAGTGAGCCAGGAATCCGACGACGTCGTGCTCAGCCACGCCTGCTCTGCGAGCCAGGTCGACGAGCATGTTCCCCTCGGGGAGCAGCTCTGTGAAGAAGACCCTGCGGCGCCCTGCCTTTCCTCGGCTTTCCACCACACTCAACGGCACGGACACTGAGAGAGTCGTTGAGGCCGGACTGAAGTGCTCGAAGGCCGCATGGTCGGTACGGAAGTCGAAAGTTCGGTCGCCTGACGAGTACAGGTGCCCGACGAGGTGCCCGTACAGCTCGACATGAAGCTCAGACATCACCGCCTCCCTTCGCCGGGTCGTCCGGCAACGGCAGGTCCGCATACAGCCGGACACCGGTCGCCTTGAGCATGACGAACAGCCGGGTCGTCAGGATGCCGGGCTTTCCGCCCTCCATCTCCCACACCCACTTCTGGCCGATGCCCAGCTGCGCCGCCAGCTCGCGCTGGCTCAGGCCTTGGACCAGCCGCCCTTGCTGCAGCGCGAAGCCGAGCATCTCGGGGCTGTCGATCTCGGTCCGCACGCTTCGCACGACGATCCTCCTGACATCGATATTGACGTCAGGCTACGTGACTTCGATTTCGATATCAAGTTACTTGACATCGAAATCGAAGTCACACACCCAGTCGCACCGTCACATACCCCGTGCGAACTGCGAGATCAGGGACGGCACCGCCGCGTCGAAGCCCGCGACGTCGAGCATCCCCGGGTCGGTCGGGTCCGCGATCGAGAACTCGGTGGCGGTCATACCCACCACCACGAGCCGCGCCGGGATGCCCGTGCACTCCCGGTACTGCCGCAGCGCCTGGTGCGGGTGGATGTCCCCGTGCCACGTCTCGTTGTCGGTGTAGACCACGAACGTGTCGACCTTCAGCCCCTTGGCCAGCGCGTACAGCATGGGCTGGGCGCAGTCCGTGCCGCCCATCGGCATCTTGTCGACCACGCGCAGGGCGTCGTCGAGCCGACGGCGCGGCGAGATCCGCAGCGGCTTCAGCTCCGACGTGTTCCAGGCGCCACCGGGACCGGTCGTGAACCCGACGGCCGACGACCCCGGCTCGGTCGCGAGCTGGACGAGCGCCAGCGCCGCCGAGGCCTCGCGCGCCGTGAGCGGCATCCCGGCGATCGAGACGCCCATCGAACCCGACACGTCCACGGCGAGCAGCATCCGCTTCCCGGCCGGCTCGACAGCACCGAACGCCGCGTAGAACCCGGCGTCGAGCGCATCGACGATGCGCTGCGTGGGCTCCCACGCACCCGTGCCCCTGGCCGAGACGCCCGACGCGTAGGTCCGCTGCGCCACCAGCACGTTCACCGGGTGCACGCGGGCACGCCGCAGCCGCTCGGGGTCAGCGAGCAGGCTCGCGACCTCGTCGGTGCGCCCGCCGACGTCGGGCAGCAGCCCCAGCCGCGTGAGCCGCGGGAGCTGACGCATCAGCGCCGTTGCGGGCATGCCGACGTCGAGCAGCGCGTCCCACACCGCGGGCTCGGCGAGCGCCGCGTCAGGGAGCATCTCCCAGGTCAGGCCACCCTCGCGGACGAGCGCCGACCAGGTCGAGGAGTCCGTGGCCCCCTGGGCCTTGAGGAACGCCTCGACCAGCGCGGGGGTCTGCTCGCCCGTCGCACCGCGGACCACCCAGTCGAAGGTCGCCCGGAGCGCGGGATCGGCCGTGACGGGGTGCGCCAGGCGCAGCAGGTCGCGGTGCGACCAGCCCTCGCGCTGCCGGTACTTCACCGCCTGGTAGGCGACGGCGTCGGCGTCCTTCGCCGTGTACCAGCCGCCGACGGCGCGACGCAGCCCGCGACCCCAGCCCCGGAACTGCTCGACGTAGCCGGCGAACAGGAACAGGTGCGTACCCGTGCGCGCGACCTGCGGCAGCGCGGCGAGCGCGAGCGCCGCCGACTCGGGGACCGACGCCGCGAACGCGAGCGCGAACAGCGCAGGGTTCTGCTTGGGCGCGGCGCCGCTCGTCGACACCTCGACGATCGTGTCGACCAGCGTCACCGGGTCGGCGGCCGCCATCCTGCCCACGACCTCTGCGTTCTCACGCGCCAGCGGGCCGGCGGAGGCGTAGTACGTGCCGCCGTCGACGCCGAGCGTGAGGAAGCGGCGCAGGCGCGCGGCGTCGTCGAGCACGAAGGTGTGGCCGCCGGCGGAGTTCGCCTTCTGGCGCAGGTCGGCGGGCTGGTTCTGGGGAGTCCGACGGCGGTTGACGGCGCGCAGGATGTCCATGGCGAAGCTCCTCTCGGGATGGGTAGTTCTGGCGACGGGCAGAAGAGAGCGGCGGCAGGCGTGGGCCCGCCACCGCTTCTCGAGCGAGGAAGCACTCAGTGCCTCCGCGATTCTGTTGTCGAACCAGGACCCTAGAGGGCCGGTTTCGCGCTGACCAGGCAATATCCAGGGCCAGACCCCTACTTCGCATACGGGTCCGTGAGCGTGAACGGTGTGCGGGCTTCCTCCAGCGCAGCCTGCGGAAACTGGTCGCCGGCAACGTAGTAGCGGGCACGGGTCCGGCCGACCGGCTCGAGGACGCGCGCCGCGACGAGGTCGCGGAGATCGCGCTGCGCCTGCTGCAGGCGCAGGTTCTCCGAGCGTTCGTACCGGCTGCGGCGCACCCGGCCCGAGAGCGCGACGTCGTGCAGCGCGCTGACGACACGGCTGCTGAGTCCCATGGAGTCCACAAACGTGTCCAGCTGCTGGAGCACGCGGGTGGATCGTTCGAGGCGCAGCCGAACGGACTGGGTCTGCTGGTGGGACGCCACGAGATTGAACCTGACCCATTCGGAGACATCCTGATCGGGCAGATAGGTGGCGCCCCGGGCACCGAGCTGCCGGTAGTACTCCCAGGTGTTGCCCGGTCTGCCGAGCCAGGCCTCGATCGACGAGAACTCAGGAGCCAGGACGCCCGACCGTGCCGTGACGAGTGTCTGCAGCGAACGCGACATGCGACCGTTCCCGTCCGACCACGGGTGGATGGAGACCAGGTGCAGGTGCGCCATCGCGGCTCGGACGACGGGGTGGGTTTCGTCATCGGCGTTGAGCCAGTCCACCAGCTCGGCCATGAGTCCTGGCACCTCGTCCACCGAGGGCGCGGTGTAGACGGCGATGCTCGGGTCGCGGGTGTCGGTGACGTACACCGAGCCCTTTCGCCACTGCCCCGCAGGACGCAGCGGCGTGTGGTGATGCCCCTGGAGCATCCAGTGGAGGCCGTTGAGAAGACCCTTGCTGTAGCCGAAGTCGGGTGCATCGTGCAGCGACTGGATGTAGGTCATCATCCGCTGGTACGCGAGGGTCTCCTCGCGGTTCACCTCCGAGACGTCGACGTCGCGCTCACCGTCCATGAGGTCTTCTGCGTCGACGGTCGAGACCCGGAAACCCTCGATCGAGTTCGAGGCAGCAACGGCATCGGCGGTCAGGAAGCGGCGAAGGTCGTCGGTCCACTTCGTGGGTGTCGACCGGACCTGCAGGCGCAGGCCGTCGCGCGCGTAATCGATGTCGGCGAGCACGCGCACGTCGTCCGACGAGAGGTCTGGGGTCGGGAAGAGCATGCCGCCATCATAGTAATGACGCAATCATTGCGTCAATACGTCAGCACCGTGGTGCTCAGCCGCGGACGGCCGTCAGCACCTGCTGCTCCTCCGCCCGGGTCAGGCCCGTGACCTTGGCGTCGGGCGTTGCGCCAAGCCAGGCGAGCGTGTCGCGGGTGGTCTCCGCGAACGGCCGGATCGTCAGGCCCGCCTCCAGCGACGACGTGACGTCGTGCGCCAGGAAGCCGGAGTCGACCAGGTCGGCGGCCCAGAACGGGATCGAACGGGGGCCCGACCACGGGACGACCTCGTGCTCGGCGAGCAACTCGGGGCTGACGGGGACGAGCTCCGGGTCCGCCCCGGCGCCGTCGGCCACCTGAGCAAGGAGCTCCGACCGGGGCACCGGCGGGCAGACGGCGTCGAAGTCTCCGGTGGTGCCCGCCTCCGCCGCCGTCACTATCCACTCCGCGAGGTCGCGGACGTCGACGAGCTGGACGGGGGCGTCCACCGGCTCGGGGACCAGCACCGGCAGGCCGTCCTGGGCCGCCTCGGCGAACCGAGCGGGCCAGTATGTGAACCGGCCGCTCGGGTCGCCAGGGCCCACGATCAGGCCCGGCCGGATCACGAGCGCGGCCGCGAGGCCGGAGCGGACCGTGTTCTCGCACGCCACCTTCATGGCGCCGTACGTCTCCGGGCCGGAAGCCGGATCCTCGTCGGTCTCTATCGGGTCGAGCAGGGGCAGTGTCGCCGGCGTGCCGCCCGGCGTCGCCGTGTCCGCGTAGACGTTGATGGTCGAGACGAACGTCCAGTGGGTGTCAGGGAATGCCGCGACCGCGCGGCGCACGTGCGACGGGATGCGCGAGACGTCGACGACGGCGTCGAACGGCGTGGCCGTGAGGTCGGCGGGCACCGCGTCGGCGCGGTCCCAGGGGACGAGGGTGGCGCCGTCGGGCACCGTGCCGCTCACGCCGCGCGCCGCGCACGTGACGTCGTGCCCCCGTGCCACCGCCGCTTCCGCGACCGCGCGGGAGAGGAAGACCGTTCCACCGAGAACCAGGATTCGCATGTGCCCACCGAACCGCATCGCGGTGACGGGGACCACGCGAATCTGCTGGTGGCGAATCTCCGGCGGGCGTAGGTCGGAAATAAGCCCTGGCCAGGACAGCCCTCGCGCACCTAGGGTCCTGACTCGACAACAGAACATGGCACGAGCACGGGTGGGCCGGAGACCGTCGGTTCCCACTTCCAATGGGGAGGTTGCGGGTTCGAGTCCCGTCGTCGTCCGTCAGGACGGCGTAGCTCAAATGGTAGAGCGCCAACATCGGCGATCATCAACACGCCTACCCGTGCTTCGTAGAGCGGGCCGGAGTTTCTTCGGTTACCTGGCACACAGCAGCGGTTGCGGGTTCAAGTCCCGCCTCGGGCAACCGAGGTCGCTGCCCGGCGGCGGCATGTCGCCGGACCCGGAGGGCGCACACACGCCCGCTCGTCCACGTGAGCGAGCGGTGGCGGGCTGATGCCTGTCACCGCTCGCACGTTCTGCCGTCCCACTGCGACGGGGCCGCGCGAGCCTGCTGCCGGCCGGTCTGAGAGAGCCATCGACAGCCGTCACGAGTAAATCGATGCAAGCCAACAGGCCCAACGAATCCGCCCGGTGCAGGGAAGCGTATTCCCACGCGCGCGTCGAGGATCTAACGTTGTCCCGGACACCCCGGACGAACGCCCCCGACCCAGGACAAGGAAGTCCTCATGACGCACAGCACACACCGCAGGCGCGCCCTCGCAGGCGGCGCCGCGATCGCCGTCGCGCTGACGACGGCGGGCCTCGCGATCGGACCGTCGGCGGCCGGCTACGGCGAAGCGGTGATCGAGCCCGTCGAGACCGACCTCGCCGGCAAGGACTGGGTCACGGCCCGCGCCACCAGCAACGGCTCCGACGCCGACCGCGTGCTCGACGACGACACGGGCACCGCCTGGCGCCCGGCCGCATCGGCGTCGGGCAGCCACCACGGCAAGCGCGACCAGGCCCTCACCGTCGATCTCGGCGGCGCGTACGACGGGCTGCACAAGGTAGAGGTGGTGCTCGCGGACGCGACACCGGCACGCTACGTCGTCGAGGCCTCGGCCGACGGCAAGCGCTGGACGCCCCTCGCCGACCACCGGGACGGCCGCAGCGGCGCGGCCGGCACCACCGCACTGGTCGACAGGGAGGGCACCAGGTACCTGCGCGTCCGGTTCACCACCGCGCGGCCGGGCACGAACGGCGTCGCCGAGCTGCGTGCCTACAACTACCTGCGCGACGACCTGAAGCTCGGCGCCGACCTCTCCTATGCCGACCAGGAGCGCGACCAGCCGTACTACCTCGATGCGGAGGCCGCCCTCGCCGGCGAGCCGGACCCCGGCCCGCACCTGCTCGACGTCGTCAAGGACCGCGGGATGGAGCACCTGCGCCTGCGCATCTGGAACGACCCCCGCGACGAGACCACCGGCGTCGAGACCAACCCGGCGTACCAGGGCCCGGAACGCTCGCTCACGGTGGCCGAGGAGATCACCGACCACGACATGAGCCTCGGCATCGACTTCCACTACGCGGACAGCTGGGCCGACCCGAGCAAGCAGCCCAAGCCGCGCGCCTGGGCCGAGCTGCCCTTCGACGAGCTGACGCAGGAGGTCCACGACTTCACCGCGGACTACCTGACCCAGCTCGTGGAGCAGGGCACCACCCCCGCCAAGGTCGCGGTGGGCAACGAGGTGATCAACGGCTTCATGTACGGCAGCGAGGCCGAGATCATCGGGACCACCGCGCCCGCCTACTTCGTCGAGGAGGCGGACGTCTACCAGTCGCAGCCGGGCGGCGGACTGCTCTGGGACTACTGGCGCAGCACGGACCCAGCCGAGCAGCAGCTCTACACCGAGCAGTGGGACCGGTTCGGCACGCTCATGGCGTCCGGCATCCGCGCGGTGCGCGAGGCGTCCCCGGAGTCGGAGGTCGAGATCCACGCGATAGTCGACACGGGTCGCCTCGACAAGACCATGGAGTTCTGGACGCAGCTGCTCACCCGCCTGGAGGCCGCCGACGCCGCCCCTGACGTACTCGCGCTGTCCTACTACCCCGAGTGGCACGGCAGCCCCGAGGCGCTGGAGCACAACCTGCACACCATCGCCGACACCTTCCCGCAGTACGCGCTCGACGTCGCCGAGACCGCCTACCCGGCCGAGAGCTGGCCGCCCGGCGACCCCACGCCGCTGCCCAACTCCCCTTTCCCCGTGACCGTCCAGGGCCAGGCGGACGCGATCCAGCGGGTCTTCCAGGTCGCCAACGACGTGCCCGGCAACCGGGTGCAGGGCGTGCTCGTCTGGGAGCCCGCGAACTGGCAGCCCATGTTCACGTGGGTCGAGACCAGCCAGGGCTGGCTCCCCGAGGCGAACGCGTCGCTCGACGTCTTCCACGACAGCGACGTCACACACGTCCTGGAGGACACTGTGCACGTCGTCACCGCGGTGGGCGACGACGTCCGGCTCCCCCGCCGGGTCGACGTCCTGACCCCTGCCGACGGCGACGTGGACGGCGTCCGCGTCACCTGGCAGGACGTGCCCGACGACGCGACCGCCCAGCCCGGCACGCTCACCGTCGACGGCACCACTTCCCACGGCCCGGTCACGGCGACGATCCATGTCCTGCCCTGACAGCCCCAGCTGACACACCCCCCGAGAAAGGATCCTCAATGCCTGAGACCCCGACCTTCGTCCCCGGACCGCAGTACGACGGGTGGCTGACCGACGTCGAGCAGATCGGCTACGGCGGCGACTACAACCCGGAGCAGTGGCCCGAGGAGGTCTGGGCGGAGGACGTCCGGCTGATGAACGAGGCGGGCGTGAACCTCGTCAGCCTCGGCATCTTCAGCTGGGCACTGCTGGAGCCTCGGGAGGGCGAGTTCGACTTCGCCTGGCTGGACCGCATCATCGGCCTGCTGCACGACGGCGGTGTGCGCGTGCTGCTCGCCACGCCGACGGCGGCCCCGCCCGCCTGGCTGTACGCCGCCCACCCGGACGCGCGCGTGGTCGACCGGAACGGCACGCCGATGGGCCCGGGCGGGCGCGGCCTGATGGCGCCCACCGCCCCCGCGTACCGCGAGGCGGCCCTGCGCATCACCACCGCGCTGGCCGAGCGGTACAGCAAGCATCCCGCCGTCGTGGGGTGGCATGTGCACAACGAGTACGGCGCGCCCGTCGCCCTCGACTACTCGGTGCACGCCCAGCGCGCGTTCCGCGAGTGGCTGCGTGAGCGGTACGGCTCGCTCGACGCGCTGAACGCAGCCTGGGGCACCGCGTTCTGGGGTCAGCACTACGCGGACTGGGAGCACGTCCAGGTCCCCGCCGCGGCGGCGACGTCGGTCAACCCGGCGCAGCAGCTCGACTTCGCGCGGTTCTCCGACGCCGCCCTCCGGGCCTGCTTCATCGCGGAGCGGGACGCGGTACGTGAACACTCCTCCGCGCCCGTCACCACGAACTTCATGGCGGCGAGCTGCCCGTCCACCGACCTGTTCGCCTGGGGCAAGGAGGTCGACCTCGTCTCGAACGACCACTACCTGCAGGCCGCCGACCCGCGCGGATACGTCGGGCTCGCGCTGGCCGCGGACCTGACCCGGTCCGTCGCGGGCGGCAAGCCGTGGCTCCTGCTGGAGCACTCGACGTCGGCGGTGAACTGGCAGCCGCGCAACGTCGCCAAGCGGCCCGGGGAGCTGGCCCGCAACTCGTTCGCGCATCTGGGGCGCGGCGCGGACACGATCATGTTCTTCCAGTGGCGCGCGTCCCGCTCGGGCTCGGAGAAGTTCCACTCGGCGATGCTGCCGCACGCCGGCACGGGGTCGCGGGTGTGGCGCGAGGTCACGGAGCTTGGCGCGAACCTCGGCCGCCTGACCGAGCTGCGCGGCTCCCGCGTGCACGCGGACGTCGCGCTGCTGTGGGACTACGAGTCGTTCTGGGCGCAGGACCTCGAGCACCGGCCCAGCGAGGGCACAAGCCACCGCGAACGCGTCGACACCTACTACTACCGCCTCTGGCGGGACGGCCACACCGTGGACCTGGCCCGGCCGAGCCAGGACCTGTCGGGGTACAAGCTGGTCGTCGCCCCGGCGTCGTACCTGCTCACGACCGAGGCCGCGGCCAACCTCACGGCGTACGTCGCGGCCGGCGGCACGCTGCTTGTCAGCTACTTCAGCGGCGTGGTCGACGAGCACGACGCCGTGCACCCGGGCGGCTTCATGGCTCCGCTGCGCGATGCGCTCGGCGTGCAGGTCGAGGAGTTCCTCCCGCTGCGCGACGGCGAAGCGCTCGCCGTCACCTACCGGGCGGGCGCGGCGGGAGCCGGCGCCGCGACCACCGACACCACCGAGCTCACCGGCACGGTCTGGGCCGACGACCTCGTGCTCCACGGCGCCGAGCCGGTCGGCTCCTACGTCGACGGCCCCAAGCCGGGCGGCGCGGCGATCACCCGTCACCGGCACGGCGCGGGGACCGGCTGGTACGTGTCGACGAGCCTGGACGTCGAGGCCCTGGCCACGGTCATGAGCGACGTGTACGCGAGCGCCGGGCTGGCGCCGTCGGGCACCGTGGAGGGACTGGAGGTAGTGCGCCGAACCGGGGCGGACGCTACCTACACCGTCGCGATCAACCACACGGACGGCGAGGTCAAGCTGCCGCTTGGCGCGCCCGCCACCGACCTGCTCACCGGCGACGCCTTCGCGGGCTCCGCTGACGTCCCCGCGGGCGCGGTCCGTGTGCTGCGTACCAGCACCCGCTGAGGGCGAGTGACAATAGTTCCCATGACTGAACCGCAGTGGCTCGAGGCCTGGCCCGTCGAGGAAGGCGCGCGCCGGGTCGACGAGCTCTTCACCAGTTCGTTCGACGGCTCCCCCGAGGGTGTCTGGTCCGCCCCGGGCCGGGTCAACCTCATCGGTGAGCACACCGACTACAACGCCGGGCTCTGCCTGCCCACGGCGCTGCCGCACCGCACGTTCATCGCGCTGCGACCGCGTGAGGACGACCGGGTCCGCCTGGTGTCGGCGCAGGCAGAGGGCGTCTGGGAGGCGAACCTCTCCGAGATCGCTCCCGGCGCCAGCGGCTGGGGCGCCTACGTCGCCGGCGTCGCCTGGGCCCTGGCCGAGGCCGGCCACAAGGTCGGCGGCTTCGACGCCGCGGTCGACTCGTGCGTGCCGTTCGGGGCCGGGCTGAGCTCGTCGGCGGCGCTGGAGGCCTCCGTCGCGGTGGCCCTCGACACGGTGGCGGGCCTGGGCCTCGCCGCGTCCGACGCCGGGCGCGCCGAGCTGGTCGACGCGACACGCCGTGCGGAGAACGAGATCGCGGGCGCGCCCACGGGCGGTCTCGACCAGTCCGCGTCGCTGCGCTGCCGCGAGGGCTATGCGCTGCTGCTCGACTTCCGCCCGGGGCTGAGCGCCCTGGAGTCGGGCGTGCCCGTGCCGTTCGACCTGGACACGGCGGGGCTCACGCTCCTGGTGGTCGACACCAAGGCCGAGCACTCGCACGTGGACGGGGAGTACGGCGCCCGTCGTGCGACGTGCGAGCAGGCCGCGAAGCTGCTCGGGCTGGACTCCCTCCGGGAGATCGCGCCGACCCTCGGTGGCATGGGCATCGACCGGGCGCTGGCCGAGCTCGAGCCGCACGACGCCGACGGCGTCCTGCGTCGCCGGGTGCGGCACGTCGTGTCGGAGATCGACCGCACCGCGCGGTTCGCGAACCTGGTACGGGAGGGCCGCGCGGCCGACGTCGGCCCGTTCATGCTGGCCTCGCACGTCTCCCTGCGGGACGACTACGAGGTCTCCTGCCGCGAGCTCGACCTCGTCGTCGACACGGCGATGGCGGCGGGCGCGCTCGGCGCGCGCATGACCGGCGGCGGGTTCGGCGGCAGCGCGATCGCGCTGGTCAACCAGTCCGACGTCGACACGGTCGCCCAGGCCGTCGCGGACGCCTTCGCCGACGCCGGCCTCACGGCCCCGGCGTTCCTGCTGGCGCCGCCCTCCGCGCCGGCGGCCTGACCGCCGCCCGCTGGTCGAGCTTGTCGAGGCCCCGTCCCGACAAGCTCGACCGCAAGGCCCGTATTCACCCGTTACTTTCATCCCGTCTCGCCGGCAACCTGCGCTAATGTCCCCGGGCTACCAGTCCGCAGAGTTCGATCTCCGTCAAGCGCCGCCGCGAGGAGCCCCCATGGGTGCCGTCCGACAGTACGTCTTCCCCACCGTCCGGATCATCATCTGGGCGGTGATCGCCGGAGCGCTCGTCGTGCTGGCCCTCAAGGGCGCCGAGCTCGACCCGCCGGACGCGCTCCAGCCCACCGGTGAGATCACCGAGTCGGTGATCTCCGTCGAGAAGGGGTCAGTCACCAACGCCGTGACGGTCCCGGGCTCCGTGGTCACCGACCCGCCGGTCGAGATCAAGGCCACCGCCGACGGTGTCATCGCCGAGATCGAGGTCGACGACAAGAAGATCGACAAGGACACGCGCGTCCTGTGGATCAAGAGCGAGGAGGTCGTCGAGCCCGTCGTCGAGGTCGACGAGAAGACCGGCGAGGAGACCGTCACTGAGCAGGAGCCGAAGGTCACGTGGACCTCGATCCTCGCGCCGGTCACCGGCACTGTCGACATCAGCGTGCTCAAGGACCAGGCGGTCGCGGTCGGCGAGACCATCGGTGCCGTCTCCCCCGGCACCCTCTCCGTCTCCGGCACGCTCACCGCCGACCAGCAGTACCGGCTCGTCGGGGCCACCGGCACGGCCGAGGTGACGCTCAAGGGCGGCCCCGCGCCGTTCACGTGCACCGGGCTCACGATCGGTGAGGCCGCGGGTGGCGGCGCCGGTGCCACCGGCGGCGAGGAGCTGGCCATGGAGGTGGGCCCCGAGGCGGCCACCGGGTCCGTCCGCTGCGCCATCCCGCCCAAGGTCAAGGCGTTCTCGGGTCTCGGCGGCGAGATCGAGATCACCAACGGCAACGCGAAGGGCGTGGTCGTGGTGCCGATCAGCGCGGTGCTCGGCACCTCGCAGACCGGAAAGGTGTGGACGGTCGCCAAGGAGGGTGCGGAGCCCGAGGAACGTGACGTAGCGCTGGGCCTGACCGACGGCCTGCAGGTCCAGATCACCAAGGGCCTGAAGGCCGGCGAGCAGATCCTGGAGTTCGCGCCCGTCGACGACGGCACGGAGAGCGACGTCAACTGCGACGACATGGTTGCGTTGGACGAGGCGGGGATGGCAGGCGACACGGGGACGGTCCAGATGCTCGACGAGGAGTGCTTCGGATGACCCCCGTTGCTCTCGTCGACCTGCAGGGCGTCACCCGGCACGTCGAGCTGCCGAACGGCAGCACCCTCGAGATCCTCCGCGGCGTGGACCTGACGGTCGGCCCCGGTGAGCACGTGGCCATCGTCGGCCGCTCCGGCACCGGCAAGTCAACGCTGCTGAACATCCTCGGCCTGCTCGACTCCCCCACGTCCGGCGAGTACCTGCTGGAGGGCGAGCCCGTCGGCCGCCTGCGCAGCCGGGCCCTCGCCCGGCGCCGGGGCGACGACTTCGGCTTCGTGTTCCAGCAGTTCAACCTGCTCCAGGGCCGCACGGCCCTCGAGAACGTCGCGGCGCCCCTGATGTACGCGCGCGGCAAGCAGTTCTGGAACCGGAACAAGCTCGCCGCGCAGTCGTTGGAGCGGGTCGGTCTGGGCGGACGACTCGACACCCGGCCCGAGAAGCTCTCCGGCGGTGAGCAGCAGCGGGTGGCCATCGCCCGCGCGCTCGTGCGCGGACCGCGCGTCATCCTCGCCGACGAGCCCACCGGCGCCCTCGACGTCGAGACCGGCCAGGCGATCATGACCCTCCTGGACGATGCCGCGAACGAGACCGGGTCCGCCCTCGTCACCATCACGCACGACCTGGCGATCGCGGCTCGCGCGGACCGCCAGTTCCGGCTGGCCGACGGCATCCTGGTCCCGATCCACCTCGACGCCCCCGTGGCGGTGTCCGAGAACGCCACCATCGCCGAAGCCCCTGTCGCCGGGAACGCTGCTGCGAGAGCGGCCGCCAAGACCGCCGCCGCCCAGACCGCCGGACTGACCGCATGACCGGCGTCGTCGGGGCGATCCTCGAGGCCTGGGACGAGCTGCGGATACATCGGGTACGGGTGCTGCTCGCGCTCATCGGCGTCGCCTGTGCCGTCACCGCGATCACCGGCATCACGGCGGCGGTGACGATGGTCGGCCAGGCCATGCAGGAGGAGACCGAGCGCATGAGCGGCCGGGACACCACCCTCGAGGCGTGGTCCATGGGCGGCGGGGCCGGGATGTCGGCGGCCGAGGTGGACGCGGTGGTCGACGGCGTCGCCGACCGGCACCAGATCTCGTACCACTCCGCGCGCGCCGCCGCGGACCTGCAGGTCCGCGGCGCGGAGAGCGACACCTACGTCAGCTGGTCGGCCGTCGACGTCGACAGCGCGACCATCACCCGCCTGGACATGGAGGACGGGCGGTGGTTCACCGACTCCGACAGTGAACGGCTGGCCCCCGTGCTCGTCGTCAACCAGCCCTTCCTGGACGCGTTCGCCGACGGCGCGCCCGCCGGCGCGCACCCGTCAGTGGTGATCGAGGGCGAGACGCTGGTCGCCGCCACGGTGATCGGCGAGGTGCCCGTGCAGTGGAACGACGAGGAGCCACGGGCCGTGATGCTGTTCGACCAGGCGATCCGCTGGTTCCCGGACCGTGTCACAGCCGACGCCTACCAGTTCTGGGTTCCGCCGGAGATGGCGGACCAGTTCGCCGAGGTGCTGCCCCGCGACCTGGCGGCGGCCGGCGTGCCCTTCGACGTGCAGAAGCCGCAGGTCCAAGCGTTCGCGATCGACCGGGTGCTGCAGTACCTCGTGCTCGGTGTGGGCGGGTTCGCGCTGCTGCTGGGCGGCCTCGGGCTGCTCAACATCGCACTGGTCACCGTGCGCTACCGGATCCGGGAGATCGGCATCCGCCGGTCGTTCGGAGCCACGAGCGGACGGGTGTTCTTCGGCGTCCTCATGGAGTCGGTGGTGGCGACCACCGTGGCCGGTGTCGTGGGTGTGGTGGTCGCCGTGGCGATCATCAAGAACATCCCCATCGACCGCATCTTCGGCCGCCCGATCGACGACCTGCCGGGCTTCCCGTTCGACGCCGCTCTCGTGGGCATGGCCTGCGCCATCGGCATCGGAGCGCTCGCCGGCCTGATCCCGGCGATCTACGCGGTGCGCGTCAAGGTGATCGACGCGATCCGCTACTGACCCCACCGTTGGTCGGGCTTGTCGAGACCCGGGTCTCGGCAAGCCCGACCAGCGGCCGGGTGAGAGGGACCCGCCGTCTGCGCGGGGCCGCCCCCCCCCTGGGCCGCAACACGCTCCGACCCGAAAGGGGCC
>NZ_JBFAAH010000040.1:0-38601 GCF_040639635.1 Promicromonospora sp. NPDC023805 | reverse complement strand
ACGCGCCAAGACCACCGCCGCCGCACCGACCGTCATCGCCGACGACGTCCTGGACTGGATCAGCCGACGCTGACCCAATCCCAAACAGGCCCTAGAACGACCGTTGGTAGAAAGGCCGTAGAAACGACGGTTGGTCGAGCTTGTCGAGACCGGGCCTCGACAAGCTCGACCAACGAAGGGTCAGACCGGGCGCGCCGCCTCGATCTCAACGGACGGCAGGTGCCGCGCCGGTAGCGTCTTCGGGCGCCACGACGCGCGGGTCGCCTCGAACGCGGTGATCTTCTCCTCCTGCTGCAGGGTGAGCCCGATGTCGTCGAGCCCCTCCATGAGCCGCCACCGCGTGTAGTCGTCGATCTGGAACGGCACGGTGACGTCGTCGGCCGTCGCGGTCTTGGCCTCGAGGTCCACGGTCACCTCGGTGCCCGGCTTGGTCTCGAGGATCTTCCAGAGGATCTCGATGTCCTCGGGCGAGACGATGCCCGTGACGAGGCCCTGCTTGCCCGAGTTGCCGCGGAAGATGTCGGCGAACCGGGACGAGAGCACCACCCGGAAGCCGTAGTCCTTGAGCGCCCAGACGGCGTGCTCGCGTGAGGAGCCGGTGCCGAAGTCGGGCCCGGCCACGAGCACGGAGCCCGCCGAGTACGCGTCCTGGTTCAGCACGAACGAGGGGTCGCCCCGCCATGCGGCGAACAGCGCGTCCTCGAACCCGGTACGCGTGACCCGCTTGAGGTACACGGCGGGGATGATCTGGTCGGTGTCGACGTTGCTGCGCCGCAGCGGGACGCCGACGCCGGTGTGGGTGTGGATCTTCTCCATGGTCTGTGCTCCTCTCAGCGCAGCGCGGGCTGGCCGGCGGCGGACCCGCTCGAAGCGGATCCGATCGCCACGGGAATGGGCAGGTCGACGACGGACTCGCCCAGCGGGGACGCGCCCACGCCGTCGAGCGGCGTGCCGTCGAAAGTAGTGATGTCGATGTCGTACGGCAGGTCGAGGTCACCGACGCTCGACAGGGTGCCCCGGATCGCCGTCGCAGCGGCGACCAGCGGCGAGACCAGGTGGGTACGCCCGCCCTTGCCCTGCCGACCCTCGAAGTTGCGGTTCGACGTGGACGCCGACCGCTCCCCCGGCGCGAGCTGGTCCGGGTTCATGCCCAGACACATCGAGCAGCCGGCGTTGCGCCACTCGGCGCCGAACTCCTTGAAGATCACGTCGAGACCCTCGGCCTCGGCCTGCAGCCGCACGCGCGCCGAGGCCGGGACCACCAGGACACGCAGGGACTCGGCCTTGGCGCGGCCCTTGATGACCTTCGCGACGGACCGCAGGTCCTCGATACGCCCGTTGGTGCAGGAACCGATGAACACCGTGTCGACAGGGATGTCGCGCAGCGGCGTGCCGCCGGTCAGGCCCATGTACTCCAGGGCCTTGGCGGCGGTCTCACGCTCGCCCTCGTCGGCGATCTCCGCCGGAACCGGGACGGTCGCCGAGAGCGGCAGGCCCTGCCCCGGGTTGGTGCCCCAGGTGACGAACGGCTCGAGGTCGGCCGCTTCGAGCACCACCTCGACGTCGAACTGCGCGTCGTCGTCGGACCGCAGGGTCTTCCAGTACTCGACGGCGGCGTCCCAGTCCTCGCCCTCGGGCGCGTGCGGACGGCCCTTGAGGTACTCGAAGGTGGTCTGGTCCGGCGCGATCATGCCCGCGCGGGCGCCTGCCTCGATCGACATGTTGCAGACGGTCATGCGAGCTTCCATGGACAGCGCCCGGATGGCCTCGCCGCGGTACTCGAGCACGTAGCCCTGCCCGCCGCCGGTGCCGATCTTGGCGATGATCGCCAGGATGATGTCCTTGGAGGTCGTGCCCGCGGGCAGCGCCCCGTTCACCGTGATCGCCATCGTCTTGAACGGCGCCAGCGGGAGCGTCTGGGTGGCGAGCACGTGCTCCACCTCGGACGTGCCGATGCCGAACGCGAGCGCGCCGAACGCGCCGTGCGTCGAGGTGTGCGAGTCACCGCACACGACGGTGAGGCCGGGCATCGTCAGCCCGAGCTGCGGGCCGACCTGGTGCACGATGCCCTGGTCGGCGTCGCCGAGGCTGTGCAGCCGGACGCCGAACTCCTTGGCGTTGGCGCGCAGCGTGTCGATCTGCGTGCGGCTCGTCAGGTCGGCGATGGGCCGATCGATGTCGAGCGTCGGGGTGTTGTGGTCCTCGGTAGCGATAGTGAGGTCAGGGCGCCGCACCTGCCGTCCGGCGAGCCGTAGCCCCTCGAACGCCTGCGGGCTCGTGACCTCGTGCACCAGGTGCAGGTCGATGTAGAGAAGATCGGGTGAGCCGTCCTCGCCTCGACGCACGAGGTGCGCTTCCCAGACCTTCTCTGCCAGCGTGCCGGCCATTGCGGTTCGCCTCCCTGTAACTACCTCTGTCAGAAACAACTTTGGGCCTCGACTTGCAATCTCACGTTCCGAGACGGCAATATCGCGGTATGGACGATACTAGCGGAGTCGGCGTCTTGGACAAGGCGGCGTCCGTCCTCGGGGCACTCGAGGCCGGACCGGCCACCCTGGCGCAGCTCGTCTCCTCGACCGGTCTGGCCCGCCCGACGGCGCACCGCCTGGCCGTTGCACTCGAGCACCACCGCCTCGTGGCCCGAGACATGCAGGGCCGTTTTGTGCTGGGTCCGCGCCTCAACGAGCTGGCCACGGCCGCCGGCGAGGACCGCCTCCTGGCGGCCGCGAACCCCGTGCTCATCGCGCTGCGGGACCACACAGGCGAAAGCGCACAACTTTACCGTAGGCAGGGTGACCACCGCGTGTGCGTGGCGGCCGCCGAACGCCCGGTAGGCCTGCGCGACTCCATCCCGGTGGGCGCCACGCTCAGCATGAGCGCCGGCTCCGCGGCGCACGTCCTGCTCGCGTGGGAGGAGCCGGACCGCCTCCACCGCGGCCTGCGTGACGCGACCTTCACGGCCACCATCCTCTCCGGCGTCCGACGCCGCGGGTGGGCACAGTCCGTCTCAGAACGTGAGCTGGGCGTGGCCTCGGTGTCGGCGCCGGTGCGTGGCCCGTCGGGCCGCGTGGTGGCCGCCGTGAGCGTTTCCGGACCCGTGGAGCGCCTCTCCCGGCAGCCCGGCCGACTGCACTCCGCCGCGGTCGTCGCCGCGGCGAACAAGCTCACCGAGGTGCTGCACCGGTCCGGCGAGTAGCCCCTCGTTCGCAGAACTTTCCCCCGCGGAGCCCAGCACTCGCAGGGCTCCGCGGTGCACACGGCGTGTGCGGCAGGTGAGCGGTCGGTGAGTGTTGGTCCGCCACGCCGAGCCAGGTGATTCCCCAGGTCCCGGTCCTGTCAGTACCCTCTTGAGGGACGTGTGCACCTAGACACACACACCTACGTCGTGAGGAATCTGATGCCGCCCAAGGTGAGGCTCATCATCATCTGGATCGTCGTGATCTTCCTGCTGTACTCGGTCGTCAACGACCCCGAGCGCTCCGCCGACGTCGTGCTCGCCCTCTGGGACGTCATCTGGGGCGCCATCGCGAACATCGGCAGGTTCTTCGAGGAGCTCTTCACCGGGTCGATCGGCCGCTGACCACGTAGGGTCAGCGGGCGAGACCCGACCACCGGACCAGGCCGTCGGATCGAACCTTTCGGATCGATCCACCGGCCGTCCCGGTCCGGCTCGCGCACCGCATCCGACCGCACCCCCCGGGGAGACCCGCATGAGCGCAACAGCGGACTTCGTCGTCCCCAACCGCGCCCTGCAGCGGTACATCCTGGCGGACGAGAAGATCATCATCGCCACGCACCGGCACTGGTCGATGCTCTGGGAGCCGCTCCTCACGACCGCCGGTGCGTTCGTGCTGGCGCTGGCCCTGCTCGTCGCGGTGGACCCCAACGTCCGGAACGACATGGGCTGGGTCTGGCTGCCGTTCGTCGTCCTCGGCGGGCGCCTGCTGTACAAGTGGCTGGAGTGGCGGGCCCGCTGGTTCGTCCTGACCGACCGCCGGCTGCTCGTTCTCGACGGCTTCCTCATCCACCGGGTGGCGATGATGCCGACCGAGAAGGTGACCGACCTCGGGTACGAGCGCACCCCGATGGGTCAGCTGCTCGGCTACGGCACCTTCATCTTCGAGACCGCCGGGCAGGACCAGTCCCTCGACCGGGTCACCTGGATACCCCAGCCCGACTCCCGGTACCGGCTCATCATCGCGTCGCTCTTCCACCCGGACGCCGCCGACGCCGAGGCCGCCGCGCAGGCCAACCCGGACATCCGGCCGCAGGCGATGCCGATCGCGGACTCACCGTCCGGCCCGCCGCCGCCCGCACTCATGCCCCGGATCGGACGGCGGATCAACCCGCCGACGCAGCGCATCGAGCTTCCGGTCGCCCGGAACGACGCCGCCCAGGGCAGCGGCCTCCCAGCCAGCACCCGCCCGGCCAGCGCTGCCGACGAGAGGGACGGCGCGGTCCCCGCCGACGGCGAACCGATCCGCCCGAGCTGGTCGTCCACGGGCGGCGCGACGGCACCCGCGACCTCGGCCGGCAGCACTGCCGGAAGCAGCGGCGCGCACCACGGTGGCCACGTGCCCGGTGGGGCCACCGCCGACCCGGACTCCGAGGTGCGGCCCGAGCCGTTCATCGAGGGCGGCAAGGACCCGAAGATCCGCTGACGACCCCCGGCCCGAGATAGCCCGAGACGGCGAAAGGCCCGGTCCGCGTGGACCGGGCCTTTCTGCTGTACCCCCAGTGGGATTTGAACCCGCGCTACCGCCGTGAGAGGGCGGCGTCCTAGGCCGCTAGACGATGGGGGCCCTGAACTGATCCACCGGCCGAAGCCGACGGACCTGCGTACCCCCAGCGGGATTTGAACCCGCGTTACCGCCGTGAGAGGGCGGCGTCCTAGGCCGCTAGACGATGGGGGCCTGAACTACCGGTTATGGACCGGTTGCCGGTGAGAACCGTAGCGCACCATGAGGCCGATCTGCATCGGCTACGTGTGCGCTGCGCTCTGCGCTGGGGTACCAGGACTCGAACCTAGACTAAGTGAACCAGAATCACTCGTGCTGCCAATTACACCATACCCCATGGGGGTAATGACCTTCTGGATACACCTGTTTCCGACAGGCTTTCCGTGTTGGCCCTACCGCTGGAGAACACTACCTGACCTCGGACGGTGGTCAAAACGGAAAGGGCGTGCTGTCCGTCACGCGTTCCGATCCGGGTCCGGCTCAGGGCTCTTCCGGGGCTGTTCGGCGCTGTTCGGCGCCGTAGCCGAGGGCGGCCGGGAGCTCCGCCAGCGTCTCGATGACCAGCACACCCGCCGCGCGCAGGGCGTCCGGGTCCTGGACGTCACGGAAGCCGCCGTCGGGCGCTGGAGAGCCCCCGTAGCCCGGTCCGCGCCTGTGCCCCGCCCGATCCAGCCAGACGCCCGTCAGGCGCGCCTGGTGGGCCGCCAGCGCGTCCACGGTGGGCTCGTCGCCCACGTATGCCGTCCGGGCCGGGTCGGTGCCCAGCAGCCGGGCGCCCTCGAGGAAGACGCGGGGGTCGGGCTTGCCGAAGCCGAGGGTGTCGACCCCGACCAGCACGGGCAGGTCCGCGAGACCAGCCACCCGCAGCTTGTGCTCCTGCAGCGTGGTCGCGGCGTTCGTCACCACGCCCACCCGGATCCCCGCGGCGACCACCGCGTCGACGGCGGCCCGGGCGTCCGCGTGCGCCGTCCACGACTTCTCGAAGGTGCCCCAGAACAGCGCGTCCCAGGCGGCGAAGGAGGCCTCCGTGACGGGCGCGCCGCCGTACGTCTCGTGCAGCAGCGCCGCCCGGAGCCGCCGCTGCGTCACGTGGTCCGTCTCGCCGCGCGTGTAGCTGCTGTAGTAGCCGCCGGGGTCGGTGCGCCAGTGCGCCAGGATCTCCGGCTCCCGCTCGGGCGGGACGTGCGGCAGGTACTCGGCCCGCACGGCCGCCAGCGCCGTCGCGAAGGCCCCCTTGGTGTCGACGAGGGTGTCGTCGACGTCGAACAGGATGCCGTCCACCGTCGGGCCGTTCGTCGTTGGGTCGTTCGTCGTCATCGTGTCCCTCGTTCGGCGGGTTCGGGCACGACCAGGGCGGGCCTGCGGCGTCGTGCCCACCACAGCAGCACCGCGGTCGTGATGATCGTCCCGGCGATGCTGACGGCTCCCTCGGCCGGTGCGATCTCGGTGATCAGGAGCGAGTCCTCGAGCCCGTCGTAGGCGATGGCGAGGCCGAACGCCAGGAGGTTGTTCGCCACGTGCAGCGCGACGGCGCACTCGAGCCCGCCCGTCCGCCAGACGAGCAGGCTGGCGACCAGGCCGAACACCAGCCGGTCGGCGAAGAGCCAGGGGCTCTGCGCGCCGTGCGCCAGGGCGAACAGGAACGCCGTCAGGACGGCGGGCGCGGCGATCGCCAGCCACCGCCAGCGCAGCATGCTGCCTGTCCACTGGGTGAGCCAGCCGCGGAAGAAGTACTCCTCGCCGGCCGCCTGCAGCGGTGTGGTGAGCAGGACGACGACTGCCAGCGCCAGCCAGCCGGACGCCGGGGTGAGCGGCCACCAGGGCTCGTCGGCGGCTGCGCCGCCGTCGGCGCCAGAGCTAGCACCACCGCCGTCGGCGGGGAGGTCCAGCAGTGTCAGGAGGAGGTCGCCCGCGAGCGTGAGCGGCACCAGGAGGAGCAGCGCGACGCCGAGCGCGCCGAGCAGCAGGCGCCAGCGCACCCGGCCAAGGACGGACGACACGAGTCCCCCGCGGCGGGCCTGCGCCCAGGTCGCGACAAGGGCGATCGGGATGCCGAGCGCGAGGCCCAGGTTGGTCACGAGCAGGCCCACCGGCGAGACGAACCAGGCGTCGGTGACGTTCGACGGGTCGGCCAGCTGCACGCCCAGCGCCTCCGCGACGACGAAGGCGAGGGCGTACAGCAGCATCACCCCAGTCAGCAGGACCGTGCAGGTGACCACCGCGGTCAGCCCGAGCAGGGGGCGCCACCACCGGTGCTTCGGGCCGCGCAGGGCCTGCGGGTACTCGCGCGGGGCGAGAGCCGTCCCCGTCGAGATCGGCGCCGACGGGGCCAGCTCGGTCGGGGCCATCCCCGTCGAGGCGGGTGCGGTCGAGGTCGGCACGGCGGCAGGCGGCATGTCGTCGGTCACGCCCGCCACCGTACAGAACTCGTTCGGCCCGCACTCGCTCACTCCGCGGCGGCGGTCACCTCTGCCGGCGCCTGGGCCGCGAGCTCGGCCAGACGGGCCTGTGCCGCGTCGATCCGGGTGAGCGTCCGCTCGCGGCCGAGCACCTCGAGCGACTCGAACAGCGGCAGACCGATCCGGCGGCCCGTCACGGCTACGCGGACCGGGGCCTGCGCCTTGCCGAGCTTCATGCCGTGCGCCTCCCCCGCCGTCGTGACGGTGTCCTTGAGCGTCTCGGCCTCCCAGGCCACGTCCGCGAACGCGACGCGGACGTCGGCGAGCAGCTCGGCGGCGCCCGTCTTCATCGCCTTGTTCCACGAGTCCTCGTCGATGACCGGCTCGTCGAGGAACAGGAAGTCCACGTTGTTCGTGATCTCGGACAGCAGGGCCACCCGGGAGTGGGCGAGCGGCGCGACGGCGTCGAACACCTTGCTGTCGAACTGCTCCTCGCTCCACGGGGCGCGGGGTGCGTGCAGCCAGGGGCCGCAGGCCTCGGTGAACTCGGGCACGCTCAGGGCGCGGATGTACTCGCCGTTGAACGCGGTGAGCTTCTTGATGTCGAAGAACGCCGACGAGGAGTTGATGTCCTCGACGCGGAACCGGCGCACGAGCTCATCGAACGGGAGGATCTCCTCGTCGTTGCCCGGCGCCCA
Organism: Promicromonospora sp. NPDC023805; assembly: GCF_040639635.1. NCBI lineage: Bacteria > Bacillati > Actinomycetota > Actinomycetes > Micrococcales > Promicromonosporaceae > Promicromonospora > Promicromonospora sp. NPDC023805. Next base: position 30,765 of record NZ_JBFAAH010000040.1, on the reverse strand, counting down.
GCCGAGCAGCATCAGGTAGTTGACCATCGCGTCGGGCAGGATGCCCTCGGCGAGGTAGTCCTCGAGCGCCACCTTGTCGCGGCGCTTGGAGAGCTTCTGGCGCTTCTCGTTGACGATCACCGGCATGTGCGCCCACTGCGGCGGGGTCTGGCCCAGGGCCTCCCACAGCAGCTGCTGCTTGGGCGTGTTGGGCAGGTGCTCCTCGGCGCGCATGACGAGGGTGATGTTCTCGTCGATGTCGTCCACGACGTTGGCCAGGAGGAAGACGGGCGAGCCGTTGCCCCGCGCGATGACGAAGTCCTCGAGGTTCTTGTTCGGGAACGTCGGGTTGCCGCGGATCAGGTCGACGACCTTCGTCTCGCCATCGGAGGGCGTGCGGAAGCGCAGCGCGCGGCCCTCGGCGTACTCCAGGCCGCGGTCGCTGCAGAAGCCGTCGTAGCCGGTCTGCTGGTTGCCGGTGCGCGCCATGACGGCGTCACGCGTGCAGTCGCAGTAGTACGCCTTGCCCTCGGCGAAGAGTCGCTGCGCGGCGTCCTTCTGGAGGTCCGCGTTCGCCGACTGGAAGTACGGCCCCTCGAATGCCGGGTCCTCCTTGCGGATGCCCAGGGCCTCCATGGCCGACAGGATCCCGTCCACCCACTCGGGCTGGTTCCGCGAGGCGTCCGTGTCCTCGATGCGCAGCACGAACGTGCCGCCCTGCTGCTTCGCCACTGCCCAGTTGAACAGCGCGGAGCGGGCGCCGCCCACGTGGAACATGCCGGTCGGGGAGGGCGCGAAGCGGACGCGGACGGGCGCGTTCGCCGCCGGGTCGGTCGAGGTGTCGGTTACTGAAGTCACGGGCCCCAGCCTACGGCGCTGCGTCCCCGGGCCGCGTACCCGGGCAACGCCCCGGGGAGTGGCCGAGGCCGTCCGGCGCGGGGACGGGAGGTCCCGGGATCCCAGCACCTTTCGGTTGTGGCCGAAATTCATCCACGGACGACGGCGCCCATGCCAAATTTCATCCCGGCGCCGGCCCACCGGCCGTCCGCCGAGACGACGAGAAGGAGACCATCATGTCTGGATCGACGGCCTCACCGCGGGCATCCCGGCTCCGGCCGGCGGTGGCCGCGGCCGCTGCGCTGCTGATGACCCTCACCGGGGCGACGGCCGCCACGGCGTCCGCCGCTGCTTCGTCAGAGGGAGCCGCGGAGGTCACCGCGAAGACGGTGACCCACACGGCGCCCGCGGCGCCTGCCTCGGCAGCCGACGCGGAGTTCGGAGTCACCGCGGTGCCCACGATCTCGCCGTCCACGCGGGTCACGTACGTCCCGGCCGGAAGCGACTACCCGTGCAGCACCGGCGAGCTCTGCGCCCTGGCCTGGGACTCCAGCCGCGGCATGTTCGCGGTGTTCCACCTGTACAACTGCGCCCGGTACAGCGTGTCCGGATGGGTCGGGCAGGGGTACTTCGCCAACCAGCAGACGAATGGCACCGTCGCCCGGTTCTACAACCAGGCAGGCGGCACGCTCTGGACGTCCACCGCGCCCTCGGGGCACCAGGGCGCCAACTGGGACCGGGTCTGGTCCATCCGCAACTGCTGACGTACCGCTGACCGGACGTACTGCTGACCGGACGTGCGGTGGCCGCGGATCCAGCCACCGCACGTCCCGGGTCAGCGGCTCACACGAGGAACGAGCCGGGCGCCGAGCGAAGCTCCGCTAGGCGGCGGGAACGACGGTGCTGTCCCGTGCTGCCTGGTTGGGCCGACCGCCGATCAGGAGTCCGACGGCGAACGTCAGCCACGGGGGGATCTGCACACCGGCGGCTGTCAGGAGCAGGCCCGTGTCGAGCCCCGGGTCGCCGGGCTGCACGGACGCGGCGATGCCCGCGTAGACGATCCCCAGGACGACAACGGCCAGGCCGAACGCCAGGCCGAGAGCGGCCCAGGCGCTGCGGACCCCCGCGAGCCGGAGCAGGCCGACCGCGACGAGGAGCACCGCGAGCACCGTCGCAGCCGCCAGGAGCGCGATCAGGAGGCCGAGGCCTATCTCCAGGAAGCCGAACTGGCCGGTTCCGGCGAACACGTAGAGGGCCAGGAACACCACGGCGCCGACGCCGACCGCCACCGGAGCCAGCACGAGAAACCGCCGCATGATCGCCATGGCTCATGGTGACCGAAGAGCACCAAAAGAGCCACAGAATCAGCCGCTTCGTCCCGAAAATACTCCACTGAACCGTGCCCGCGACAAGGCCAACAGCTCGGCCAGCTCGGGATTCGGCAGCGCGTCGGCGTCCCACCAGCGCACGTCCAGCGACTCGTCCGAGACGACGGGTTCCGCACCCGGCTCGGCAATCGCGACGAACCGCACGTCCAGGTGATGTACCGGACGCGCGGGGTCCCCGGTGCCGGGTCGGCAGAACGGCACCACGTGCTCGTCCAGGTGCACGGGCACCGGGTCCACCGACAGCGCCACCAGCCCCGACTCCTCGCGCGCCTCCCGTTCGGCGGCGCCCGCCAGAGTGCGGTCCGCGACCTCCAGGTGCCCGCCGAACTGGAACCACCGCTTGGCCTTGCCGTGCAGGGTCAGCAGCACGCGTGCGCCGTCGTGCGACAGCACCAGGGTCGACGCCGTGAGGTGGTCGGGCACGCAGCCGCGGAACACGCCGTCGTCGTGCGCCTCGAGGTGCCGCACGTACCGCGCCCTGAGCCGCTCCTGCTCCGCCGTCGGCCCGGTCCAGGCGCGCAGCACCCGGGACGCGTCGCCGTGCAGCGACGCGCCGTGCTCCGACGCCACCTCAGCGGCGCCGCATCACCGGGTTGGCCAGGACACCCAGGCCCTCGACCTCGCACTCGACGTGGTCCCCGTGGTCGATCCTGCCGACACCCGCGGGCGTCCCGGTCAGGATGACGTCGCCGGGCAGCAGGGTCATGGCCTCGGAGATGTACGACACGAGGAACGGCACGTCGAACACCATGTCCCGGGTGCGGCCGTCCTGGCGCGGCTCGCCGTTGACGCGCGAGCGCACACCGACGTCCTCCGGGTTCAGGTCGGTGTCGATCCAGGGGCCCAGCGGGCACGAGGTGTCGAACCCCTTGGCGCGCGCCCACTGCCCGTCGGTGCGCTGGGCGTCACGCGCGGTGACGTCGTTCGCGACCGTGTAGCCGAGGATGTACGACGACGCCCGCTCCGGCGTGACGTCCTTGCACACCTTGGAGATGACGACGGCCAGCTCGGCCTCGTAGGAGACCTCCTGCGTGAAGTCCGGCAGCACGATCGGGTCGTCCGGGCCGATCACCGACGTGTTCGGCTTGAAGAACAGCAGCGGGTTGGCCGGGACCTCGCCGCCCATCTCCTTGGCGTGGTCGACGTAGTTCTTGCCCACGGCCACCACCTTGGAGCGCGGGATCACCGGGGCGAGCAGCCGGACGCCGTCGCCCAGCTCGACGCGCTCGCCGGTCGGCATCGCCGGCATGTACAGGGGGTCGCCACCCAGGACGGCGAGGAAGGTCTTGTCGCCCTCCTGCTGCACGAGGGCGAAGCGGGGGTCGTCTCCGTTGGTGAATCTAGCTATACGCACGGGGCCAATCTACGTGCCCGACGGCGGAGCGCTACGCGCGCGCCAGCACCTCACCGTTGAGCACCGCGAACCAGCCGTCCGGGGCGGCGGCCCACTCCCGCCAGCCCTGGGCGAGCTGCTCCAGTGCGACGTCGTCCGCGAGCGCCGAGTCCTTGGCCTGCACCGCGAAGTTCGACTGGGTGCAGCGTTCGGCCCACAGGCCGCCCCACCAGGTGCGGTCGTCGGGGGTGGCGTAGCACCAGACGCTGGCGCCGGGTTCGATCGTGGCGGGGTCGAATCCGGCGTCGCGCACCCAGGAGGCGAGGCGGCGTCCGGCGTCGGGCTCGAAGCCGTAGGTGTGCGTGACCTCGTGGTACAGCATGTTCCACTCGGTGAGCTCGGGGGACTCCGGGAACCAGGTCATGGCCTCGTAGTCGGCGTCGCGCACCGCGACGAACCCGCCGGGCTTGGCGACGCGCTTCATCTCGCGCAGCGCGGCCACCGGGTCGGACAGGTGCTGCAGGAGCTGGTGGGCGAAGACTACGTCGAACGAGCCGTCCTCGAACGGCAGCTCGTACGCGTTGGCGTGCTCGAAGCTGATGTTCTTGGTGCCGTGCGCGTCGGCGAGGCCGCGGGCGGACTCGAGCACGTCGTCGGAGGCGTCCACGCCGACGACGCTGCCCTGCGTCAGCCGCTCGGCCAGGTCGACGGTCACCGTGCCGGGGCCGCAGCCGACGTCGAGCAGCGTCATGTCGGAGAGCAGGTGCGGCAGCAGGAAGGCCGCGGAGTTCGCCGCCGTCCGACGCCGGTGCGAGCGCAGCACGGACTCGTGGTGCCCGTGCGTGTACGACTCGGACTCCTTGGTCAGGTCCGTGCCGGCGACGGGGCTGTCCTGGCCGCCGGCCAGCCGCGAGAGGCTGCTGGGGGCGTCGACCGCGTCGATGGGGTCGGTTCCCGCGGGCTGGGTCCTGTGTCGGGACGTGTCGCTGCGGGACGTATCGCTGCGAGCGATGTCGTGCTCGTTGGCGCTGCCGGTCATGGCCGCACTGTATGTGCGCCGGGCGGTGCGGCACATCCGCGTTCTCATCCCTCGGACGGCCGGTCCCGCGACCGCGTGGCTTTTCGACGGTGTTCGGCCCGACGGCGTGGCCCGCGCGCGTCAACGTCGCCGTCACGCAAGGATGCCCGCATGCCGACGCTTGACCAGCCCTCCGCCGCACCGTCCGCGGTGTCCCGTGGACCGTTCCGGGGCGCCTTCGATCGGATGAGCCGCAACCTGCTCGGCGGTCCGGGCCGGGTGCCGGGGGCCGACATCGCCCGCGGGATCGCCGTGCTCGGGATGTTCACGGCGCACATGGGCGTCACCTCCGACGACATCGGCACGCTGGAGGGCTGGCTGAGCCTGGCGCACGGCCGCTCGTCGATCCTGTTCGCCACCGTGGCCGGGCTGTCCCTTGCGCTGTTCACGGGCGGCGCCAAGCCGTTCACGGGCGAGCTGATGCGCACCGCGCGGGCCCGGATCCTCGTGCGGGCAGTGCTGCTGCTGGCGCTGGTCGCGGTGCTCGACCTGCTGGACGGGCGCGTGCTGCTCATCCTTGGGTTCTACGCCGCCTACTTCGTGCTGGCGCTGCCGTTCCTGCGCATGTCGCCGGCGCGGCTCGCCACGACGGCGGTGCTCATCGCGGTGGTCGGACCGTTCCTCGCGTACTACGGGCCGGAGGCCCTGTTGCGGGCGGGCCTGCGCGCGCCGCACGACGGTTCGGGCGCCGCCACCGACTTCCTCCTCACCGGCCACTACCCGGCGGTGGTGTGGATGGCGTACGTGTTCGCCGGGCTCGCGGTGGGACGCTGCGACCTGCGGTCGCCCGCGCTGCGCCTGGGCCTGGTCGCCGGCGGGTTCGGGCTCGCCGCCGTCAGCTCGCTCGTCTCGGCGTTCCTGGTGGCCGGTGTCGGAGGCGCCGAGGCCATCGAGCAGCAGTTCACGAGGACCGCGTTCGAGTACCAGGTCACGACGCCACCCACCTTGACCGACCCCTGGCCGCCCCTGGCCGGGCTGTACCTGGAAGGGCCGCACGACGACACGATGTTCGAGGCCCTGGGCTCCGGGGGCTTCGCCCTCGGCGTGCTCGGCCTGTGCCTGCTCGTCGGGGCGCGGGGCGGCACGAGCGCCGACGGCGGCCCGGTGCGGCAGACCGCGCGACGGGTGGCGCTCGCAGTGACCGCCCCGCTGGCCGCCGTCGGTGCCATGGCCCTGACTGTCTACTCCGCGCAGATCCTCGTCATCTGGTGGTGGAGCCGCACCGGCGTTGACCTGCTCGTCTACCCGGACAACGGGCCGCTCGGCGTGATGGTGCTCTGTGCCCTGGCCGGGGCGACGCTGTGGCGGGCGCTGTTCGGGCGCGGCCCGCTGGAGCGGGTGTTCACGGGGATCGCACGGAAGGCGTTCCCGACGCCGGGACGCACGGCCGACGCAGCGCCGGACACCGCGCCGGACGCAGCGCCGGACGCTCCGTCCGACCCGACGTCAGCCCCCGCTCAGAAGGTCACCTGACCGACGACCGTCGTGACGGTGTCGCCGCCGACCCACACCTCGCCGTCGGGCAGCTTCACTACATGGACCCGGCCCTCGCGGCCCAGTGCCGTCCCCTGCGACGCGACGTAGGACGACGGCAGCACGTCACCCGCGAGCCACTGCCCCAGGCCGGCGTTGAGGCTGCCCGTCACCGGGTCCTCCCCCACGCCGATCGACGGTACGAAGGCGCGTACCTCGACGGCGGGCTCGCCGGCCGGGTACTCGCCGACGACGCCCACGCCGTGCTCGCCGACCACACCGAGCTTCAGGCTCCCCATCACCGCGAAGTCAGGCTCGAGCGCGAGCACGGCGTCGGCGTCCTGGAGCTGGACCGCCACCCAGCCGGGCCCGTTGTCGACCCAGGCCGAGCGGACGACGTCGGACACGTCGACGCGCAGCGACCGGGCGATCTGCGCGAGGTCGGTGGCGCCCACCGCACCCGACCGGATCAGGGGCGGGGCCGCGAAGGCCAGGCGGTGCCCGTCGCCGACGGCGGTGCGCCGCAGGCGCACGAGGCCCACACCGCACTCCTGGACCACGCCCTGCCCGGCGGGCTCGCCGCCGGCCTCCAGCCACGCGTGCGCGGTGCCGAGCGTCGGGTGCCCGGCGAAGGGCAGCTCGCCGCCCGGGGTCCAGATCCGCACGCGGTAGTCGGCGCCGGCGTCGCGCCCTGCGTCGGTCGGGGTGAGCAGGAACGTCGTCTCCGACAGGTTGGTCCAGCGGGCGAAGGCGGCCATCTGGTCGTCGGTGAGGCCGTCGGCGTCGTGCACGACGGCGACGGGGTTGCCGCCGGCCGGGGCCGGGGAGAACACATTGACCTGCCGAAACGGAAGACTCATGCGCCCCACGCTACCCACCGGAACGTGTCAGACGCACAGGTCAGCGGAGTGACCTGTACGTCTGACACGTGCGCCGGGTTCTGACAGGTCTTCACGCCGGGAAGATAGCGTCCAGCTCCGTGAGGTCTTGTGGGGTCGGCGTCCACGACCAGGCCTCGGCGTTGCGGCGCACCTGCTCCGGACGCGTGGCCCCGGCGATCACCGAGGTCACCTCCGGCCGGGACAGCAGCCACGAGAACGCGACGTCGATCTCGGCGACGCCCCGCTCGCGGCAGAACGCGCCGAACCGGTCCAGCGCCTCCCACGGCGCGGTCTCCAGGAGGTGCGGCTTCGCGACCACGAGGCGCGAGCCGTCCGGCCGCGCCCCGGCCGAGTACTTGCCCGTGAGCAGGCCGTTCGCCAGCGGGAAGTACGGCAGGACGCCGACGCCGTACGCCGCCGCGGCGGGCAGCACCTCGCGCTCCGCCTCGCGGGCGAGCAGCGAGTAGTGGTTCTGCGCGGACACGAACCGGGTGCCGCCGAGCGACCGCGCCACGTGCTCGGCGTCGGCTACCTGCCAGCCCTTGAAGTTCGAGTGGCCCACGTACCGCACCTTGCCCGAGGTGACCAGGTCGTCGAGCGCGGCGAGCGTCTCGTCGATCGGGGTCGCCGGGTCGGGCGTGTGGAGCTGGTAGAGGTCGATCCAGTCGGTGCCGAGCCGGCGCAGCGACGCCTCGGCGGCGCGCACGATGTACCGGCGCGAGCCGCGAGCGCCGAAGTCGTTCCCGTTGACGCCCTGCATGTCGAGACCGAACTTCGTGGCGACGAGGACGTCGTCGCGGCGGCCCTTCAGCGCGGCGCCGAGCAGCTCCTCGGACAGGCCGCGGCGGGCGCCGTACGCGTCGGCGGTGTCGAAGAAGGTCACACCGGCGTCGATCGCGGCGTCGATCAGGGCCGTCGCACCCTCCGCGGTCTCGGTGACGGTGCCGGTGCGGCCGAGGTTGTTGCACCCCAGGCCGACGACGGGAACGGACAGGCCGGAGCGCCCGAGGCGGCGCAGAGGAAGATCGGACATGTTGGCACCCTACGACGGCGGCCGGGGCGAACGCGCCGGAGCCCTACGTGCTCGTCGAGCACTCCTAACTGCCTACACCCCAAGGGCATCTGTCCGCAGTTAGAAACTCATCGCGTGCAGCAAGAGCGTCAGCGGCACACGCGTGCCCGACCTCGGCGACGCGCTATCCGTACAGGTCGGCGAGCCGTCGTTGGCACGTCTGGATCGCGCGCGCACGCTCGTTGCCGAAAGCCGAGACAGCCTCCGTCAGTCGTTCGACGGCGTGAGATGCCGCCGAGCGCCGTCCCTGCATCGCGAGAATGTGCAGCGCCTTTCCCGCCGCCGCGTGCGCATGCGCATCATGGCCAGACGCGTAGGGGCGGATCACGGTCGGCAGGTCACCCAGGTCGACGCCGGCATGCGCCGCGTCGGCCGCATCGACGTTCCGCATCGTCGCGGTGTACTCGCCCAACGTTGCGTGAGCGAGCGCTCGCGTCGAGTTCACTCGGAACCGCATCACCTTCCGGTCTGGTTCGGCCTCGTCCAGGAGTTTCAAAGCAGCCGCCGGATCATGCTCGGTGATCCGCATCTGGGCGAGGTTCACCAGGCTGATGCAGCGCTGCGTGTCGTCCGGCGCAACCGTCATCGCGAATTCGTAGATGCGGGCTGCCTGGGATACCTGACCCACGTCGTACATGGACCACGCGGTCCTGTCCGCAAGATGCGCGACGGTCAGCAGCAGCTCGCCACGGACGACGTCCGTCATCGTTCCGCCGAGGAGACTCGCCGCGTATTGCAGCTGACCGCGAGCCGCCGCAACGACCATCTGTCCCCCGTGCTTGAGCCCGAGACCCGTCAGCTGATCGACCGTTTCTGCGAGCGCCACCACGTCGGCCCCACCGATCCGGGCGGGCGTAGGAGTCGGTGACTCCAGCTCGGCCCAGACCTCGGACGAAACGACGCCGGACCCCATGCGAAGCATCGATCGCCTCTGGACAGAGTCGCCGCCAAGCGCCTTGTCGTACGCCTGAGCGTGCCAGGGCTTGACCTCTTTGGCTCCGGTCTCGAGCTTCGACAGGTACGGCTTGCTGTAGCCGGTGGCGCGTTCCATCCGCGAAAGGCTCCAGCCCGCCGCGACTCGCGCGGCGCGCAGCACATCGCCCGGCCCTGACCCGTCTGTCCCCATTACGACTCCCCCGCAGAGCGCCTCCGGCCATCAGGCAACGGCAGGAAACGAAATCCGCCCCTATGAGGGTCGCGGGCTCGCGAGGCTCTGTCTAGTCCATCCGCGAACAGCGGACCGCGAGGAACTGGAGACAGACCATGGATACGACGTCCAGTGAACGACTGCGTTCCGCGCGGGTGACCTGATGATCATGGCCCGTAGCGCGAGCACGTCCGACACCGAGAATCCGCCGCTGCCGACGCCACTGACCGATGCCCCGCGCCTGGTCGCCAGCGACATCGATGGAACCCTGCTGGTGACTGGACAACTGCCTGCTGTCTCCGTGATCGAGGCAGTCGCTGCGGTCCGGGATGCCGGCCATCACTTCGCTTTGGCTACAGGGCGCTCGCTGTCCGGTGCCCTGACTGCCGCCCGGGAGCTGGGCCTGACTGACGGGTGGCTGGTCGCGTCGAACGGCGCCGTCACCGCGCGACTGGCCGGCGGCTCCTACACCGTCCTGGAGACGCGGGACGTGGACGCCGAGGCCGCGATACGGCTCGCCACCAGGATCCGGCCGGACATGCGGATCGCCGTGGAGATCGTCGGTATCGGCTACCACGTCAGCGAACACTTCCCCGTGCGGGCACTGAACGGTGACCAGGTCAAGGTTGGCCGGCTTAGCGATCTCTGGGTAGGTCCTACACCTCGCGTGGTCGTCTACGGACAGGACGCCCAACGCCTGGTACCCGCGCTACGCGCGGCTGGGCTGACCGCGATCGCGACCCGGGTCGACTGGGTCGACATCACCGTGGGGAGCGTCTCCAAGGCCACCGCGGTCGAACGTCTGCGCCGGGACCTCAACATCCCCGCCGAGCGCACTGTCTCGATCGGGGACGCCGAGAACGACATCGAACTCCTGCAATGGGCCTGGCGCGGGGTGGCCATGGGACACGCCACGGCCCAGGTACAGGACGCGGCCGACGAGGTGACCGGGACCGTCGGCGAAGACGGGGCCGCTGCCGTGCTGGACGCTCTTCGCTCGGCGGCGATGCCGTGACGCGGACGACCTGAGCCGACTGCTCGGCCACTGGACCCGACCTCCGCACGAACCCGCACCGGCCACATCAGGCCACGGAGCGCTCCGGCGTGCCATCAGCAACCTGCCATGCACGACGAAAGGGACAGCGCAATGACCTTGCCCGGAATCCCCACGTACGTCGAGCCCGACACCACACTGCGCGTCAAGATCGGCGACACATGCGGTCTGACCTGCACGTTCTGCCACAACGAAGGCACACCCGTCGCAACAGACAACCGCAATCGCTCAGCCGGCACCTTCACCATCGGCGGCCCGAGCGGGCGCATGTCGATCTACGCCGCCACCAATGGCGCGCAGTTTCTACCCGCCGCGATCCCTGCCGACGAGAGGTTCGGACAGGTCCTCGCTAGCCTGCGCGACGCGCTGGACCTGACCGAGGTGCACCTGACCGGCGGCGAGCCGACCCTGCACCCCGGTGTCGCGGACCTGACCCGGATCGCCGTGGACGCCGGCTACACCGTCGGGATGACGTCCAACGGAGAGAACGGGCGCAACGTCCTGCCAGACTGCGCAGAAGCGGGCCTGGACCGGGTCAACTTCTCTATCTTTGGCACCACCGCCAACGAGCTGGCCGAGGTCCAGCACGCCAAGTACCGCAACCCGAAGCTCGCCGAGCGGAAGATCAAAGAGCTCCACCACTCGATCAGTGCGTGCGAAGCGAACGGGGTCAAGGCCAGCGCGAACATCGTCGTCCTGGACCGCAGCCACGCACCACGCGTGCACCGGCTGCTGGACGAGTACTCGCCCCACTTGACTGTCCGCCTGCTGAATTCCCTCGACCACGGCACTGCGTCCGTGGACGCCATCGAGGCGATCCTGGTCGAACGTGGCGCGGTCCCGGAGGCGAACTACGTCACCGCTGGTGTCTCCGGGTCACGCACGTCCTACCGGTTGCCCGACGGGCGGCGCGTGTACTTCAAGCAGATACGTCCCGTTCGCCTGCCTCAGACGTGTGCCGGGTGCCGGTTCAACAACGACACCGACTGTGAGGAAGGGTTCTATGGCGTGCGGCTTTACTACGATCGCGAGGGCCAGTACCAGGTCGGTGTCTGCATCCAGCGCATGGACCTGTGCCAGCCCATCGACGAGTTCCTCGCGAGCGGTCTCCGGGACGAGATCCTCGCCCTGCGCCAGGCCGAGTACCGAGAGCTGGTCGCCGCCACGGCGCAATGACATGAACCACTCAATCGAAGGGATCCAGCGTGGCGATCGAGCATGAGGGCAAGATCCTCGACATCGACCCTGTTGTCGTCGAGCAGAGGATCCTCGACAAGGGCGGCCGAAAGGTCGGCGAGAAGTTCATGCGCCGATACGTCTACGACATCGCGCCTGGCGACATGTCCAGATGGATCCGGCTGCGCGACACCGGGCTGGAAACCACCCTCTCGGTCAAGGAGATCCGCAGCGACGCGATCGACGGTACCCACGAGACCGAGGTCGTCGTCGATAACTTCGAGGCGACGAACGCGCTGCTCGGGATGCTTGGCTTCACGCCGAAGTCGTACCAGGAGAACAAGCGGGTCAGCTTCCTCCTGGACGGTGCCGAGGTCGAGATCGACACCTGGCCCCAAATCCCGGCCTACATGGAGATCGAAGCCGGATCAGCAGAAGAAGTGATCTGCGTCGCCAACCTGCTCGGCTACAACGAGGCCGACCTGACCGGCGAGAACACGATCAAGGTCTACGCCCGCTACAGCATCGACCTGACCGCCATCCCCGAACTCCGGTTCTGATCTAGACGCCTACGCGCCGGACTCCGCGCGGCCGGGCCCCCGCCGCCGCACCGGCTCCTGGCTGAAGCCATCGTGAAGACCAGCAGACTGGCCGAGATTCCGCCCGCAGCACAAGCGGCCCTTCGAGAAGACCGGCGGTGACCAGCATGACCAGCACCCACCTCAGCAACCCCGTGCTCGTCGTCGTAGACGTACAGAACGGCTTCGTCAACCAACACAGCAAGCATGCTGTCGGAGCCATCGTCGACCTCGTCACGACGTGGACCGCACTGGGACTTCCGGTCGTGTTCACCCGCTACCTCAACCAGCCGGGCAGCGCGTACGAAAAGTACTTCTCCTGGTCCCGCCTCATGGACTCACCAGAGACCGATCTCGTCCCGGAGCTCCAGCCCCTCGCCGTCGGACACCCTGTCATCGACAAGCTCGGCTACACGCTCTTCAGCAGCAAAGGCGCCGAACTTGTACGCGGCCAGGGCTGGAACGACCTGGTCTTCTGCGGCATCGCTACGGAGAGCTGCGTCCTGAAGTCCGCGGCCGATGCGTTCGAGCACGGATACGGCCCGTGGATCGTCACAGACGCCTGCGCCAGCGACGCCGGGCCCGAGACCCATGACGCCGGCCTCACCGTCGCTCGACGTCTGATCGGCCGGAATCAGCTCATCACCAGTTCCACCCTGCTGAAGTCGATCGCCCCCACAGGAGCCGATCGATGACGCCGGACACGGATCTAGTCATCGTCGGCGGCGGGCCTGCCGGATGCGCCGCTGCGGTCATGGCCGCGAGCGTCGGGCTGAGCAGCACCATTGTCGAGCCACGGGAGCGCCTGGGCGGCGCCCTGTGGCACATCGCCGCGACGAACAACATCCTCGGCGGGCACCGGACCGGCCCCAGCCTCGCCACAGCGGTACTAGCCGACGTCGAACGCGCAGCACCCCAGGTCGTGCGGGGCGAGGCCACCAGCATCGAGGCCGGTGACGATTCTGTCAGTGTGACGCTGGCGAACGGCGAGAGCGTCACCGGGCAGCACGTCGTCGTCGCAGCAGGCGTCAAGCCGATCCAACCGCAGGACGCGTCGTGGATCACCGCCACCACTCCCCTGGCACTACGGCCTCTGACAGACGCGGATCCGATGGGCGCCGCCGGCCAGACCTGGCTCGTCCTCGGTGCCGACCGGCCCCTCGGCACCTTCCTGCGTGCCAACCCCGACCTCCACGTCGCGCTGCTGGTCCCCCACCCGCCGTCCGACGTCTACAAGACCGAGGAAATCGCCCACGATCCACGAGTCACCTTGATCCCCGTGGACGTGCTGGCCGTCAACGAGGAGGGCATTGCGCAACCCGGCGACCTGCGCGGCGACCTAACATTCACCAACGTCGGAGTCGCGCCCGTCGCCCTCGACGGACTCGTCCAAGACGAGGATGGCTACTGCCCCGTGACGAGCCAACACTCCCGAGTACATATCGCGGGCGACCTGCGCTCCGCCCGCGGTCAACGAGTACAGACAGCGATGGGATCGGGCGCGGAAGCGGCGCTCAATGCGTACTACGCGATGCGAATCTGATCGGCCACGTGCGTATCCCGGCGCAGGCGAATGACTGAGGATGGGAGCCCGCTCCGGGATGCCTGGACGCGTCCAGGCACCCCGGTTCGATCGCTCGGGGACCTCGTGGACCTCAGCTGGCGATGATGTCGCCGTAGATGATGCCGCGGCCGTTGGTCGTGAGGTAGACGCGGCCGTAGACGAGCGGGTCGCCGGTGATGGCTGATCCCGAGTACGCCCACTGGTGGTCGTCGTCGTTGAGGCGGGTCCAGCGGCTGCCGCCGTCGATCGAGCGGAAGATGGCGGCCTTGCCGCCGATCCGCGCGGAGGTGTAGATCGCCGGGTACGCAGCGTTCTTGGCCGCCTTGCCGAAGCCGACGGACTCCGCGGTCTCGAGCTTGGCGATGCGCTTCCAGGTGGTGCCGCCGTCCTTGGAACGCCACATGCCGCCGGTGATGCCCTTCTTCTCGTCGCCGCGCCCGGCCAGCCAGACATGCTTCTTGTGGCGAGGGACGGCGCGGAAGTCGTCGACGCCCGCGGTGGGCAGTCCCGTCGCTCCTGTGTCGGCGAACGTCACGCCGCCGTCGGTGCTGCGGTAGAACGTGCCACCCGAGAACGCGTACAGGATGGACGAGACGACGCGGTCGGACCGGATCTTCGCCCCCGCCGGGAGGCCCCGCACCGGGATCCAGGTCTCGCCGAGGTCGGTGCTGTACACCGGGGTGACCTCGGAGCTGCCGGGCGTCCAGAAGATCCTGGACCCGTTGGCGTTGATCGCGACGGTGCCGCCGTGGCCGTCGCCGGGCACGCCCTCGACGCGCGCGGCGTTCTTCCAGGTCTTGCCGCGGTCGGTGGAGACGCCGACGTGGCCCTTCTCGTTGCCGTGCACGTTGCCGGTGCCGACGATGATGTCGCGCTTGTACTGGGCGAAGTCGACGCTGGTGCCCGTGGACCAGTCGGTGTCGATCATCGGCTCGGCTCGGCCGAGGTCGGTGTGGACGAAGCCGCCGACGTCGCCGACAGCCGAGACGAGGGACCCGCCGAGAGCGGCGAGGTCGAGGACCGCGCACTCCTCCACGCCTTCGGCGCGGACAGCGACGGTGAACTTCTCGACCGGCAGCGCGACGCGCCGGCCGGCCTCGTCCTGGCCGATGAGCTCGCCCTGCGCGTCCCACCGGGTCAGTTCCTCGGTGCCCCAGATCGTCGCGCCGGTGCCCCACATGATCCGGTCGGAGTTGTGCGGGTCGATCGCGAGGGCGTCGATCATCCACCCGTGCTTGACCGCGTACTGGGGCCCCTGGTTCTCGCCGTTCCAGGACAGCCACGGGCTGCCGCTGTTGTCCATGTCGAACCGGTCGTGGCGGTCCTGGCCCTCGGCGTAGTCCCAGCTGAGCTGCCAGGTGGCGCCGGAGTCGGTGGAGCGGTAGAGGATCTCGTCGGGATACCAGTTGTTGCGCGTGGCCGCCATGAGAGTGCCGGGGTTCTGGCGGTCGACGGTGATCCCGCCGAAGCCCGGGATCACGCCGCGCGGGTTGTACGCGGGGGTGATGTCGGTCCACTCGCCGGTCCGGGTGGCGAGCCGCAGGATCTTTCCGCCGTTGCCGGAGGCGGGCGCGCCGTTGTAGGGGCCGGGGTCGTAGCTGGTGACGACGTACAGGTACCCGTTCGTGTCGTCCACCGCGGACTGGCCGGGGATGGTGCGGTTGCCGTCCGCGGACCCGAGTGCCTCGACCGCGCCGGGAACGGCCTGCCAGGTCGATCCGCCGTCCTCGGAGACGTACAGCGGGTCGTCCGGGTCGGCCACGCCCACATAGACCTTGCCGCCGGCCTGGTCGAAGTCGATCCAGATCACGCCCTGGTTGTCGGCGAGGAGCGGGTTCGACGGGCCGACGACGAAGTTGCCGGGGTTGGGGAAGCTCTCGACCTTGGCCCACGTGCGGCCGTAGTCCTTGGATCGCCACAAGCCGTTCCCCGACGGGGTGCCGAGGTAGAGCTCGGCGTTGTCAGCGGGGTTGACGACCAGGCGCTCGCCCATGCCGCGGCCGGGCATGTTGCCGCCCTGCTTGAACGGGAGCTCTGCGATGCCCCAGGTCTCGCCCTTGTCGTCGGAGTAGAGCACCGCGCCGTTGTTGGGGTCCCAGTCGATGGTGTATGTGCCGACGGCGGCGTAGACACGGTTGGTGTCGACCGGGTCGGTGGCCATGGAGACCACACCGCTGTAGCCCCACTTGTCGCGGCCGACCCAGTCGAGCAGCGGCTTCCAGGTGCGGGAGCGCTGCTGCCAGCGGTAGCAGCCGCCGATGTCGGTGCGGGCGTAGATCAGGTTCCGCTCGGTCTCGTTGAAGATGATGCCGGGCACGAAGCCCCCGCCGTTGATGATGGCGTTCTTCCAGGTGTAGGCGTCAGCACGGTGTACGTGCGCCTGGGCCTGTGCCGACGTGGGCGTGAGGCCGACCGCGATCGCGGCAGCGCCGATCGACGCGAGGAAAGTGCGTCGTTGCATGGTGCTCTCCTTGGGGCTGCTGACCAGTTCGGTCTCTTGTCGAGGTGCGCTTCGTCGCGCACCGGGTCTTGCTGTTGTTGAAGCGCTTCGACAAATAGAAGCGGCGGTGGATGCTCGTGTCAAGGGCAGATTTTAGCCCAACCACCGTTCGATCAGGCGAAACGCTTCGATTACCGGCACGCGACCCGTAGCCCTGACGGTGACGGCCTGCACGTACGTAGTAGCCCTACTTGTCGCGGGCTCGCCCGCTTTCTAGCGTCGTGGTGTCGCACCCCAGCACACAGGAGTACTTCAGGAGATTTCCAACTTCACACCACGAGGTGAGCCCGATGAGAGTCACCGCACTGAGAACGCCCGCCGCCAGAGTCCTGCTCGGCGTCTTCGCCGCCCTGGCCCTGACCCTGACGGCGCTGGTCGCCGCACCGAGCTCCATGATGCCAAGGGCCGAGGCCCACGGCTGGGTCGTGTCGCCGCCCAGCCGCCAGGACCACTGCGCCAAGCGGACCGTGAGCTGGTCCTGCAACGGCGTCGAGTGGGAGCCGCAGAGCGTCGAGGCCCCGAAGGGCTCGATGCTCTGCTCGGGAGGCAGCCGCTTCACCACCCTCGACAACGGCTCGCTCGCCTGGCCGCGCACGGGCATCAACAGCACCCACACGTTCCAGTGGACGCTGACGGCCTTCCACCGCACGGCCAGCTGGGAGTACTTCGTGGACGGGCGGCACTTCAAGACGGTGAACGACGGCGGCGCCACCCCGGCACCCACCGTCACCCACACGCTGTCCGGCCTGCCGAGCGGTAACCACACGATCCTCGCCCGGTGGAACGTGTACGACACCGCCATGGCGTTCTACGCCTGCATGGACGTGAACGTCCGCAGCGGCAGCGCGGGCGCGAGCACCGGTAGCGAGCTCCTGGACGGGAACGGACGCCTGCTGGCGACGCGCCTGTAATAGGCCGAACGGCTGGTGTCCAGCGTCGGACACCAGCCGTTCGCACGCCCCGGACAAGAAATACGGGGATATGCGTAGGGATTCACCCTCATGGCCGACGGAAGTTTCGGGGCGAAGGTCGCCGCCCGGCCGGCTGTGTTGCCCAGTGCCCGCGGACGCCCCGAATCAGGAGCACTTTTTCACCCGCTTCGTGGGACGATCGTGGTGTGTCGAACGCGCTCGTCGGCATCGGCCCGACGCCCGTCGAAGTGCCGTCCGTCGTACACGACCTGGCCGATCGGCTGCGGTCCGGGGCGACGGTGGTACCGGTGTGGCGCAACGAGTACGGCGGCCTCACGGTCCGGCTCGAGACGGAGTCCGGCAGCCGGCGTTCGTACCTCAAGTGGGTGCCCGACGGCGCCCCGTGCCCCGACCCACTCGCCGAGGCCGACCGCCTGGTCTGGGCCGCCTCGTTCACCCGGGTCCCCCGCGTGCAGGACGCCGGACGGGACGTCCAGGGTTCGTGGCTGCTGACGGCGGCGGTCGAGGTCGGCGGCGAGATCGCGTCGTCGGCCATCGAGCCCCGGTGGCACGGCCGGGCCGAGCGCTCCGCGATAGCGATAGGCACCGGCCTGCGCCGCTTCCACGACGCGCTCCCCACCGACACCTGCCCGTTCGTCCGCACGGCCGAGACCCGTGTCGCCGCGCTGACGGCCGCGCTCGGTACGGCGGAGCGCGCGACGACCGCCGCCGCGCTCGGGACCCCGCCGCCGGTCGACCGGGCGGTCGTCTGCCACGGGGACGCCACGGTGCCGAACACGCTCCTCGACCAGGCAGGCAGGTTCGTGGCCCACGTCGACGTCGGGGACCTGGGCGTCGCGGACCGCTGGTCCGACATCGCGGTGACCACGCGCAGCGTCACGCGCCGCTACGGACCCGGCCTCGAACCCCTGGTGCTCACCGCCTACGGCGTGGCACCCGACCGCGAGCGCACCGCCTACTACCGGGCCCTGTGGGACGCCGAGGAGAGCGTGCGGGTCCGACAGGGGGTGTCCGGGGTAGGCGGCGCCCGGTCGGCGGCTCGGTCGGCGGCCAGGTCAGCGGCGCTCGGTCAGCGGCGCCGCGCATCGTAGACGCGGTGCATCAGGAGCTCGATGGGCCCGCGCGGCCACCGCCGCAGCCAGAGCGGCGCCAGGACCATCAGCGCGAGCGAGATGCCCGCCCACACCGCCACGGCCTGCCAGGGTCCGCCGCCGGCGAGCCCGAACCCCCAGTCGTAGCAGAGCACCGACGCGAACACGTTCTGCAGCACGTAGCACGACAGCGCCGTCCGCCCGATGCCCTCGACACCCCGGCGGAGCAGGCCGGGACGGCTCTTCGACCGCGCGACGAGCGTGGTGCCCAGCGCCAGGATGCCCACGGCCACCAGCGGCGGGACCAGGTACCGGTCCACGAGGAACCAGTCCGGCCCGGCCCAGGCCGTCAGCGCGTTGAGCGGGATGCCGACACCCAGTCCCACCCATGCGAGCCGACGGCGCAGCCGCGCCCCGTCCTCGGTCGTCGTGAACAGGCCCGCGCGCACGAGCCGGGAGCCGACCAGGAACAGCACGGTGGCCGACGGCACGATCAGGATCAGCTCGATCCGGAACACCGCAATGTACTCGAGACGCAGCAGGACCTGGTCGAACCAGCTCGCGGTCGACAGGGCCGCTGCGTCTGCGGTCTGCGCCCCGCCTGCCCCGGCCGACGTCGCCTCCGACCCGCCCGTCGCGACCATCAGCGCCGTGGCGCCCGCGATCCCTGCCACGAAGAGCCCTGCCAGCGCGCCGCCCCAGGCGCGCACCACCCGGTCGCTCCGCCCGATGAGGTACGCGGCCAGGAGGGACGCGATCGCGTAGCCCATCAGGACGTCGAACTCGAAGACGAGGACGTAGTGCACCAGTCCCTCGACGAACAGGATCCCGGCACGCAGCACGTAGCGGCCCGGCCACGGCATGCCGCGGCGGACCATCGACCGGTACTGCAGCTCGAGACCTACCCCGAACAGCAGGGTGAGCAGCCCGAGGAACTTGCCGTTGGCCAGCGCCTGCAGCACCCGCTGCGCCGGGTCCGCTATGTCGAAGCCGTCGGAGATCCACTCGCCGGGACCACCGGGCGTCGTGAAGATCCAGATGTTGCTGGCGAGGGTGCCGATGATCGCCAGCCCGCGCAGCACGTCGAGCGCGGCGATCCGGCCGCCGGTGCTCGGAGTGGCGCTCGCCGGCGTCCGCGCGGGTGACGTGGTCGATGGTGTCTTGGCAGGCATGTCCCGACCCTGTCGCGGTCCGGCCGCCGCGTCGTCGGCCGGACGGACGATCTCCCGCCGCCCGTGTACATCGTTCGGAGGACCCCGGCCGACGATCTTCGCCCCACCCGGCGCGGCGTCCGGAAAACACGTCGTGGCGGCGCGGCGAGGTCTGGCACGCTGGCCACATGACGATCCCCACCGGTGAGATCTCCGTGCCCGACGTCGTACGGGAGCTCGCCGGCGAAGCGCTCGTCACGCCTGCCTGGAGCAACGAGCTCGGTGGTCTCACGTTCCGCGTCGACCCGGTGCCGGCGTCTCTGCAGCGGCCCGCCTACTTCGTGAAGTGGGCGCCCCGCTCGGACCGGGCCACCATCGAGGGCGTCGATCTCGCCGGCGAGGCGGCACGGATGCAGTGGGCGGCTCCCTACACACCGGTGCCGGAGGTGCTCGAGGTCGGCGCCGACGAGGACGGCGAGTGGCTCGCGACGCTGGCGATCGACGCGCGCTCCGCCGTCGACCCCCGGTGGCTCGCCGAGCCAGAGACCGCCGCCCGGGCGATCGGCGCCGGCCTGCGTGCGCTCCACGACGCCCTTCCCGTGGACGAGTGCCCGTGGACCTGGAGCATCGACGACCGGATCGCCGTCGCCGAGGCGCTGGCGGCCGGCGGCCAGGCGTCCGACGGCTGGTCGGCCGAGGCACGCGCACGTGCCGCCGACGCGCCGGACCACGACCGGCTGGTCGTCTGCCACGGTGACGCCTGCGCACCCAACACCCTGCTCGACGACGACGGCGGCTGGGCGGGACACGTGGACCTCGGCGCGCTCGGGGTCGCCGACCGCTGGGCCGACCTGTCCATCGCGACCTACAGCATGGGCTGGAACTACGGGCCCGGCTACGACCACCTCGTCTACGACGCGTACGGGATCGACGAGGACCCCGAGCGCGTCGCCTACTACCGGCTCCTGTGGGACCTGGGCTGAGCGCGCCGGGCTCGGGAACCCGCTACGCGGTCACCGTCTGATCCGCCCGGCGGGCCCGGTGGGCCGCCTGGGCGTTGCGGTTGCTGCACGTGGTGGAGCAGTAGCGGCGTGAGCGGTTGCGGGAGAGGTCGAGGACTATGCCCTCGCAGTCGCTGTCCGCGCAGACCGCGAGGCGGGACAGCTCGTCGTCCCGGATCACGTCGATCATCGCCATCGCCGTCTCCACGAGGATGCGGGTGGCGAGCGGGGCGTCGGCGGGCACCGCGTGGATGTGCCAGTCCAGGGGCGGATGGCGGACGAGCTGAGGTACCGCGCCCGCGGCGGCCAGCATCTCGTTGACCAGCTGCGCCGCCGAGTCCCGGTCTGCCGTGAGCAGCTCCCGCAGGGGGGCCTGGAGCTCCAGCACCTCGTCGAGCTCGGCCCGGGTGCCGTCGTGCCGCCCCGTGTAGCCGTGCCGGACGAAGAACGCGTCCAGCTCCGCGACGGTCGTGAGCGTGACCGGCGGCTCTGCGGCGTTCACCAGTGCGACGGTGGCCTGGAGCGCTTCCTCGGTGTCATGAGTGAAAACCACGTTGACACCTTATCTCGGCGCCCCCTACTGTCAGGACCCATGAGCGCTGTGACACCTGACACTGGCGGGCCGGGCTCGATCACGACCGGAGCCGACGCCGTCCGGACCCCGCCGACCCGACGGCTGGCCACCGGCCTCGTGTTCGCGGGGCTCTCCGCCGCAGCGTTCAGCCTGTCCGGGGTGTTCGCGAGCGGGCTGCTGGACACCGGCTGGAGCCCGGGCGCCATGGTCCTCGCCCGCGTCGTGCTGGCTGCGGTGGTGGTGCTCCCGCTCGGCATCGTGTCGTTGCGCGGGGACTGGGGGCCCGTGCGGCGCAATCTCGGACTCATCGCGATCTACGGTGCGGTCTCGGTGGCCGGCTGCCAGTTCGCCTACTTCTCCGCCGTGCAGTACATGGCCATCGGCCCGGCCCTGCTCATCGAGTACACGGCGCCGGCAGCAGTGGTGCTCTGGTTCTGGCTGCGGCACGGACAGCGGCCGACCAGGGCCACCGTCATGGGCACGCTGCTCGCCGCGATCGGGCTCGTCCTGGTGCTGAACCTGGTCTCCGGCGACCCCGGCGCCACCGCCGTCGATCCCGCGGGCGTGGCCTGGGCCCTTGTCGCGATGCTCGGCGTCTCCACCTACTTCGTCATCAACGCGAACGTCGACACCGGCCTGCCGCCGCTCGCCCTGGCCGCCGGCGGCCTGACCACCGCTTCCCTGGCACTGGGCCTGCTCGGTGCGACGGGGATCATGCCCCTGACCTACAGCACCGCATCGCCCGTCTACGCGGGCACGGAGGTGCCGTGGTGGCTTCCGATCCTCGGCCTCGGCATCGTGACGGCCGGGTTCGCCTACGTCGCGGGGATCGCCGCCGGCCGCCTCCTCGGCCCGCGCCTGTCGTCCTTCGTCGGGCTGTTCGAGGTCGTCGCGGCCATCGGGTTCGCCTGGCTGCTGCTGGGCGAGCTCCCCCAGCCCATCCAGCTGGTGGGCGGCGTCCTGATCCTCGCCGGTGTCGTCGCGGTCCAGGCCGGCGAGAAGCGGTCGGAGGCCGCGCCGGCGCGCGAGACGCCAGCATGCGAGAACTAGCCAAGTCCGACAGCACGCTTCACCCGCCTGCAAGAATGGGCAGCACCATGACGGCGCCCTCCTCGACAACCTCGACCTCCGCGACAGCCTTCTCCGCCACCAGCGATCCCAGACCGGCGTCGGCCACCCCCAAACCTGGCGGGACCCTCATCCCGTACCTGCCCGCACCGACGGGCAAGGATCCCGATCCGGACGTCCTGTTCGAGAGCTTCAGCGAGTGGGCCGCCAGCGGCGGGCGCGCGCTCTACCCGCACCAGGAGGAAGCCCTCCTGGAGGTCATGACGGGTTCCCACGTAGTGCTCGCGACGCCGACGGGCTCCGGCAAGTCGATGGTCGCCATGGGTGCGCAGTTCGCCGCCCTGGCCGCCCACCGGTCGGGACGCGGCGGGCGCACCTACTACACCGCGCCGCTGAAGGCGCTGGTCAGCGAGAAGTTCTTCGACCTGGTGGCGGCGTTCGGCTCGAAGAACGTCGGCATGATGACCGGCGACTCCGCCGTCAACCCCGACGCCCCCATCATCTGCTGCACCGCGGAGATCCTCGCGAACGTCGCGCTCCGCCGCGGCGACAGCGGGAGCGGCAGCGGCGTGGACGCCGACGACGACGCCATCTCGCAGGTAGTCATGGACGAGTTCCACTACTACGGCGACCCCCAGCGCGGCTGGGCCTGGCAGGTCCCGCTGCTGGAGCTCACCGACACCCAGTTCATCCTCATGAGCGCCACGCTGGGCGACACGTCCCGGCTCCGCGAGGACATCGAGGAGCGCACCAGCCGGCCCGTCGCCGAGGTCGCGGGCGCCGAGCGCCCGGTTCCGCTCACGTTCTCCTACGTCGTCGAGCCGCTCACCGACGTCATCCAGGAGCTCGTCACGACCCACCGCGCCCCGGTGTACGTCGTCCACTTCACGCAGAAGGACGCCGTCGACCGGGCGCAGTCCATGCTGTCCATGAACGTCTCCACCAAGTCCGAGAAGGAGGCGATCATCGCGGAGATGGGCGCCTTCCGGTTCGGCACCGGTTTCGGCAAGACGCTCAGCAAGTTCCTGCGGCACGGCGTCGGCGTGCACCACGCGGGCATGCTGCCGAAGTACCGCCGCCTCGTGGAGCGCCTCACGCAGAAGGGCCTGCTCAAGGTCGTGTGCGGCACGGACACCCTGGGCGTCGGCATCAACGTGCCGATCCGTACGGTGCTGCTGACCAGCCTCGTGAAGTACGACGGCGAGCGCATGCGCCACCTGAGCGCCCGCGAGTTCCACCAGATCGCGGGGCGCGCGGGCCGCGCCGGGTTCGACACGGTGGGCGAGGTGCTCGTCATGGCGCCGGACCACGTCATCGAGAACCGCAAGGTCCTGGCCAAGGCCGGCGACGACCCGAAGAAGCTCAAGAAGATCGTCCGCAAGAAGGCGCCGTCGGGCAGCGTGAACTGGACCGACGCGACCTTCGAACGCCTGCGCGACGCCGATCCGGAGCCGCTCGTCTCCCAGTTCCGCGTGAACCACGCGATGGTGCTGAACGTCCTGGCCCGCGCGTCGGCCCGGTCGGCGGGGCACGGCGCCGCGGGCACGGCAGGCGATCCCGTGGACGCAATGCGCCACCTCCTGACGGCCAACCACGACACCGAGACGCAGCAGGCCGAGCACGTGCGGCAGGCGTTCCGGATCTACCGCTCCCTGCGGATCGCGGGCGTCGTCGAGAAGGTCCGGGTGCCCGACGCCGAGGGCCGGCTCCGCCCGTCCGCCCGCCTCATGGTGGACCTCCCCCGGGACTTCGCGCTGAACCAGCCGCTCTCGCCGTTCGCCCTGGCCGCGATGGACCTGCTCGACGTCGAGAGCCCGACGCATGCGCTCGACGTCGTCTCCATCATCGAGGCCACCCTCGACGACCCGCGCCAGGTGCTCATGGGCCAGCAGAACCGGGCCCGCGGCGAGGCGGTCGCGGCGATGAAGGCCGAGGGCCTGGAGTACGAGGAGCGCATGGAGCTGCTCGAGGAGGTCACGTGGCCCAAGCCGCTGGCCGACCTCCTGGAGCCCGCGTTCCAGACCTACCGCCGCACCAACCCGTGGGTGGCGGACGCCGAGCTCTCCCCCAAGTCCGTGGTGCGCGACATGGTCGAGAAGGCCATGACCTTCGCCGAGATCGTGAGCGTCTACGGGCTGGAGCGCACCGAGGGCGTGGTGCTGCGCTACCTCGCCGACGCCTTCCGCGCGGTACGCCAGGTGGTCCCCGACGAGCACCGCACCGAAGAGGTGCAGGAGATCATCGAGTGGCTCGGCGAGCTCGTGCGCGGCGTCGACTCGTCGTTGCTCGACGAGTGGGAGCGCTTGGCCAACCCCGTGGACGACGATGCCGACCTCGTGACGAACGGCGAGCTGGCCGACGCCGGAGCCGAGGCCCCCGCGCGACCCGTCACCGGCAACCCGCGCGCGTTCCGCCGGCTGGTCCGCAACGCGATGTTCCGCCGCGTCGAGCTGATCGCGCGCGAGTCCTACGGGGCGCTGGCGGCGCTGGGCGGCGGCTGGGACGCCGACGCCTGGGGGGACGCCCTGGACCCGCTGTTCGAGGAACAGGGCGACGACGCCGTCGGCTTCGGCCCGGAGGCACGGTCGGGTGCGCTGCTGACGATCCTCGAGCCGGGCGCCGAGCTGCCCGGGAGCGCCGACGGCGATTCCGTCCGCGTCGAGGCCGGGACCTGGTGGGTCCGGCAGGTGCTCGACGACGCCGACAGCAACCGCGACTGGGCCTTCACCGCCCTGGTCGACCTCGCGGCGAGCGACGAGGCAGGCGAGGTAGTGCTCACGGTGCTGGGCGTCGGACAGATCTGACCCCGGAGACGACGCCGGCCGGCGCGGGAGAACCCGCACCGGCCGGGGCCAGTGGCGCTACGTCGAGCAGCGCCGCGACCGAGCTGTCAGAGCTGCTCGGGCGATCAGAACTTGCCGGTGACCCAGAACTTCTCGGTCGACCACGGGTGACCGGTCTCGGTGCGCCAGTGGGAGAGGTACGTGCCGCCGGAGTACAGGCTCACCCACGGGTCGCCGAGGTACCAGTTCTTGCCGTACCCGATCTGCTGGGCGTAGTCCTTGTCGACCTTGACCGTGTACCGCACGACGACGCGCTTGCCGTCGGTGGACCTGGCGATCGTCTTGCCGCCGCCTGCGCCGTCCACGTAGACATGGTTGTCGGCCGACGTCCCGTACTCGATCCAGTTCAGGTTCAGAGCCGAGATCTTGCGGTTGGAGTGCACGCGCATGTCGACGGAGATCCAGACGTCGCCGTCGGCCTCGACGTTCGCCCGCGGCGCCGAGAAGTACGCCCCGAACTCGTAGAACGCACCGCCCGATGCGCGGTGGGAGTCGTACAGGTCGCGGTCGTTGGTGCCGACCATGGTCGGCACGTCCGTGGAGGCCTGAGCCGTGCCCGCAACCCCGACCAGTGACGCGGCCACGAGTGTTGCGACGACCAAAGCTGACTTGAGGCGCCTCATCGGCGCTCCTTCCATCCAGACGGACGGCGGCGCCTGCCGTTTCCAGAGAGGCTGCCGCCGAGCGGTCCTGAAACGACACGCCGCGTCCAGTCTTCCCCGGGGCGCCAGTCGCCCGGCCCCGAAGAGCGGGTGATCTATGGACAAACCAGGGTGAATTCATCTGAAGTACTAAGTTTGCCACCTATTTACCAAAGATCGGTCTTCACCTAAACTTCGCTTATTAGAGTCCCGGTCAGCAGCGCCGCGCGGGCGCTGCCTGGAGACAGGAGTGCCATGACGACGCACCTGCGAACGCCCGACCGAAAGACCTCGACCACCTCATCCACCGCTGCCCTCCCCGCCATCGACGTGTCCACCGGCAGTGCCGCCGGTATGACCACCGGCATGACCACCGGCATGACGACCGGCATCGCCGCCGGCGTCATCGCCCTCTTCCTCACCGCCGTCGGCCTGATCGCCACGGCGCCTCCCGCCGGTGCGGCACCCCTGGCCGCCGACGGCCCCGGTGTCGGGACACCGTGGGTCGTCACCCTCGGCGACTCCTACATCTCCGGGGAGGCCGGCCGATGGGCCGGCGCCTCCAACGACGACTACCGGCGCGCCGACGCGCTCGGCCCCAACGCCTACCACGACAACCCCAGCGGCACCGGCGAGACCATCGCCCGCTGCCATCGGGCGTCGACCGCCGAGGCCCACATCGGCGGCGGCGTCAACGGACTCAACCTCGCCTGCAGCGGGGCCCGGACCGCCACCTCGGCCGGCACGAACTTCAAGCCCGGCATCGACTTCTTCAACAGCTCGGCGGGCAAGGGCCAGGCGCTCATGCTCCAGGAGGCGGCCGCCACCAGGAACGTGCGCATGGTCGTGGTCTCGATCGGCGGGAACGACTTCGAGTTCGCGAGCGCCGTCCAGACCTGCGTGGTCAACTTCCTCACCTCACCGTCCTGGTGGAAGAACTACTGCCACGACGACAGCTCCGTCGCGGAGAACTTCACCGCCGCGAACGTGGCCGCCATCCGGTCCCGGGTGGCGGGAGCACTCGGCAACGTCGCGACCGCGATGAGCAACGCCGGGTACAGCACCTCCCAGTGGACCCTGGTGGTCCAGACCTATCCGTCGCCCATGCCGAGCGGCTCCGGCTTCCGGTACTCCGAGTCCGGCTACACGCGCCAGTCCGTCGGCGGGTGCGGCGTCTGGAACCGGGACGCCGACTGGGCCAACGCCACCGCGCTGCCCACCATCAACGGTGCGCTGCTGGGTGCCGCGTCCGACGTCGGGCTGCCGAACGTCCGCACCCTCGACATGACGCACGCGTTCGACGGCAAGCGGCTGTGCGAGAACGGCGTCGGACTGTACGAGGAGATGGGCCTGCCTAACTGGCAGTCGCCCGGCGCCGCCGACCGGACGGAGTGGGTCAACCAGGTCCGCACCGTCACCACGATCGGCGACTCGCCGTACTTCGTCCAGGAGTCGCTGCACCCCAGCTACTGGGGACAGCTCGCGATGCGCAACTGCCTGCGGCAGGTGTGGAACGGCGGGACCCCGCGCAGCGGAAGCTGCACGGTGGGCAACCTCGGAACGGCCAGGCTCACCCCATCGGGCGAGCCATCGATGATCCTGGGCCCGCTGGCCAAGGGCTAACCGACACCCGGATCCGGCGAGCGCAGACTTGGTTGCGGTTGGAGGCCCTCTTTCCGCGACCAAGCCTGCGCTCGCCGCCCGGGCTCCAGGCATTACGGCCCGAGCAAGGCGGCCGGCACCACCGCGACACCGTCCGGGCGCCGATAGGCGTGCCGCGTCCACCGATCGACGGACGGTGTCCACACCTACTACGCTCGATTTCGCACACCTGCCACACTCGGTTCCGCACACTAAGCACACTTGGTTTCGCACCAAGGGACCGCCCCGATTCTCAGCCGGCCAAGCCCAGGAGGCCGCGGGTCAGGGTCGCCAGGCCGCCGACGTAGGCGAGCGTCACGAGCACCTTGCGCGTGGCGCTCGCCGAGATCCGTCCCACGAGCAGCTCGCCCAGCCCGACGGACGCCAGGAGGGCCACGAACACCGTCGCCCACTCCCACACCGCCAGGTCCGGGAACGTGGCGTCGGCGACCAGGAGCTTCGCCGTCATCGCCGCGAGCGCGTTGGTCAGGAAGATCGGCTGGACCGTGGCCGCGAACGCTCGCGGGTCCCAGCGGTCGAGCACGGAGTAGACGGCGATGGGCGGGCCGCTGATCCCGGCCGCGACGCTGCCGAACCCGGCCGCCGCACCGGTGATCAGCAGCGGCAGGCGCGCCTCCGGCGCGAACGCGCGCTCCGCCCCGCGCAGGCGCGAGGTGATCTGAGCAAGCGCCATCGCGCCCACCACGATGGCACCCATGCTGATCTCCAGCACGGACGCGCTCGCGTCCCGGATGAGCAGCGCTGCCGGCACGGTGACGAGGATCGACGCCGTGACGAGCCAGCGGTAGCGGCGCCAGTCGACGCCGCGGATCGTGCGCCCGAGCACCAGCAGCGCCATCATCGCGCCGGCGAGGTTGACGAAGAGCACGCCCTCGACGGGGCCGATCAGGAGCACGATGAACGGGCCGGCGACGAGCCCGAAGCCCATCCCGGCGACGCGTTGCAGGGAGCCCCCGACGAGGATGGCGACGACCAGGAGGGCTAACACGTTACCCACGCTAACTGATCGCCCCGGAAGACCGTGCGCCACCAGGGTCGGAGGGGGCACAATCACGTCGTGGTCAAGAAGACAGCGCGCGCCAGCCATGGGACCCCCGCCGTCGTGGCACTCGAGAAGGCGGGTGTACCGCACACCCTGCACCCCTACGAGCACGACCCGTCGAGCGACCTGAGCTACGGCATGGAGGCGGCGGAGGCGATAGGCGTCGACGCCCCGCAGGTGTTCAAGACCCTGCTGGCCGACATCGACGGGAAGCTCGTCGTCGGCGTCGTGCCGGTGGACCGCAAGCTGGACCTCAAGGCCCTCGCCCGGGCCGCCGGCGGCAAGAAGGCCGCGATGGCCGAGCCCGCGGCGGCGGAGCGGGCGACCGGGTACGTGGTGGGCGGCATCTCGCCGCTGGGCCAGAAGACGCGGCACCTCACCGTGCTCGACGAGTCCGCGGAGGCGTACGACGTCGTCTACGTCTCCGGCGGCCGACGCGGCCTGGACATCGGCCTGGCCCCGTCCGACCTGCTGACCCTGACCGCCGGGAAGACGGCCCCGATAGCCCGGGACTGACCCGGCCCGGTGCGGCCTGGCCCGGCGAGAACGGGGTTGTGTCCCTCGCCGCGCTCGGTGAGGAACACAACCCCGTTGTCAGCGGCCGTGCTGGATCAGGCGGCTACCTGCTTGCGGTAGGTCGGCAGCAGGGCGTCGCTGGAGACGATCTGCTTGCCGAGCGGCATGAGCGAGACCGGGATGAGCTTGAGGTTCGCCCAGGCCATCGGGATGCCGATGATCGAGATGGCGAGCGGGATCGCGGTGACGATGTGCCCCAGCGCGAGCCACCAGCCGGCCACGATCACCCAGATGACGTTCCCGATCAGGGCGAACGCCCCGGAGCGCGGGCTCTCGACGACCTCACGGCCGAACGGCCACAGGGCGTACCCCGCGATGCGGAAGGACGCGACGCCGAACGGGATGGTGACGATGAGCAGGCAGCAGATGATCCCCGCGAGCATGTACCCGAGCCACAGCCCGAACCCCGCGAAGATGACCCAGATGATGTTCAGCAGCGTCTTCATGGGTCCCATCCTTCCGTAGGGGAGCGGGTCCTCGGAACCGGGAAACCCCCTGATCCCACCCTGAACCGGCGGCGGACGAACGTGCGACCGGACGGCCCGGCCGAAATAGACTCGCCGCGTGCCCGACCAGTCCCAGCCCACCGCGCCGGAGTCCTCCGCGACAGAGCCCTCCGCGACCGGGCCCTCCGCAGCAGGGGCGCACGCTGCTCCCGGTTCGGTCGCCGCCCGGCTCGCCGTCGTCCGCGACCGCATCGCCGCAGCCGCCGTCGCCGCCGGACGCGACCCGGCCGAGGTGCGCCTCCTCGTCGCCACGAAGACGCAGACGCCGGAGGCCGTGCTCGAGGCGCTGGCGGCGGGTGTCGACCTGATCGGCGAGAACCGGGTGCAGGAGCTGGTCGCCAAGGCGCCCGCCGTCGCCGACCGGGTGGCGGCCGGTGCGCTGGAGGTCCACATGATCGGCCACCTCCAGCGCAACAAGATCAACCAGGTGCTGGGCACCACCACGGGCCTGGAGACGCTGGACTCGCTGGAGCTCGCCCAGGCCGTCTCGGACCGCTGCGTGCGCGACGGCCGCACCGGCGATCACGCCCTGGACGTGATGGTCCAGGTCAACGTCACGGGCGAGGAGAGCAAGTACGGAGTCCGGCCCGACGACGCCGTCCCGCTCGCCATCGCGGTCGCCGCGCTGCCCGGCCTGCGGCTGACCGGGTTCATGACGATCGGCGCGCGCCTCCCTGAGCCGGCTGCGGGCGGCACGGCGGAGGACGGATCGGCGGAAGACACGGTCCGCGCAGGGTTCGCCCGGCTGCGGGCCGTCCGCGACGAGGTCCGCGCATCGGGCGCCCCGGGGACGAGCACGGCCACCAACCTCTCGATGGGCATGACCGGCGACCTGGAGCTGGCGATCGCCGAGGGCGCGACCATCGTGCGCGTCGGCACAGCGGTCTTCGGCCCGCGAGTGACCGCCACCACTCTTTGACGCAGGTCACAGACCCGCGCGGGCGAAACGGCTAACGTCGGGGGCTCCCCCACCAACTCCTTGGAGTGATCGCGCCATGCCCACGGCCACCCTGCTGCGCCCCGCCACTGACGCCGACGTCTCGCGCCTGGTCACGCTCAACAACGCATCGATCCCCGCCGTCCCGAACACCCCTGCCGACGACATGGTCGAGCTGCTCGACGCCTCGTCGCTCGCGCTGGTCGCCATCGACCCCGAGACGCCCGCGGACCCGCTCGGCTTCGTCGTCGCGCTCGAGGGCGGCGAGGACTGGGCCGGCGAGAACTACGCCTGGTTCGAGGAGCGGGGCCTGGACCACCTGTACGTGGACCGCATAGTGGTGGGCGAGGGCGCCCGCGGCCGGGGCATCGGCAAGCTCTTCTACGACGCCGTGTTCGACGCCGCCCGCACCGCCGGCCACGACGTCGTCACCTGCGAGGTCAACCTGGACCCGCCGAACCCCGGTTCGCTGCGCTTCCACGGCCGTCTCGGGTTCGAGGAGCGCGGGCAGCAGCTCACCAAGGGCGGCGACATCCTGGTCGCGAAGCTGGCCGCCGAGGTAACCCCCGCCTGACCGCCCGAGGGGGTCCGCGAAGTAGAGCGTGTGTCCGAGCCTCCCCGGGGCGCCCGTGACCTCGGCCATCGCGCGGCCTGCCGCGAGGAAGGCGTCCGCGCCGGTGA
>NZ_JBFAAH010000039.1:0-39459 GCF_040639635.1 Promicromonospora sp. NPDC023805 | reverse complement strand
CCGGTCAACGGCCGCAACGGCGGCCCGAACTACCTGACGCTCGCGGCGCCCGACCGCTCGGACTTCTCGACGGTGGTCGTCAACGACTCCGAGACACCGCGGACCTACCGGATCACCCCGGAGGACCTGCACCTCGGCCCTCGCGTCACGCCGGGTCGATGCCCAGCGCCGCCAGCGCCTCACGCACGGACGGACCACCGATCCGGCCCGGGACGGCGGCCAGGGCCCGCGTCGCCACCGACCGGTCGACGCCCGCCACGAGCATCACGAGCGCGGCCCGCAGGTCGCCGTCGGTGGCGGCCAGCGCGTTCTCGCACACGTCCGGCTCCAGGTCTGTGGCCTGCGTGAGCAGCCGGACCAGTCGCCTGCGCAGCTTGGCATTGGTCGCGAGCACCTCGACCATGAGGTTCGAGTAGGTCTTGCCGAGCCGCACCATGACCGCCGTCGAGAAGGTGTTCAGCACCATCTTCTGGGCGGTGCCGGCCTTCATGCGGGTGGACCCGGTGATGGCCTCGGGCCCGGTGTTCACCAGGATCGGGATGTCCGCCTTCGACGCCAAGGAGGCGAAGGGGTTCGACGCGAGCAGCACGGTCCGCGCCCCGCGGGCACGGCCCATGTCGAGCGCTCCCCCGACGTACGGGGTGCCACCGCTGGCGGCGATCCCGAACACGATGTCGGCCGGCCCGACGTCGGCGACCAGCGCGCCGCCCGCCGCGATGTCGTCCTCCGCGCCCTCGGCCGCCTTCTTGAAGGCGTTCAGCCCGCCCGCGAGGTGCGGCACGAACATCTCCTCGCCCACGCCGTAGGTCGGCAGGAGCTCAGCGGCGTCGAGCAGGCCCATGCGGCCCGACGTGCCAGAGCCCACGTAGTGCACCCGTCCGCCGGCGCGGATCCCGTCCACCGCGATGTCGATCGCCTCGATGATGCGCGGGTGCGCGGCGCGTACCGCGGCGATCACTGCGGCATCCTCGTCGGTGATCATGCGCACCATCTCGGCCGTGGAGACCACGTCGATGTCGCGGGTCCGCGGGTTGCGCTCCTCGGTGGGTGAGACCGGGCGGGGCAACGACTGTGCATGCCGTTCGAATCCAGCCTCCGCGATCATCGGCGGGCCCCTCTCTCATTACCTGCACCGCGTTGTTGGACGCTGCGCTGTTGGTCTCGGTGCTGCTGTCGGTCTCTGTCCTGCTGTAGGTCTCGGTCCCTCTTCTGGAACCCGTACTGCTCATCGCTCATGGCTGCTCTCACTGCTCGCTGCTGCGCTGTTCTTCGCTGTCCCGCCGGTCCACGGGTCCGCGGAGACGCTCGACGGCAGCCGCCGCGTTCGCTCGTCCGGTCCCGCACGCCACCACGACAGCCGGGCCACCACCACTCAGCGTCCCGAACCAGTCGTCCACCGGTCCGGGAAGCCCCGTGTGGACCACTACGAGATCCGGCCGGACCGCCCAGAGCCGTTCCAGGCGGGCACGTTCGACCGAACCCAGGACGGGTTCACGGGTGATCACGACGAGTGGCTCGGAGCGGGGCGCGTCCCGGGGAACGCCCCCAGGAAATTCTGCGCCACGTTTGACACCAGTTCTGTCGAGATCCGCCGATACACCGTACCGGGAGATTCGGGCAATAAGCACCGCAAGTCCAGATTCGTCGTGAAGAAGTTCCGCAGACCCCGGCCCGGAGACCTCTTCGCCAGCGGCCTCGCCCGGCGACGGACCCCGCAGCAGCCTGGCGCCCGGCCATACCGCCGCGACCGCGGACTGCACGTGCCGGGCCGTGCGTCCGGCGGCATGGTCCAGCCGGGTACGCAGGTCGACGACGTCGGGTTCGGCGTCCGGCGCGAGCGGCACCAGCCGGCCGCCCCGCACGTGCACGACGGCGTCCGCGATGTGCGCCCCGAGCACCGACAGGTCCGCGAGCGCCTCCTGCGCGGCGTGGACGCCGGTCGCCGCACCGGCCGCCGCTCGCCGGTCCCGGAGCGCCGCCACGAGCTCCCGCGTGCGCTCCCCCGACTCCTCGAGCCGCTCGACGGTCAGGCGTCCGGCGGCGACGGCCCGGCTCAGCGCGTCGTACGACTGGGTGTACAGGGCCGGGTCGAGCCCCAGGCAGAGCAGGTCGGCGCCGGCCTCGACGGCGCGGACGGCCGCCTCCCCCACCGAGCCGGTGAGCTGGCGCAGGGCGCCCATGTCGAGGGCGTCGGTGATGATCGGGCCGGTGTGGCCGAGCTCGCGGAGCAGCCGCGTGGCGGCCGGCTCGATGGAGGCGGGCGCCGGGCCGAGCGCGGGGAAGAGCACGTGGGCGGTCATGACCGCGTCGAGGGCCGACTGGCCGACGTCCCGCCCCTCGGGCCGCAGGGCGCGCGCGAACGGGAGGAGGTCGCGCGCGCGGACGACGTCGAGCGGCTCGTCCACGACCGGCAGCCCCACGTGGGAGTCGACGGTGGTGGCGCCGTGACCGGGGAAGTGCTTGCCGCAGACGCCCACGCCCGCGCTGCGCACGCCGCGGGCGAACGCGATGCCGTGCCGGGCGACGGCGTCGGGCGTGGTCCCGAAGGCGCGGACGCCGATCACCGGGTTGTCCGGCTCGGAGACGACGTCGAGCACGGGGCCGAGGAGCAGGTCGATGCCGGTCGCGGCCAGCAGCCGGCCCAGTGCCCGGCCGGCGTCCAGGGAGACGGTGCCGCCGCCGGGGTAGGCGCCGAGCGCCGCCGCCCCGGGCAGGGACGACCCGGTGGCCGCTTCGAGCCGCGAGACGTCGCCGCCCTCCTCGTCGACGGTGATCAGCAGGTCGGGCGAGACCGAGTGCAGGGCGGCGGACAGCGCGGCGGTGGTGGCGACGTCCGGCGTGTTCCGCGCGAAGTAGACGACGCCGGCCAGGCCGGCGCGGGCGGCGTCGGCCAGCCAGTCCGGTACGCGCACGCCCTCGAAGCCTGGCAGCAGCACGCCGTTGATCGCGCGCTCGATGCGGGAGACGGTGCCGGAGATGGTGCGGGAGACAGCGCGAACAGGACCGGTGTGCTCGGCCGTCATGCCTTGACGGCCCCCGCGGTCAGACCCGAGGCGAGGCGGCGCTGGACCAGGATGAAGAAGATCATGACGGGCACTGTGATGATCGTGGAGGCCGCCATGATGGCGCCCCAGTCGTTGGAGTGGACGCCGAAGAACGAGCGCAGGCCGATCGCGACCGTGTAGTTCTCCGTCGCGCCGCCGAGCATCGTCATCGCGAAGATGAACTCGTTCCACGCGGTGATGAAGCTGAAGATGCTCGTCGCGACCAGTCCCGGCGCCACGAGCGGCAGAAGGACCGACCAGAACATCCGGCCCCAGCTCGCGCCGTCGAGGTAGGCGGCCTCCTCCAGCTCGATCGGGACCGCCGCGACGAAGCCGCGCAGCATCCAGATCCCGAACGGCAGCGCGAGCGCCACGTACACGACGACCAGGCCGATCAGGGTCTCCAGCAGCCGCAGGTCACGGACCTGGACGAACAGCGGGATGACGAGCGCCTCGAGCGGCACCATCTGCACGATCAGCACCAGCATGAGGATCTGGGTGCGCATCTTGAAGCGGAACCGCGCGACGGCCACGGACGCGAGGAGGGCAAGCACCGAGGAGACCAGCACAGTGCCGAGCGCCACCAGCAGGGAGTTGCGCAGGAACGTGCCGAAGCCGCCCTCGGTGAGCACGAAGACGTAGTGGTCGAGCGTGGGCTCGGCCGGCCAGAAGCTGCTGGTGTGCCCGGCCCGCGCGTCGAGCGAGCTGTTCAGCATCCAGTAGACGGGGAACAGGGTGAACACGAGCAGGAGCGCGACCAGCACACCCTTGCCGAGCTGCCGCAGCGGCGAGCGCCGTGAGCTCATCGTTCCTCCTCCGCCAGCACGGTGCGCACGTAGACCGCTGTGACGGCGAGCAGCAGCAGGGTCAGCAGGACGGCGATCGCCGAGCCGAAGCCGTACCTGTTCTGCCCGAACGACTCGACGTACGACCACACCCCGAGGTTGAGCACTGATCGGTTCGATCCGGCACCGCCGGGCATGAGGTACACCTGCGCGAAGACCTTGAAGTCCCAGATCGTCGACAGGATGATCACGACGGCGAACACCTGCCGCAGCTGGGGCACGATGATCGAGAAGAACCGGCGGAACGACCCGGCGCCGTCCATCTCGGCGGCCTCGAGCATCTCCTTCGGCACGCCGAGCAGCCCCGCGAGCACCGTGACCGCCACGAACGGGAAGCCGTGGTGGATCACGTTGAGCAGCACGATGGCGTAGAAGGACCACCGGTCGGTGAACCAGTTGGTGGGGTCGTCCAGCAGGCCGAGGCCCAGGAGGACGTCGTTGAAGACCCCGCGGTCGGCGTCGAAGATCCAGACCCAGACGTACGTGCCGGTGACCGCGGGCATGGCCCAGGCCGCCATGATCGCGCTGGACGTGACGGTGCGCCAGAAGGTGCCGAGCGACGCGAGGAGAACCGCCACCCCGGTCCCGAACGCGACGGTGCCCGCCACGGACAGCACGGCGAACCCGACGGTGTTGGGCAGCACCACCGTCCACAGCTCGGGGGACCTGAGGATCTCGGCGTAGTTCGCGGTGCCTATCCAGTTCGGCTCGCCCGTCGTGATCTCGCGCAGGCCGTAGTCCTGCAGGGAGAAGAGGAACACCCGCACCAGCGGCCACAGCAGCAGCACCGCCAGGACCACGAGCGCGGGGGCGAGCAGCAGCCAGGGCCGCACGACGGCGGCCCTGGCCCGGCTGAGCCGCGGCAGCTTCTCCCGCCGGCGGGTCTGCGTGAGCGGCTGAGTCGTCTGCTGGGTCACGTGCTGGGTCACTCAGACCCGTTCAGCACGCTCGTCATCTCCTCGGCGGCCGCCTTGCTCGCTACCGCGACGTCCGCGTCCCCGGAGAGGATCGACTGCATCATCGTGCTCGTGGTGAGCTTCGCCTGCACCGCGCCGTAGGTGGGCGCGACCGGCACGGAGGCGCCGCCCTCGACGAACTGCTGCGCGAACGGCGCCACGAGCGGGTCGGTGCTCGCCAGGGTCTCGTCCAGCAGGGAGACCTGGCCGGGGAAGTACCCGGACTGCTCGCCCCACTGCTGCGCGAACTCGCCGGTGGTCATCATCTCGATGAACGCGAAGGCCAGGTCCTTGTCCTCCGCCGTCTCGAACATGCTCAGGTGCGAGCCGCCGAGCACCGAGGGGGCGATGCCGCCGTCCTTGCCCGGGATCGGCACGGCGGCGAACTTGCCCTCCATGTCGGGGTTCGCGTCGACGATCGCGCCCGGCGTCCACGAGCCCATGACCGCCATACCGACGTCGCCCGCCGCGAATGCGTCGAGCACGTCGGTCTCGCGCCACGTGGTGGCGCCCTCCGACGAGTAGCCGCCCTCGGTGGCCAGCCCGGTCCAGAACTCGATGCCCTCCTGCGACTCGGGGCTGTCCAGGCCCGACGTCCAGGTGTCGCCCTCGAGCGTGGCTACCTCGCCGCCCGCACCCCAGACCCACGGGTAGACCGTGAACTCGGCGTCACCCGGTACGGCCACCGCGATCTTGTCCGGGTACTCCTCCTCGAGCCCCGCCGCGGCGTCCTCGATCTCGGCCCACGTGGTGGGCGGCTCGACGCCTGCCTGCTCGAACATCTCCGTGTTGTAGACCAGCGAGCGCACGCCGGCGTACCAGGGCATGCCGTAGAGCTGCTCGTCGTAGGTCCCGGCCTCCACGAGACCCTCGACCAGGTCGTCA
Organism: Promicromonospora sp. NPDC023805; assembly: GCF_040639635.1. NCBI lineage: Bacteria > Bacillati > Actinomycetota > Actinomycetes > Micrococcales > Promicromonosporaceae > Promicromonospora > Promicromonospora sp. NPDC023805. The sequence continues at coordinate 33,729 of NZ_JBFAAH010000039.1, read as the reverse complement.
CCGATCCCGGCACCGTCCACGTACGCGTCGAGCGGCGCGAGCGCGCCCGCGTCGGCGAACTCGGGGGTCCAGGTGGTGCCGGTCTCCGCGACGTCGGGGGTGGTGCCGCCGGCGATGGAGGTGACGAAGCGGTCGTGCGCGTCGCCCCACTCGACGAACTCGACGTCGAGCGTCGCGCCTGTCTCCCCCTCGAACGCGGCGGAGACGTCTGCGAAGAAGTCCTCGGCGTCCGGGTTCGTGCCCTGCATGATCCACACGCTGAGGGAGCCGTCTCCGTCGCCGTCACCGCTTTCGCTGGCGCACGCCGCCGTCGTCGCCGCGAGAAGCAGTGCACCTGTGGCCGCCGTTATGGGCCGCCGCATCGCTCGAGTCATCGTTCGGCTTCCTTCCGCTGATCCTGCGCTGAGCGCCGCGAGAGTAGCCAGGTGAAATTACTGAGAAATGAAATTCCCAATACGCGGCATTGCGTGGAGATTACTGACGTGAGGAATGATCTGCTAGGGCTGTTACCAAACTGTGATTGGTCATCGCGAGATGGGGCCTATGGCACGCGCGCGGTCCATTTCGGCGTGCCGAACTTCGACTCGACCAGACCCTCGGCGAGCGCCCACTCCTCGGTGGTGATCTCGCCGGTCACCGTGCGGTACCGCGTACGGAACGAGGCCTCCAGGGCGTCGATCACCGCGGTCCGGTCGAGCCCGGTCTGGGAGCGCAGCGGGTCCACGCGCTTGTTCGCGCTGCGGGTGCCCTTGTCGCTGAGCTTCTCGCGCCCGATCCGCAGCACGTCGGTCATCTTGTCGGCGTCCATGTCGTAGGCCATCGTCGCGTGGTGCAGGACGGCGCCCCCGGCGAGCCGCTTCTGGGCGGCGCCGGCGATCTTGCCGGCCGGCGAGGCGATGTCGTTGAGCGGCACGTAGGCGGCGTCGATGCCGAGCCCGTGCAGGGCGCCGATCACCCAGTCGTCCAGGAACGCGTAGGACCGTTCGAAGCTCAGCCCGTCCACGAGCGAGCCCGGGACGTACAGGGAGTACGAGATGGTGTTGCCGGGCTCCATGAACATGGCGCCACCCCCGGAGATCCGCCGGATCACGCGGGCCCCGTGCCGTGCGGCGCCCTCGACGTCGACCTCGTTGCGCAGCGACTGGAACGATCCGATGATCACGGCGGACTCGTCCCACTCCCAGAACCTGAGGGTCGGCCCGCGCCGTCCGGCACCCAGCTCCTCGGTCAGCACCTGGTCGAGCGCGACGTTGAGCAGGGGCGACACCGCGGGGGTGCGGATGACCTGGAACTCGTGGTCCTCCCAGGCGGTCGCGTGGCCCAGCGCCCGCCGGGCGGCAATGGCCACCGCATCGGCGTCGAAACCTACTGCGGTGGCACCCTGCAGCGCCCCTCGCACGGCCTCGGCCAGCTGGGCCTTGGAGGCGTCCGCAGGCAGGCCGTCGAGGGCCTCGCCCATGGCCTCGAGGGCCTCGTCGGGTTCGAGGAAGAAGTCCCCGCTCACCCTCGTGTCCGTCAGCCGGCCGGCCGACCCGTCCGTGTCGGCCACCTCGGTCTCGACACGAACCAGCTTTCCGTGTGGAACCTTGAACTCTCCTCGCACGTGTTCACAGTAGGCGACGGCGCCTGCGGTGTCCGGCGCCGGACCCGCCCTTGGTACGGAAGGTGCGACTCCGGCGTCGGGCACATCGGTCGGACACAACCGACATTTGGCAAGATGGCGCGGCAGAACAGACCAGAATTTCCTCCTTTCTTTAGACATCCTTGCCCCGGTTCCGTGTCAGAATGACCACGTGTCCGAACTCGCACTGGGTATTGATGAAGCGGCGATCGACGCCTGGGTCGTCGCTCTCGACGTAGGCGGTAGTGGGTCGCGCCTTGTCGCAGAGTTCGGCAACTCAACACACCCCGAGCGCATCAGCCTGACCGGCCGCGCCGTCAAGGTGAACCACCACGGCAGCGATGCCGCGGCTGTCGTCGCCTCGCTGTGCCAGTCCTTCAACGCGTGGGCCGCCCGCATGGGCCACGACGGCATGAGCGACGGCAGCACCGCTCCCGTCTCGTCCGCCGCCGTCGGCATCACAGGGCTGACCTCCCTGGTCGAGAAGCCCATGGAGATCCACGACATCCTGGCCCGCGAGCTGCGGACCAACCGGACCGCCGTCGCCGGTGACGCGCTCACCGCACACATCGGAGCCCTCCGCGGGCGCGCCGGTGCCGTGCTCTCCGTCGGAACCGGCGCTGTCGCGTTCGGGTTCGACGGTGTGAACCGCTGGCGTCGTGCCGACGGCTGGGGTCACCTGCTCGGCGACCTCGGAGCCGGCGTCTGGGTGGGTGGCGAGGCACTGCGCGCCGCCGGTCGGTACCACGACGGCGCGAGCCGCGGCGCCTCGAAGCGCCTGCTGGAAGCAGCGGTCGCCAAGTTCGGCCTCATCGAGAGCTGGCCCAACCAGTTCTACAAGAACGCGGAGCGCGCCAAGCAGCTCGCCTCGATGGCCCCGGAGGTCATCATCGCAGCGGCCGAGGGCGACCCGACGTCGATCCGCATCCTCGAAGAGGCCGGGCGGCACCTCGCCGACACGCTCTCGAGCGCGCTCGGCCGCGGGATCCCGCCGCTCGCCTCCACGACCGGCCGCCTGGTGCAGGAGGAGTCACCGCTCACGGTGTCGCTGACCAAGCACCTCTCCGAGGACCGGCCCGACGTCTCCCTCGTGCCCAGCGGCGGCACGCCGCTGGACGGCGCGCTCACCCTGGCCCGGCGCCTGACCAACGCGCCGCACTCGGTCGGTGGCTTCCGCCCGTGGCTGACCGTCCGCGTCGACGGCCACCACACTCTGCACGAGGCTCCGGAAGACACCGGCGCCAAGGAGATCCTCGCCGCAGAGCTCTCGGCCACCGAACTGCCTGGTGACGAGCTTCAGTGACCGACGGTCCGTCACTGCTGCTTTCCTTCACTACCCCGTCATGCCCGAATCCCCGGTACGGGTGTATGTTTCCGAGCCCCAGCCCCACCACCCCCAACCCGGGAGATGCGACATGACAGGTGACGTCCTCGTCCGACTCAGGCGCGCACTACCGACGCTGCGACCAGCAGAAGCCAGAGTGGCTCAGACGGTCCTCGACGACCCCAACACCGTCGTCCAGTCGACCATCACGGAGCTCGCCGGACACGCGGACACGTCACAGGCCACAGTGGTGCGGTTCTGCCGTGCCGTCGGCTATGCGGGCTACCCCGAGTTCCGGATCGACCTGGCCCAGGCGACCAGCCGGCGCGAGGTCGAGATGGAGCGGTCCGGCATCGCCGAAGGCGAGATCAACCAGACCGACGACATCGAGGCCGTCGTCTCGAAGATCGCGTTCCACGAGGCGCGGACCATCGAAGAGACCGCCCGCATGATCGACACCGACGCGATCGAGCGGGTGGCCACGGCCATCGCCGAGGCAAAGCGGGTAGACGTCTACGGCGTCGGCTCGTCCAACCTCGCCGCCGCCGACCTGGCGATGAAGCTGCAGCGCATCGGCGTCTTCGTGTTCACATCGCCCGACCCGCACCAGCAGCTCGCCTCGTCGGCGCTGCTCGAGCCGGGCAACGTCGCGATCGCCGTCTCGCACTCGGGCCAGACGCGGGAGACCAACCAGGCGCTCGAGATCGCGCGCAAGCGCGGCGCGCTCACCGCGGCGATCACGAACTTCCCGGACGCGCCGATCGGTCAGGTGGCCGACGTCGTCCTGGCCACCACGGCCCGCGAGACCCAGTTCCGGGTCGGGGCCATGTCGAGCCGCATCGCGCAGCTCACGGTCGTGGACTACCTGTTCGTCCGCGTCGCTCAGCGCACGTACGACCGCTCGTCGATCGCCATCAAGGCGACCTTCGAAGCCGTCCGTGACCAGCGCCTCGACCACGGCAGGCCCAAGACGGAACACCCGACGGCCCCGGTCGCCTGACCTGTAGCAGGGCCCGCAAAGTAGAGCGCCTGTCCGAGTCTCCCTGAGTGTTGCCAGGGAGACTCGGACAGGCGCTCTACTTCGTGGACGCTGCTACAGGCGGGGCTCCACGCCCGACTTCAGCAGGCCGTACACGTACGCCTCGGTGACTGCCTCCCAGGCCGCCTCGACCACGTTGGGCCCCACGCCGACCGTGGACCAGGAGTGCTCCCCGTCGGTGGTCTCGATCAGCACCCGCGTGATCGCGTCGGTACCGAGCTCCTGGTCGAGGATCCGTACCTTGAAGTCGATGAGCTCGAACCGGCTGAGCTCCGGGTAGACCCGGGACAGGCCGGTCCGCAGCGCATGGTCCAGCGCGTTGACCGGTCCGTTGCCCTCCCCCGTCGTCACGATGCGCTCGCCGCCGGCCCGGATCTTGACGGTCGCCTCGGCCACCGCGACGGCGTCCGGCGCGTGGACCGACGGCGGCGCCGCGCCGGCGGGCACGGTCTCGATGATGGTCCGCCACGACTCGACCGTGTAGAACTCCGGGCGGCCGCCCAGCTCCGACCGCAGCAGCAGCTCGAACGACGCGTCGGCGGCCTCGTAGGTGTAGCCGGCCGCCTCGTCCTCCTTCACGCGGTTCGTGACCCGGGACAGCAGCTCGCCCTGGCCCGCGAGGTCGAAGCCGAGCTCGCGGCCCTTGAGCTCGATCGAGGCACGGCCCGCCATGTCGGAGACGAGCATGCGCATGTCGTTGCCGACCAGTGTGGGGTCGGTGTGCTGGTACATGTCGGGGTCCACGCGGATGGCGCTGGCGTGCAGGCCACCCTTGTGCGCGAACGCGCTCGCCCCGACGTACGGCTGGCGCGCGAAGGGCGAGATGTTCGTGATCTCGCTGATGGCGTGCGAGATCCGGGCGGCCTCCCGCAGGCCGCCGTCGGCCAGGAGCGACATGCCGGCCTTCAGCTCCAGGTTGGCGACGACGGTGACGAGGTCGGCGTTGCCCGTGCGCTCGCCGTACCCGTTGACGGTGCCCTGGACGTGCGTCGCGCCGGCCTCGACCGCGGCGAGCGAGTTCGCGACGGCGCACCCGCTGTCGTTGTGCGCGTGCACGCCGAGCATCTGCTCCGGGCCGACGCCGGTCCGGGCGCGCAGCTCGCGCACCACCTCGCCGACCCAGGTCGGCAGCATCCCGCCGTTGGTGTCGCAGAGCGTGACGACCTCTGCCCCCGCCTCGAACGCGGTGGTGACGGCGCTCGTCGCGTACTCGGCGTCGTGCCGGTAGCCGTCGAAGAAGTGCTCGGCGTCGAGGACCACGCGGCGGCCCTCCGCGACGAGGAAGCTCACGGTGTCGGCGATCATCGCCAGGTTCTCGGCGCGGGACGTCTTCAGCGCGCGCTCCACGTGCCGCACGTCCGACTTGGCCACGAGCGTCACGACGGGGGTCGCGGCGTCGAGCAGGGCGCGCACCTGCGGGTCGTCGCCCGCTCGGACCCCGGCACGGCGCGTCGCCCCGAACGCGGCGAGCACCGCGTTCTTCAGGGTGAGCTCCGTGGCTGCCCGCGCGAAGAAGTCGGTGTCCTTGGGGACCGCACCCGGCCAGCCGCCCTCGATGTAGCCGACGCCCAGCTCGTCGAGGAGTACGGCAATGGCGAGCTTGTCGGAGACGGAGAGGCTCATCCCCTCCTGCTGCGCGCCGTCGCGCAACGTCGTGTCGTACACCTGGAACGAGGCGGTGGTCATCGATGCTCCCAACGATGTGGCTGACGATATGGCTGCCGGGCCCGCTGGAGCGGGGCTGACGGGCCAACAAAAAAAGACCCTCCGAGTGTGGAAGGTCTGCGCGTCCGGTGGGGTGTCTCCGGACGCGCTAAGAAATGATGATCACCAGTCGCAGGGTGGAGCGCGGGGTCGTCATGGGGGTCATCGTGCCACAGCCCGGCAGACGACGGAAGTGGTGACCAGCAGGCGGACCGGCTTCCGTTGACATCCACTACTTACTCGGTAACTATTGGGGCCGGGACGTAGTTACCCGGTAAGCAATCGACAAGGAGAGTGAGCCCGCCTCGTGTCAATCCGCCAGGGGTTCCTCGCACTGCTCAGCGAACAGCCCATGCACGGCTACCAGCTCCGCCAGGAGTTCGAGCGCCGCACGGGCAGCGCGTGGCCGCTCAACATCGGGCAGGCCTACACGACGCTCGCGCGCCTGCAGCGCGACGGCCTCGTGGAACCCGTCGACGGCGCGGAGGACTCACCCGAGCAGTTCCGCCTCACCGGCGCCGGCATCGCCCAGGCCAAGGTCTGGTGGAGCACCGCCGTCGGACGGGAGAGGCCGGGCCGCGACGAGCTGGCCATCAAGCTCGCCCTCGCGGTCACCGTGCCCGGGGTGGACGTCGCAGCGGTGGTGCGGCGACAGCGGGACGAGACGCTGCGTGCCCTGCGCGCGCTGACCAAGCAGAAGCGCGACCTCGACCCAGCCACCGACCTTGCCCACTCGCTCGTGCTGGAGTCCCAGGTCTTCGCCGCGGAGGCCGAGGTGCGCTGGCTCGACCACGTCGAGGCCTCGGTCGCGGCGTACGGGTCGGCGCGAACACACACAGCAGGAACAGCAGATACAGAGACAGCAGGGCCAGCAAGGACCGCGGGCGGGAACAACAGGCCCAGCACGCCCACCGGGGCACCGACCAAGGAGATGACGCGATGAGTGTCCCGCTCGAGATGAAGGGCATCACCCGGACCCACGGGCACGGCGTCGGCGAGGTGCACGCGCTGCGCGGCATCGACCTGACGGTCCGCGAGGGTGAGCTCGTGGCGGTCATGGGACCGTCCGGATCGGGCAAGTCCAGCCTGCTGAACATCGCCGGCGGCCTCGACAGCCCGACCTCGGGCAGCGTGCGCGTGGCCGGCAGGGACGTCGCGCGTCTGGGTGCACGCGATCGGGCCGCCGTGCGGCGGCGGGACGTCGGCTTCGTGTTCCAGGACCTGAACCTCGTGCCAGCACTCACGGCCGTGGAGAACGTGGCGCTGCCTCTCGAGCTGGACGGCGTGCGTCCGGGCGCCGCTCGGGCCGACGCCGAGGCGGCGCTCGCCGACGTCGGGCTGCCCGAGGTGGCGGACCGGTTCCCCGAAGACCTGTCGGGCGGTCAGCAGCAGTGCGTGGCGATCGCGCGCGCCCTGGTCGGACGGCGCCGGCTGGTGCTGGCGGACGAGCCGACGGGAGCGCTCGACTCCGTGACCGGCGAGTCCGTGATCCGCCTGCTGCGCGCACGCGTCGACGCCGGAGCGGCCGGGCTGCTCGTCACGCACGACGCGCGGTACGCGGCGTGGGCGGACCGGACGGTGCACCTGCGCGACGGCCTCGTCGCGGGGACCGACGGCGGTCTCGGTACGGACCTCGACGAGCTGCAGGGCGTGGACGCATGAGTGGCCACGCCCCGGGTGGCGACCGACCGGCCGCCGGTGTGCGGTACCGGCAGACGCTCGGCCGCTGGCGGCTCGCGTTCCGGCTGGCGCGGCGCGACCTGCGCCGGCACACCGGGCGGGCGGTGCTCCTCGCGCTGATGGTGGCACTGCCCGTGGCGGCGGGGTCGTTCCTGGTGACCGCACTGGAGTCGAACGAGCGGTATGCACCGGCCGAGGTCGAGGCGGAGCTGGGGCCCGGGCTGCAGGCCAAGATCGAGGGCATCGGCGGGCCCGTCGAGCAGTTCTGGCAGCCGGAGGACGAGCGCTGGTTCTGGAACCCGGTGGGCTGGAACACCTACTACGAGGACGACCTGGTCACCACGTCGTACGAGGAGCTCGAGCAGAACATCGAGGGCCTCCTGCCCGACGGGGACCGGCTGGTGCGGGCGCTCAAGGACCAGGTGCGCCTGGAGGACGGCGACGACGCCACCATGTCGGTCGCCGTCCAGACCGACTTCACCGAGCCCGACGTCGCGGCCCGGATCCCGGTCCTGGAGGGCAGGCTCCCCCGCACCGGCGAGATCGCCGTGACCGAGCACCACAGGGACCTGGGGTTCGACCTCGGCGACACCGTCGAGGTGATGCTGCGGGACGGAACGACGACCACCGCGACCATCAGCGGAATCGCGCCCCGGTACATCAGCAGGATCTCGCCGGTCCTCCTGCCGGAGCCCGGGCCGCTCTCCCCGCCGGAGGAGGTCACCTCGGCACGCTTCGACTTCCCGCTGTGGTACGTGACCGGGCACGAACCCGTCACCTGGTCCGACGTCCAGAACCTCAATGCCGTCGGCGCGTTCGTGACCAGCAAGGACGTACTTCTCGACCCGCCCCCGTCCGCCGAAGGCTCCGGGCTCGGGTACATCAGCTGGGACTCCGTAGCCGTCATCCTGGCGCTGATCGTCGTCGGGCTCCTGGAGGCGATCTGGCTCATCGGGCCGGCCTTCGCCGTGGGGGCACGGCGCGACACACGGTCGCTCGCCCTGCTGGCCGTCAACGGTGCGTCCGCGCCGACCCTGCGCGCTGTCATGCTCGCCCGCGGGCTGCTCACCGGGGCAGCCGGGTCCGTGGTCGGCCTGGGCCTGGGGATCGCGGCGGCGGCGGTGCTCGTCCAGGCGATCCCCGACCGGCTCCCCGCGCTACGCCTGCCCGGCGCCTCGCTCGTCATCGTTCTGCTGGTCGGCGTCCTGGTCGCCGTCGCCTCCGCCTGGCCGCCCGCCCGGCGGGCCGCCCGCGCGGACGTGGTCACGGTGCTGGCCGGACGGCGGCCCGTGGTCACGACATCGCGCCGGCCCACCATCGTCGGCGCGGCCGCGGCGGTCGGCGGCGTCGTCCTTGCCGTGGTCGCGGGTACCCAGAACTGGGCCGTCGGGCTGGCCGCCGGCATCGTGATCGCCGACCTCGGTCTCATCCTCGCCTGCGGCGGCATCGTCGCCCTGCTCGGCAGGGTCGCCCACCGGCTGCCTTGGACCTGGCGCTTCGCCCTGCGCGACGCCGCCCGGTACCGGGCCCGCACCGTGCCGGCCATCGCGGCCGTCCTGGTCGCCATGGCCGGGGCGTCCGCGGCACTGACCTACCTGGACGCCGAGGAGGTCGTCATGGAGCTCCCGCAGTACGAGCCGTGGGCCTCGACCGGGACGGTGGCACTGTCACCGGGCTACGGGCGGGTCTTCTCGAAGGACGAGTCCGAACGGCTTCAGGAGATCGTCGACGGGGCGCTCCCCGACGCCGGTCCGGTCCTGCCCGTCCCGATGGCGTTGGCTCCAGCCGACGCCGCCGGTGATGCGGGAACAGGCTCTCGCCAGGGGCTGATCGACCTGTTCGTCCGCCCGGTCGGTGCGGCCGACAGCGACGACCCCCTGTTCGCCGATCTCGGCCGGTGGCCCGGCCCCGTGGTCACCGACGGGTCGGACCTGGACCTGCTGCACGCGCTCGGCATCCCCGAGGACCACCTCGACCAGGTCGCGGAGGCGCTCGCCGACGGACGCCTCCCGCTGCCGCCCTCGTACGTGGACAAGAACGGGAACGCGCGTGTGAGCGTCCGCACGGTATTCAGCGACGCCTCGCCCCGGAAAGAAGTGGTGCTCCCTGCGGTCGCCGTCGGCGGCCCCGAGGAACGGCTCCCGAACCTCCCGATCCTGCCGGAGGCACTCCTGGACGAGATCGGCGCGGAGTCCGCGACGGGTGCGTACCTGATCGAGAACCCGGCGGTCCCGGCGGACGAACAGGTGACACTCCTGCAGGCCCGGGCAGACGCCGCGCTCGTCGGCTTCGACGCGGCCAGGAGGCTGACGGTCGAGGTCGAGTCGGGCGAGCACGCGGATAGCTACGTCTCGAACGTGATGGGGCCCTTCGCCACACCGTGGAGCGGCGGCGCCCAGCCGGTCATGGGCCTCGCGATAGCGCTCGCCGCGGTGTTCCTCGCGCTCGTCGGTACCTGGTCGGCGGTGGCGCTGTCCGCGGTCGACGCCCGGCCCGACCTGGCGACACTCGCCGCGGTGGGCGCCGGCCCGTCGGCCCGCCGACGGGTGGTGGCAGCGCAGGCGGCGACGATCTCGGTGATCGGATCGGTGCTCGGTCTCGTGGTGGGCACGCTGATCGGCGTCGGGTGGACGCTGCTGACCAGCCTTCCGCTCGCCGTCCCCTGGCAGCAGCTCGCCGCGCTCGCGATCGCCGTACCGGTCCTGGCCACGGTCGCCGCCTGGACGGTGACCAGCACCCGCGTCACCCCGGCCCGCCGTCGGCCCTTGTGAGCACGGCCATCCGGACCTTGCGTCACAAGGCTTGCAATGCAAGACTTGCAAGACAAGTCTTGCTACGCAAGATCATGGACCGGTCCATGCCGACGGCCCGCACCCGCAGCACCCCGAACCGTCCAGGATTTGAGGAGGACCGATGAGGCTCGCCCGCCGCGTCACCTATGGCACGCTCAGCATGTTGCTCGCCACAGCCGTGGCACAGGTCGACTTCTGGCCGCTGTCCGCCTACAAGCTGTTCAGCGGCGTGCGCACCGACACGGTCACCACCACTCGGCTGGTCGCCACCCTCGACGACGGGCGGGAGGCCACGGTCGGCAGGGGTCCGGATCCCGTGCTCAGCCCCACCCAGGGCTTTCTCCCGCGGCTCCCGGACGCCGACCCCGGCGCGCGACGGGTCATGCTCACCACCTGGCTGGAGGAGGCAGGCCTGGACCCGGCGGCGGTCCGCGAGCTGCGTACCGAGCATGTGCGCCGGGTGGTCGACCCAGCCACGCTCACCTGGTCCGAGACCGTCGAGGACGTCTCCTGGACCGGTCGCGTCGGTGCGGGAGGCGAGCTGTGAGCACGCTGCTCCGGAAGGTGGTCGCGGTGCTCCGGCGGCTCGACGCCGCGCTGGTCGCGCCCGGGCCTGGCGGGCGCCTCCTCACCCTGCAGACGCTGCTGGCCCTCCTGTTCGGCCTGCGGCTCGCGACGCGGGACTGGACGCTGATCGCGCACCGCCCGCCCGAGCTCACCCAGCACCTCTGGCTCCTCGGCTGGCTGCCGGGCCCGATCCCGGCGCCCGTGCTGACCGCTCTGCAGATCGCGGGGCTCGCCGGCGTCGCGCTGGTCCTGACGCGCCGGGCACCGCGCGCGGGGTTCGCGCTCGCCTGGGGTGCGCTGTTGGTGCTGGCGGGACTCTGGGGCGCGTCCGGGAAGTTCACGCACAACGACCTCCTGGGCCTCACCGTCGCCTTCCCGCTCCTGTTCGCCCGGATGCCGGACAGCCTCGCGGACCGGTTCGGGGACCCGCACGAATCCGCTGCCGATGGCCGCGACCCGGCGTGGGGCTGGCCACCCCGTGCCGCGCTCGGCGTGCTGGGCACCGTCTACTTCCTGACCGGCGCGCAGAAGCTGGCGAACGGTGGCGCCGACTGGGTGCTCGGCGACTCGATGACGTGGATCCTGCGTCAGGGGACGTCGCCCTTCGGGCCGTGGCTGACCCACCTCGTCGCCGACGCACCGGTGCTGCCGAATCTCCTGGCCGGCGGCGCCCTGGCCCTCGAGCTGTCGGCGCCGCTGTGGCTCGCCTGGCGGCCGGCCCGGCTTCCGTTCGCTGCCGCGGTGACCCTCATGCACGCCAGCATCTGGGCGTTCCTCGGCCTCGACTACTCCGCATGGGCACTGACGGCCTGGGCCGTGGCCCTGGCCACGGGCGTCCTCCCACGCTGGTCCGCGACCCGCGGCAGGCCCGGGGCCGGCCGGCGGACCTCCGTGGAGCGGCGCCCGACGGTCCGCGGCGGGTTCGCCGGCACGGGGATCACCACGGGGATCGCCGGAGCCGGCCGGGCCGGGGAGGCGACGTGACGGACGCCGTCGTCGTCGGGGCGGGGCCGAACGGGCTGGCCGCCGCCCTCGTGCTCGCCCGTGCCGGACTGACCGTGACGGTGCTGGAGGAGCAGGACACGCCGGGTGGCGGGGCGCGCACGCTCGACCTGGGGCTCGCGCCCGGCATCGTCCACGACATCTGTTCGGCGGTGCACCCGATGGCCTGGGCCTCGCCCTTCCTGGGTGAGCTGGACATCGAGCTCCTGACGCCGGAGGTGTCGTACGCGCAGCCGCTGCCCGGTGGTCGAGCCGGGATCGCGTACCGCTCCCTCGACCGGACCGTCGAGGGCCTGGGCGCGGACGGACGGGCGTGGGAGCGGATGGTCGGCCGGCTGTCCGAGGATGCCGCCCGGCTCGCCGGGCTCGCCCTCGGCGACCTGCCCCGGCTGCCCGGCGCCGTGCTGCGGGGCACGTCCGGCGCGAAGGACCTGGCTCTGCTCGCCGGGCTGGGCGCCCGCGTCGCGGCGGCCGGGACCATGCTCCGGCCCGGGGGCGAGCGAGCCCTGGGGTTCCGGGGCGACGTCGCACCCGCGCTGCTCGCCGGGGTCGGTACGCACGCCATCACGCCGCTGCCCTCGGTGCCCGCGGCGGCCGTCGCACTGCTGCTCGCGGCGCTGGCGCACGGCACCGGCGGCTGGCCGGTCCCGCGAGGCGGGTCGCGGGCGATCGTCGACGCGCTCGTCACCGCGCTGGACGCGGCCGGGGCGAAGATCGTCACGGGCCACCGGGTGGCCACCCGAGCGGACCTGCCGCCCGCGCGGGCCTATCTCTTCGACACCGCGCCCGAGGTGCCGGCAGCCGTGTTCGGCGACCTGATGCCCGCGGCCGTCCGGCGTCGGCTCGCAGCGCCCGCCCGGCGCGGAGCGGCGGCCAAGGTGGACTTCGCGCTCTCGGGTCCGGTCCCGTGGGAGGTGCCCGACGTCGGGAGGGCCGGGACCGTGCACGTGTCCGGCAGCCTCGCGGACATCGCCCGGGCGGAGGCCGCTGTGGCAGCCGGCCGGCATGCCGAGCGGCCGGTCTGCCTGGTCTCGGACCCCTCGGTGGCAGACCCGGGACGGGCGTCCGGCGGGGTGCGGCCGCTGTGGGCCTATGCGCATGTGCCACTGGGCTCCGACCGGGACGTGACGCAGGACGTCGTCCGGCAGATCGAGCGGTTCGCGCCAGGGTTCCGCGATGTCGTCGTCGACTCCCGGTGCGTGCCGGCGGCCCGGATGATGCACCACAACGCCGCGCTCGTCGGCGGCGACATCCTCGGCGGGGCCCTCACGCTCCCCCGGCTGGCGCTGGGGCCCGCGCGGCTGCGCGACCCGTACGCGACGGGGGTGGACGGCGTATGGCTCTGCTCGGCCTCGACCCCGCCCGGCCCCGGCGTGCACGGCCTGTCCGGGGTGCATGCGGCGCGGCGCGCACTGGAACGGCTCGCCTGACGGAGCGGAAAAGTTCCGGTGGATGTCGGGCATCTCGCTTCTTACGCGGATCTTTGAACTTTTGTTTGCTAACCGCCATAAGTCCGGGATAGGTTGCTCGGGACGACGACGTCGATCCGGGGAGCGATGATGCACGACGCCTCTGCACGCCACGCTGCAGCAGAACGCACAGGGATCTGGTTCGTCGGAGCCAGGGGCTCCGTGGCCAGTACCGCAACAGCCGGCCTCGCGGCCATCGCCGACGGGCAGTCCCCGCCGACGGGCTGCGTCACGGCTCGCGAACCGTTCGCCTCCGCGGGGCTGCCCGGGTTCGCCGACCTCGTGGTGGGCGGGCACGACATCTCCTCCGTCACCATGACGAAGCGGGCGGAGAGCCTCGTCGAGACGGGGATGATCCCGCCCCGGCTGCTCGCCGCGACCCACGACGCGCTCGAACGGGCAGACGCCGAGGTGCGTCCCGGGTACGACCCGCGCGGGGGCAAGGAGAACACCTCCCAGCAGGTGGTCGCCGAACGCCTCGCCGCCGACATCACCTCCTTCCGCGAGCGGCACGACCTGGCCCGGGTGGTGATGGTGGACCTCTCCTCGACGGAGCCACCGGTGGTCCACGTGCCCGAGCACGACGACACCGACGCCCTGCTGACCGCCCTCGCCGACCCGACCCGCGCGGTGCTCCCGGCGTCCTCCGTCTCGGCGTACGCGGCGATCCTTGCCGGGGCCGCATACGCCGCCTTCACGCCGTCGGCCGGCATGGGTGTACCCGCCCTGGCCCGGCTCGCGCGCGAGCGCGGCATCCCCGTCGCGGGGCAGGACGGCAAGACCGGCCAGACCTGGCTGCGCACCGTCCTGGCCCCGGCGTTCGCCGCGCGCAACCTGAAGGTGCTGTCGTGGTCCGGCACCAACCTGCTGGGCGGCGGCGACGGCGCCACGCTCGCCGACCCGGACGCCGTCCGCAGCAAGCTCGCCACCAAGGCCCGTGGCCTGACAGCGCTGACGGGCAGCGAGACGACGCCCCTGCACATCGACAACGTGCCCGACCTCGGGGACATCAAGGTCGCCTGGGACCACGTGCACGTCGAGGGTTTCCTCGGCTCGCGGCTCACGCTCCAGACCACCTGGAGCGCCCACGACTCGATGCTCGCCGCTCCGCTCGTGCTGGACCTGGCCCGCCTGCTCGCACTCGCGCACGCCGCCGGGATCAGCGGGACCATCGAGGAGCTGGGGTTCTTCTTCAAGGACCCGTGGGACTCCGACGTGCACGACGCCGCCGAGCAGGCCCGCGCCCTCGAGGGATGGGTCCGGCGCACGTCGGCGCAGGTCCAACGATGAACCAGGTGCCGGAACCCCGCTTCACCCCCCGTTTCGACCCCCCGCTCCGGGACTCGTCGGACGAGCCGGCCCGCTCTCCGGCCCACCGGCCGACCCACCGGCCGACGCTCCGGGATGTCGGCGAGCTGGTACGGGCGCCCGCCGCGCTGAGCGTGGTCGGCGACTCGCTGGCCGGGCTTGCCGCCGCCCGCGCCGGGTCGCCTACGGCGCTCCGGGGGCGCCACGCCCTGCTGCCCGTCGCGTCGGCCTGCCTCTACCTGGGCGGCATGGCCCTGAACGACTACGCCGACCGGCACCTGGACGCCGTAGAACGCCCCGAACGGCCCATCCCCTCCGGCCGGGTGACCCCTCGCGGTGCGCTCACGGTAGGCACGGCGCTCACCGCGGCCGGCGTGGCGGCGGCGGGCATCGCCGGCGGACGCCGGGCCCTTGCGGTCGCCGTCCCGCTCGTCGCCTGCGTCTGGACCTACGACCTGGTCGCCAAGGACCACCCCACGGGACCGTTCGTCATGGCCGCGTGCCGCGGGCTGGACGTGCTGCTCGGCGCGACGCCCGGGCGCATGCGGTCCGCGCTCCCGGCCGCCGCGGGCCTCGCCGCCCACACGCTCGGCCTCACGGTGCTCTCGCGCGGCGAGGTGCACGGCACGACCACGCGGGTCGCGGGCGGCGTCGCCGTCGGAACCCTCGCGGGGGCCGCCGCTGCCGCGGCCACCGCGCCGGCCGCCGGCTTCGCCGCTCCCGGCCGCCGCACCGCCGTCCGCTGGACCACCGTCGCGGCCGCCGGCGCCTACGCGGCGGCCTGCCTGCCCGCGCAGGTCCGCGCGGCGGTCACGCCCACCGCAGGCAACGCCCGGACCGCCACCCGGTCCGGGATCCAGGCGATGGTGCCGCTCCAGGCCGCTTGGGCGGCCCGCTCGGGAGGCCTCGGTACGACGGCGCTCCTGGCCGGGGTCGCCGCCGTCGGGTACGGGCTGCGGCTCCTGGGCCGAGCGCGCGGCAAGGCAGGGGTGAGCATCACATGAAACCCCCGTTCCTGCTGGGCTACGGCACGAACGGTTTTGGCGACCACCCGCTGCACCGCGCGCTCGACGTGCTCGACGACGTCGGGTACGACGCCGTGGCGCTCACCCTCGGCTTTCCGCACCTCGACCCGTTCGCGCCGCTCGCCGGTGACGACGTCACCGCGCTCCGCGCCCACCTCGCGCGGATGCGCGGCGGCACGGGTGCGGCGGTGGTCGTGGAGACCGGCACCCGGTACCTGCTCGACCCGCTGCACAAGCACCGGCCCACGCTCGTCGACCGGGACGCCACGCTGCGCATGCGCTACCTCGAACGGGCCATCGAGGTCGCAGCGGACCTCGATGCCCGCTGCGTCTCCTTCTTCTCCGGGATCCTGCCGGACGACGCCGCGCCGGCCGACGGCTGGGCGAGGCTCCGGGACCGCATCCCGGCGCTGGTGGAGTACGCCGGGGAACGCGGGGTACGGCTCGCGGTCGAGCCCGAACCGGGCATGCTCGTGGAGACGGTGGACGACGCCCTGCGGCTCCTGGACGACGTCGGTATGCCGCCCGAGCTGGGGATCACCGTCGACGTCGGGCACTGCCTCGTCGTGGAGCCCGACGGCGTGGAGGGCGCGCTCCGCGCCGCCGCGCCGTACCTGAGCAACGTGCAGCTCGACGACATGCCGCGCACGCACCACGAGCACAGGCCGTTCGGCGAGGGCGCCATCGACCTGCCGATGGTGCTCGCCACCCTGGCCGACGTCGGCTACACGGGGGTCGCCGCCGTCGAGCTGCCCCGCCACTCGCACGACGCCCCCCGGCTCGCCCTCGACAGCCGCGCGGCCCTGATGCGGGCGTGGGGTGCGGTCATCGGCACGCCGACCGGGAACACGCCTGCCGGAGAAAGGACCGGGTCATGAACGCTGCTGACGCCACCCCCGCGACAGCCTGGCTCGATGCGGCGCGTGCGGACATCGCCCATGACCCCGAAGGTGTCACCCGCGCGTTCGCGCTGGCGGCCCGCCGCGTCGGGCGTGGACCACGACGGCCGGACACCGACCCGACCGGTGTCGTGCACGGCACGGTCGACGACGCCGCTCGGGCCGCCCTCGTCGTAGCGCTGGCCGACGCCGTGGGCACCGGACCGGATTGTGCTGCACGTCTGGTCGTCCTCTACCAGCAGGGGGACGGGGCAGAGCGACGCGGTGTCCTGCGGGGCCTGGACGCTCTGGAAGAACGCGGGAACCTCGATGGTGCCGAGGCCGCCGCTCTCGTAGCGGCAGGCCTCGACCTCGCCGCGGACGCCCTGCGGACCAACGACCCGAGCCTCGTCGCGGCCGCCGTCGGCCCGTTCGGTGCCCGGTACCTGGACCAGCACACGTGGCGGCACGCGGTCCTCAAGCTCGTCTTCCAGGGCGTGAGCCTTGCGGCCGCCAGCGGTCTCGAGACCCGGGCCGACGCCGAGCTGGACCGCATGGCCCGCGACTTCGCGGCCGAACGCCGGGCGGCCGGCCGCCCCGTACCCACCGATCTCGACCGGCTCACGAAGGAGTGACGTTGCGCATCCTCGACCCCCACATCCACATGACGAGCCGCACCACCGACGACTACGAGGCCATGTACGCCGCTGGCGTGCGCGCCGTCGTCGAGCCCGCGTTCTGGCTGGGCCAGCCGCGCACCAGCGTTGGCTCGTTCACCGACTACTTCGACTCCCTGCTCGGCTGGGAGCGGTTCCGGGCGGCACAGTTCGGCATCCGGCACCACGCGACCATCGCGCTCAACCCCAAGGAGGCGAACGACCCGCGTCTGCGCGAGGTGCTCGCCGAGGTCCCCCGCTACCTGCTCAAGGACGGCGTAGTGGCCGTGGGCGAGGTGGGCTATGACTCGATGACGCCCGAGGAGGACGAGGTGTTCGCCGCGCAGCTCCAGATGGCCCGCGACGCCGAGCTCCCCGTGCTGGTGCACACCCCGCACCGCGACAAGCTCGCCGGCACGCGCCGCACGCTCGACGTCGTGCACGAGTCCGGCCTGCCGCCCGAGCACGTGCTCGTGGACCACCTCAACGAGACCAACGTAGCGCTCGTGCGCGACGCCGGGGCGTGGGCCGGGTTCTCCATCTACCCCGACACCAAGATGGACGAGGACCGCATGGTCGCCCTGCTCCAGGAGTACGGGACGGAGCGCATGATCGTGAACTCCGCAGCGGACTGGGGCCGCTCCGACCCGCTCAAGACCGTGAAGACCGGCCGGGCGATGCTCGCCGCCGGGTTCAGCGACGACGACGTCGACCAGGTGCTGTGGCGCAACCCCGTCGCGTTCTACGGGCAGTCCGGCAACCTCGTGCTCGACCCGGTGCCCGGGTTCACCGAGGGGGCGCCGCCCACCCCCGGCGTCGAGTTCGAGGGCTCGTCCGTGCTCCGCGGCGCGCGGGCCTGAGGGGATCACGATGCTGCTCTCCTACTGCACCAACGTGCACCCGTCCGAGGACCTCGACGGGGTCATCGACCAGCTCGCCCGCTACTCGGGCCCGGTCCGTGAGGCCGCGGGCCTCGACACGCTCGGTGTCGGCCTGTGGCTGCCCGCCGAGCTGGCGCACCGCCTCGACGCGTCTGCCGAGGACCGGGAACGGCTGCGCGCGGCGCTCGCCGAGCACCGGCTCCAGGTCCACACCCTGAACGCCTTCCCGTACGGCGGCTTCCACCGCGAGGTCGTCAAGCTCGCCGTCTACTCCCCCACCTGGGCCGAGCGCGCCCGCCTCGACTACGTCCTCGCCTGCGCGCGCGTGCTGGCCGACCTGCTGCCCGACGGCGCCTCCGGGTCCATCTCCACCCTGCCCCTGGCGTGGCGCGCGCCCTGGACCCGGGCCGACGACGACGAGGCGACCAAGGCGTTCGCCACGCTCTCGGCCGAGCTGCGCGAGCTGGAACGGCGTACGGGCAAGACCGTGCGGATCGCTGTCGAACCGGAGCCGGGCTGCGTGCTCGACACGGTGGAGGACGTCGTCTCGTGGCTCGCCGCCCGGACGGGTTCCGAGTGGCCCGAGGACCGGCGGATCGACCCCGAGTACGTCGGCGTCTGCCTGGACACGTGCCACCTGGCGGTGTCGTTCGCCGACCCGGCGGGCGCCGTCCGCCGGATCACGGACGCGGGCCTGCGCGTGGTCAAGGTGCAGGCGTCCGCGGCCCTGGAGGTCGCGGACCTGTCGGCGCCGGGCGCGCGGGACGCCATCGGGCAGTTCGTCGAGAAGCGCTACCTGCACCAGGTGCGCGAGCTGACGGCGGCCGGCGACGTGCTGGCCTCGGACGACCTGCCCGTGGCGCTCGGGGACACCGAGCGGCGACCTGGCCTGCCGGGCGAGGGGCCGTGGCGCGTGCACTTCCACGTGCCGCTGCACCACGAGCCCGCGCCGCCGCTCACCGCGACGACCCAGGTGCTGCGCGACGCCGTCGCCGCCGTCCGGGCCGCACCGCACGGCGCCGAGGCGCACCTCGACGTCGAGACGTACACGTGGTCGGTCCTGCCGCCCGACGTGCTGCCCGACGGCACCGACGAGCTCGTCACCGGGATCGCCGCCGAGCTGCGCTGGGCCCAGGAGAACCTGCTGATCCGCGCCGACGTCACCGCAACCTCCACGGAAGGAACCTACGCATGAGGCCGGTCCTGCTGCTCGACGTCGTCGGGCTCACCGCCCGCGCGCTCGCCCAGATGCCGCGCCTGCGCCGGCTCGCGGCGGCGGGCTGGCAGTCCGAGCTCGCCACCGTGCTGCCCGCGGTGACGTGCAGCGTGCAGTCGACGATGCTCACCGGGCTGATGCCCGCCGAGCACGGGATAGTCGGCAACGGCTGGTACTTCCGCGAGCTCGGCGACGTGTACCTCTGGCGGCAGCACAACAAGCTGGTCGCGGGCGAGAAGATCTGGGAGGCGGGCCGCGGACACGATCCGATGTACACCGCCGACAACGTCTGCTGGTGGTACGCGATGGGCATGACGACCGACGTCACGATCACGCCCCGCCCGGTCTACCACGCCGACGGGCGCAAGTCGCCGGACGCGTACGTCCGGCCGGTGGCGCTGCACGACGACCTGGTCGGCCGGTTCGGCGAATTCCCGCTGTTCACCTACTGGGGCCCGACGGCGTCCATCGCCTCGTCACGCTGGATAGTCGACGTGACCAGGCACCTGCTGCGGACCCGCACGTCCCAGCTCACCACCGCGTACGTGCCGCACCTCGACTACGACCTGCAGCGCTTCGGGCCGGAGTCGCCAGAGGCGGACCGCGCGGCGGCCGAGCTCGACGTCGTGCTGACCCCGCTCCTGGACGACGCCGCGGCCGCGGGTGTGACCGTCGTCGTCGTGTCGGAGTACGGCATCGGGCCCGCGAACCAGCCGGTGGACATCAACCGGATCCTGCGGCGCGAGGGCTTCCTGGAGGTCTACACGCAGGACGGCCGCGAGCAGCTCGACCCGTGGACGTCGCGAGCGTTTGCCGTCTCCGACCACCAGGTGGCGCACGTGTACGTCGACGATGCGTCGGACGTGGCCCGGGTGGCGGACCTGCTGCGGGGCCTGCCCGGCGTCGACGAGGTGCTCGACCGCGAGGCGCAGGCGAAGTACGGGCTGGACCACGAGCGGGCGGGCGAGCTGGTGGTGGTGGCCGAGCCGGGTGCGTGGTTCACGTACTACTACTGGCTCGACGACGACCGCGCGCCCGAGTTCGCGCGCGGCGTCGACATCCACCGCAAGCCCGGCTACGACCCCGCCGAGCTGTTCTTCAACCCCGCCGATCCCCTGGCGAAGGCGAAGGCGGGCCTGAACCTGGTGCGCAAGAAGCTCGGCCTGCGGTACGCCATGAGCACCACGCCGCTCGACGCGTCCTACGTGCGCGGCACGCACGGGCGCCTGCCGGACTCGTCGGCGGACACACCGCTCGTGCTGTGCTCGGACGCGGACGTCCCGGCGTCGGTGGCCCGCTGGGTCGACGACGACGCCGGCCAGGTCCCGGCGTCCGCCGTCAAGGGACTGGTGCTGGACCTCCAGGACCTCCGCTAAGGCTGGTGCGAGCTCAGGGCTGGTGCGGGAGGTGGCGGACCAGGACCGCGCTCTTCTCCTTCGGGTCACGGCCGCCCTCGACGCCGACGAGCTCGAGCTCGCCCTCGTCGAACAGGTCCACCCGTTGGCCGACCTCGACGTCCGACTGGGCGCGGCGGCCGTCGTCGGCGCGCACGAGCAGGCGCGCCGTCGGCACGCCCTCGCGCGGGCCGGCGACCATCACGGCGACCCGAGCCGTCCCGATCCGCAACTGAGCACTCTGCTTCACGCGGACCAGGAATTCCGTGGGCACGGACTCCGTGGGCACGGCGGGGCGTCCTTCGTCAGGCACGGCAGGTCCTTCCGCCAGGGCTTCGAGGTCGGTCACTTGGTCGACTCACCGTAGGTCACCGAGTCGAAGTTCTCGTAGAACTCGTCCGCCGACATCGTGATCGTGCCGGGCTTCGTGGTGCCGTCCGACCCGGTGCCGCCATCGGGTCCCCACGGATTGACCAGGGTGATGGTCTTCCCGTCCTCCGACACGCCCTGCACGGTGTACACGTGGTTGTTCACGACCTCCTTGTCGGGTGGCGGGTCGCCGAACCAGCCGCCGCCGTCCGGACTGGCGGCCACGACGGGCTCGCCGTTCTTCACCCGCTCGCCGATGGACTGCAGGCTGGGCGGGTCCTCCCACGGCAGGGCGGGGTCGAGCGAGTCGCTCGAGGTGTCCTTACCGGTGATCATCTCCATCGCCTTCGAGGCGCTGTCGTACTCGATGTCCCCGTACTCGCCGCCCATGTACACCACGGCAGCCTTCTCGTAGACGGTGATCCACGACGGGGCGCCGCTCGGGTCACCCGCGGCGTTCTGGTACGCGGTGTCCTCGACGGTGATCTCCACAGGCTCGCCGTCCCGGTAGAACGTCACCGTGTAGGTGCCGTCCTGGGCGTTGTACTTGATGTGCTCCTGGATCCACTCCGGGTCGCTCTCGGCGACCGCACCCGCGGACGCGAGGAACCAGCAGTCGGCGAGCGATCCCTGCTCGATCTTGCTCGCGTCGATCGCCGCGGTGTCGAGCGGCACCGCGCCGATGTCCTCGACCTTGCCCAGGCCGCTCGGCGCGCCCTCCGGTTCTTTCCGCTTGTTCCCCTGCCCCTCCGACGAGCTCCCGTCGGTCCCCTCAGGGATCCCCGACGGGCCCCCGCCGCCGCCCCCGTCGTAGGACGCGCTGGTCTGCTCCTGCGCGTCCGCGTTGGCGACCGCCTTCGCCCCAGCGGCCGCGATCGCCTGCGCCACGGCCAGGAGCGCCACCGCATGGCGCACCTGCCACTCGTTGAGGAACTCCTCGTGGTCCTGTCCGGACCACTGGACCGACGTCACGGCATCGGTGAGCTGGCCGACCGCAAGCTCGAGGGTCTCGCCGTGCCGCTCCATCGCGGTGCCCAGCGCCCGCAGCGCCTCGACGTCTGCGCCGTGCATCTCGCTCATATCAACGCCTCCACGTGCAGAGAATAGGGCTTGCGGACTAGCTCGATGACCCGTACGCCGCCAGGACCACGAACGGCTCGTCCTGCGCCACGTAGACGTCGGTGGCGAACCCGCCACCTGCTACCGCGCTGTCCAGGGCGTCGGAGGAGAGCAGCGTGCCCGCGGGTAGCTTGTCCTGGATACCGCTGACCACGTCGGGCGGCGTGCTGGCCGCCTCGGGCGCGTAGGTGGAACGCAGCTCGTCGGCGACGGCGGGGTCGACCTCGATCACCGCGTCGATCCAGTAGGTGGTGGGCCCCGGGGCATCGCCCAGCGTGCCGCCCATCCACTCGGCGCCCACCGGTGTACCGAGGGCCGAGAACCGCTTGGTCAACGGCTCCAGGTCCGTCCGCAGCTCGCCGTCCCCGAACTTCTCGCCGATCGCCGACTCCTCAGACATGCCGTCTCCTCGTCCGCCTGTACCGTCCGTACCGTTCGACCCGCCGCACGCGGTGGTCAGCAGCAGCACTGCCGCGAGCCCCGCGACGAGCGCCCAGCTGCGATGCCTGCTCATCAGCGACCACCTTCCGGTTCCGCGACCTTGACGCTGCCCGGGTCGCCGACCGTCCACGTGACCACTCGCGTCACCTGACCGTTGCTCTCGAACGGCTTCGCCCACCCCAGCTCCGTGAACCGCCCGTTGGCGTCGTCCGGGGCGCCGCTCGCGATGTCCTTGTCGCCGGAGTTGAAGTTGTAGTAGTCCTCGGCGTGCACCGTCACGGTCATGCTCGCCTGGTCTCCGATGACCTTGACGTCGCCGCTGCTCCACTGCTGGTACGCGCCGATGGTCTTCTGCCAGTTCTCCGTCTTCGGGTAGAGGTTGTCCGCCGAGGTCGCGTGGGCGTCCCCGGTCACGGAGAACTCCCCGCTCGCCCCGGACGCGATGAGCTGGTCGACGCCCTGCTGCGTCCGGGCGATCTCGTTGTCCACGAGCTGCCGCACGTGGTCGTCGTCGCTGTACGCCTCCTCGTAGTCGAACTCCTTGGGCAGCCCGGTGTTGTCCCGGTAGTGGCTGTAGAAGTCGGCCGCGTCCTGCAGGCCCGGATGCAGGTGGGCCGCCTTCTCCTTCAGCCCCCAGGTGTTCCAGTCGACGTAGTCGCTGAACCCCGGGTCGGCAGAGCCGTACTCGAAGTCCTCGTCCCACTTGATGTCGGGCTTGGTGGGCGGACCGATCACCACGCCGGGCCCACCTGCCTCTCCGGGTGCGTGCCCTGGCGCGAACGGCCCCATCGGCGGGGCCGGCTCAGGGGCAGGGGCCTCACCCTCGCCGCTGTCCCGCCCGGGAAGGGCCAGATGGGCCGCGACCGGCACCATCGACGGCGCCGGCCCGGCCGTGGAACCCACGGCGCCGGCGCTCCCGCCGAGGTCGGCGCTCGTCTGCTCCTGGGCGTCGGCGTTCGCCCGGAGCTTTCCCGCCATGTCGGACAGGGCCACCACCGCCGCCACGGCGGCCGGGCGATGGAGCCCGTGCCACAGGCCGTTGAACTCCTCGGAAGCCGGCCCGAACCACGGCACGCCGTCGACCTCGCGGGTCACCGCCTCGAGCGCGCCCGTCAGCCGGTCGACCTCACCGTCCAAGGACGTGGCCATCGACCGCAGCTGCTCGACGTCGGCACCGACGAACCCGCTCACAGCCCACCTCCAGCATCCGGGGAACGACTGCACAGACCATAGCGATCACGCCACGCGGGCACCATGGGCACCACTACCCACGTTCTTCCTGTTGCGCCCGTGCGTGCGGCTCGGTTCCATGGTGGAGTGGGACATAGGGCTCACAACCGGGAGGTACACCATGAGTGACCCGAACCGCCCCTACGGGCAGGACTACGGGGAGCAGCCGCCGCCGGTCCAACCGCCGCCGGCTCAGGCACCAGGTATGCCCACCCAGGCGGTGGGGCAGACGCCCGACGAAGCGCACGTGCAGCCGGTCACGTCCGGCACCCAGGACCCCAGGCTCGGTCTGGAGGTCGGCCGGTTCTGGTCCGGTGCGCTGGCGACGATGGTCGTGGCGGCTCTCATCGGGCTGGCCGCCGACTTCATCCTCGAGGAGGTGCTCAACCTCGAGGTCCAGGCGCAGGCCGACCTGTTCGCCACCGGGTCCGACATGATGGCCTGGGTGGTGGCAGGCGCGCTGTTCGCGCTGGTGGCGGCGATAGTGCTCTACCTGCTCGTCATGAGCACGCCCCGCCCGCGGTCGTTCTTCGGCTGGGTGGTGGGCCTCGCCACGGTGATCCTCGCCATGGTGCCCTTCGCGGGCCAGTTCGAGATAGTCCCGGCGATCCTCGCCGCGATCGTCTGGATAGTCATCGGCTGCGCGGTCTGGTCCCTGCTCACGGGAACGCTGAGCCGCACGGTGGTCCGCCGCACGACCGCCTGATCCTCGTTGAGTGCGTGATCTTTGCCCCGTCAGCCGGTCTGACGGGGCAAAGATCACGCACTCAACGACGCCGGTGGGCGGTCAGGGGGTGCCTGTTACCTGGGTTCCGGTCTTCGTCAGGGTGTAGGTCACCGTGTCGCCGCTCCAGAAGTGGAAGGTCAGGTTGACCGTCCCGTCGTTGACCTCGGCGAAGAAGGCCGGGTTGAGCTTGATGGTTCCGGCCGGGTAGTCCGGCGCGAACGCCACGTCGAACTCCTTGTACGACGTCCAGTTCTGCGGGCCGGCGTTGGATCCGTCGGCGTACTTCGCCTCCATCGTCGCGAGCTGGTCGCCCGTGAACGACGTCGGGATCGCGAACGAGCTCGTCGTGCCCGACGCGCCCTGCAGCACCGGCGTCTCCTGGTTGAGGATCCGCACCGTCCACGGCACGCCGCCCGAGTACCGGACCACCAGCTCGTCCGCCGGACCTGGCGTGCGGTCGCCCGCGAGCTGTTCCAGCAGCGCCGCGGAGAGCGTGAGCTGGTCGCCCGTGAGCGTGTAGTCGGTCCCGGCGGCCAGCTCCACGCCGTCGTGCAGGAGGGCGTCGAAGGTGGTCCCGTTCGGGTTGAGCGTCAGGCTCTGGGCAGCGATGGTGCCCGAGGCGGGCACGAACACCAGGTCGGACGACGCCGTCCCGGACCGCTCCGTCCAGCTCGACGAGATCTGGTCGAACAGCGCCTGGTCCCGCCACGTGTACGCGGTGCGGTCGAAGTGCTGGCCGTTGTCCCAGAGCATGGTCGTGAAGCCGCGCTGCTTGGCCGCATGGCCGAAGTACTCGAAGAACTTCAGCTTCTCGCCCTGTTCCACGGTCCCGGTGTGCCGGTCGAACCCGAGCAGCCCGTACTCCCCGATGACCACGGGCACGCCGCGGGCGGTGAACGCGGCGTGCACCAGGTCGAGCTGGTCGGTCAGGCTCTGCTGCACCTCGGCGTTGAACCGGGTGTACCCGGCGATGTTCACGCTGAACGGCCAGAACCCGTAGTTGTGCACGGTCGCGATGAGGTTCGGGTCGTCCAGTGCGGCGATCTCCGCGGCCAGCGCGTCGAGCAGGGCAGGATCGGATCCCGTGTGCAGCGTCGGCAGCACGAGCGGCCGGACGGCGTTCCGGCCGCCGGAGCCGCGCACGATCTCGTGGAACACACTGTTGAGCTCGGCCAGCAGCTCGAGCTCTGCGGCCTCGCCCGAGCTGTTCGCGAACTGCGGCTCGTTGACGCTCTCGAACTGCAGGCGGGTGTTGGCGTCGCGGAACCGGTCGGCGATCTGGGTCCAGGTGTCGCTGTAGCGGTCGAGCACGGCGTCGTGGTTCGTGGGCATCGTGTTCACCCACTGCCACGAGTCGTGATGGATGTTGATCATCACGTGGAAGCCGTCGTCGAGCGCCCAGTCCACTACCTCCTCGACGCGGTCGAGATACGCCGGGTCGATGGTGTGGTCCGGGGCGCCGCCCTGGTGCTGACCCCAGGTGACGGGGATGCGGATGCTCTTGAAGCCCTGGGCACGGATCTGGTCCAGGAACTCCTCGGTGACGCGCGGGTTGCCCCACGACGTCTCGTCGCTGCCGGTCGCGTCGAAGGTGTTGCCAAGGTTCCAGCCCGGCTGCATGTCGGCGGCGATATCCGTGATGGTGGGCCTGCACCTGGGCTTGGGCTTGCACCGGGGCTTGTGCTTGTCCGTTGCTTGCGTCTGGCCGGCTACGCTGCCGGGCTCGGGGGCGGTGGTCGTCGCGGCTCCAGCCGCCGGGGCGACCGAAGCGAAGGTCAGTGCGAGGCCGGCAACTATGCCGGCCAGGGTGCGTGCAGTTCTCTGCATGACGAGGCCTTTCTCGTGCACCTGTGGGAACGCTCCCATGCTGAGGGCGCCCAAGAGTGAAGTCAATAGCCGGACGCAAGCGCTTCGATGATCTATGCGAGACCCGCGTCGCGGGCCGCGATCGCGGCCTGGACCCGGGACGTGACGCCGAGCTTGGCGAGCACTCGCGACACATGGGTCTTCGCGGTGGCCTCGCTGATCACCAGCTCGGCGGCCAGCTCAGCGTTCGACAGACCGCACCCGAGACCGGCCAGCACGTCGCGTTCCCGTGGCGTCAGGTCCGCGGGCAGGGCCCGCAAGGGACCGCCCCGGCCGCCCGCGCCGTTCCCGTCCTGCGGTTCCGAAAGCTTCGCGATGAGCCGACGGGTCACCTCTGGCGCCACCACGCCGTCGCCCGCCGCGACGTGCCGTACCGCGTCGACCAGCGCCGTCGCCTCCGCGGTCTTCAGGAGGAAGCCCGCTGCCCCGGCCCGCAGCGCGCCGAACACGTACTCGTCCAGGTCGAACGTCGTGAGCACCAGGACCTCGGCCAGGCCCTCCTCGACGATCTGGCGGGTAGCGGTCACGCCGTCGGTCCCCGGCATCCGGACGTCCATGAGGACGACGTCGGGCCGCAGCGCCCGCGCGTTCGCCACCGCGACCGCGCCGTCACCGGCCTCGCCGATCACCTCGATGTCGCCCGCGGTCGCGAGCAGCATGCGCAGGCCCGCGCGGATGGCCGCATGGTCGTCGGCGAGCAGGACGCGGATCATGCGTGAAGCCCCGGGATCGCGCGGTCCGACGGCGCAGGCTCGGCCGCCGCTCTGTCCGCCGCTCTGTCCGCCGCTCTGTCCGCCGCCATGGCCGCCACCATGGCCGGCAGCGGCAGGACCGCCCGGACCCGCCAGCCGGCGCCGTCGGACCCGCTGTCGGACCGGTCCTCCGGCCGGTCCTCCGCCGGTCCTGCGGCGAACGAGCCGCCGAGCGACTCGACACGTTCACGCATCGACACCAGACCCAGGCCGGTCCCCCCGCCGACATCGGCCGGGTCACGGGTAGCGCCGCCGGGACGGACGCCGTCGTCGTACACCTCGAGCTCCAGCGTGTCAGCCGCGACGACCCGCACCTCGACACAGGCACCGCCGTGCTTGAGCACGTTCGTCAGCGACTCCCGCACGACGCGGAACACCGCGTGGTCCACCGCCGCCGGCAGGACCGTGTCGCCGCTCAGCACGCCGTCGGGATCGGTCACCGTGAGCTCCAGTCCCGCGAGCCGCACCTGCTCCAGCACTGGTGGCAGCTGCGCGACGCGCGGCGCGGCCAGCAGGTCGGAGCCGCCCGACGCCCCGGCGGAGCCCGCGGAGAGCACCCGGATCATGGCCTGCATGTCCTGCAGCGAGGCGAGGCTCTCGGCACGGATGCTGCGCAGCGCCGCACGGTCCCGTTCGGGCTCCGGCTCGCCCGCGAGCGCCGCACCGGACGTGATGGTGATGGCGGAGAGGTGCGAGGCGACGACGTCGTGCAGGTCGCGCGCGACCGAGGTGCGCTCGGCGCGGACGGCGTCGTGCCTCGCGGCCTCGGAGAGGCTGAGGAGTGCGCTGCCGCGCTCCCGCTCGAGCCGCGCCAGCTCGTGCGCGGCCGCGGTGAGCTCCCGGCCCTGCCGGACGTTCGCACCCCACCACATCGGCATGACCAGGAGGGTGACCGCCTGGAGCCCGGCGAGGATCGCGAACCTCGCCTCACCGGTGGCCTCACCGACCACGATCATCGAGGCGAGCGATACCGCGCCGACGCCGATCGCCGTGACCCGGCGCGCCGCCGGGCGGCCATGGATGTGCACCGCGTACAGCGCCTCCCACAGCACCACGAGCAGGCCGACGCTGCCGCCGAGCGCCACGTCCGCGGCGAACGCGACCGTGACGACACCGAGCGCCCCGAGCGGGTGGAACCGGCGCCACACCAGCGCGATGCAGCCGACGACGGCGGGGGCGACGAACCACCACGACGACACGCCGGCCAGGCCGCTCCACGACGTTCGGACCAGGCCGAGCGCGTCGAGCGCGAGCGCGATGGCCAGGAGGCCGACCGCCGTGATGACGTCCCCGCGCCGGTCCTCGGCCAGCACCACTCTGGTCAGAGGCGCGATCAGGTCGGCAGTGCGGGACATGCCACCATCTCAGCACGCGGAGGAGCGGCGTGTGTCATCCGAAGGATGTATCGCCTTCTCGGCGCTTCGGCCGATGCGCCCGCACGGGGCCTGCGCCAGGCTGTGGCGCATGGACTTCTTCTCCGCCGAGCTCACGGGTGCCGCGCTGATCGGTGCCCTCGCGGTGCTCGCGCTCATCGACTCGACGAGCTTCGGGACCCTGCTCATCCCCGTCTGGCTCCTCATGTCGCCCGGGCGGGTGCGCGTGGGACGGATGCTTCTCTACCTCGGGTCGATAGCCGGGTTCTACGCACTGGTCGGGCTGGCGATCCTGCTCGGTGCCGGCGCCCTGAGCGACACGCTGAGCACTCTGTCCGACACCCGCCCGTTCCTCATCGCGCAGCTCGTGCTGGGTGTAGCGCTCTTCGCGTGGAGCTTCAAGCTCGACCCCGTCGGCGGCAAGAAGCCGACGGAGCCTGCCGCGGGGGCGGCGGTGCCGGGCGCCACGGCAGACGGCGCTGCGCCGGCCGGTGCGGCGAACGGCCAGGTGGCCGCACCGCCCGCCACCGAGCCGGGCCGGGCCGGGCGGCTGAGCCGCTGGCGTGAACGGGTGCTCAGCAGCGAGTCCGGCAGCGGACGGGCGCTCGCGGCCCTCGCGATCGGGGCCGGGCTCGTCGAGGTCGCGACGATGCTCCCCTACCTCGCGGCGCTCGGCCTGATCGGGACGCAGGGGCCGGGCTGGCCGGTGTCGGGCCTGTGGATCCTCGGGTACTGCCTGGTCATGATCGCGCCGGCCCTCGTGCTGACGGCGGCGCGGGTGTTCGCGTCGCGGCTCGTGGAACGGCCGCTCGGACGGCTGGACGGCTGGCTGACCAAGAACGCGGCAAGCACCACCGCGTGGGTGGTGGGGATCGTGGGGTTCCTGGTGGCGCGCGACGCGATCGGCCGCCTCTGGGGCTGACCTCCAGAGGCGGCCGGCGGCCGGATCAGGCCAGGCGGCGCATCCAGCCGTGCCGGTCCTCGGCGCGGCCGTACTGGATATCGGTGAGCTCCTGGCGGATCGCCATCGTCAGCTCGCCAGGCTCACCGCCGTTGATCTCGTGGTCGAACGAGCTCCCCGCGAGGCGCCCCACCGGCGTCACGACGGCGGCGGTGCCGCACGCGAAGAACTCCTTGACCTTCCCGGACCCGAGCCCTGCCACGACCTCCGCGAGCGGGATGCGCCGTTCCACCACCTGGTACCCGCGGTCGCCCGCGAGCTGCAGGACCGAGGCCCTGGTGATCCCCTCGAGGATCGAGCCGAGCTCGGGCGTGTGGACCGTCCCGTCGTCCATCACGAGGAAGACGTTCATGCCGCCGAGCTCTTCGAGGTACTTGCTGCTCCCGGCGTCGAGGAAGCACACCTGGTCGAAGCCCTGCTGCTGTGCCTCGCGCTGCGGCAGCAGGCTCGCCGCGTAGTTGCCGCCGAACTTCGCGTCGCCCGTGCCTCCGGGCGGCCCCGCCCGGTGGTACTGCTCGGACACGTAGATCGACACTGGCTTGACGCCACCGGCGAAGTACGGGCCGACCGGCGACGCGATCACCAGGTACTCGGCCTCGAGCGAGGGCCGCACACCGAGGAACGACTCCGACGCGAACATGAAGGGCCGCAGGTACAGCGACGAGTCCTCGCCGTCGGGCACCCACTCGATGTCCGTGCGGACCAGGGCCGCCAGGGACCCGATGAAGTCGTCCACGCTGAGCGCGGGCAGCGCCAGCCGGTGCGCCGAGCGGGCGAACCGTGCCGCGTTCTGGTCCGGACGGAACGTCCAGACCGAGCCGTCGGCGTGCTTGTAGGCCTTGAGGCCCTCGAAGATCTCCTGCGCGTAGTGCAGCACTGCCGTCGCCGGGTCGAGCTGCAGCGGACCGTACTTCTCGATCCGCCGGTCCTTCCAGCCGTCGGCGCTGGTCCAGGAGACCCGCGCCATGTGGTCCGTGAACACTGTCCCGAACTTCGGCGCGCTGAGCGCCGCGGCGCGCTCGGCGTCCGGCGTCGGCACGTCCGTCGGCCGCACGTCGAAGAGCGCCACCAGGTCTTCGAGCCGCGTCGGGAGGATGGGATCCGTCGTTGTTGTCATGTCGATGCCTTTCACCGGAATGCTGTTGTCAGTCTTCCACGCCCGGCAAGGCAGGAGGAGCATTCCGAGCCGGGCGCCTGCCCGGACGGCCTTCGACGTACGAAAGCGGCGCCCGGTTCGGTCTACGCGACCCGGGCGCCGCCGTCGTGCAGCGTGCTTACCCGGTCACGCGGGCCGCGATGTCGCGGCCTACCTGGTCGGTCGTGCGTACGGCGTCGCCGCGGGCCGCGAGGTCCGCCGCTACGGCGTCGTGTACCCGCGCGGACTCCGCGGCGAAGCCGAGGTGGTCCAGCAGGAGGGACACCGAGAGGATCGTGGCCGTGGGGTCGGCCTTGCCCTGACCCGCGATGTCGGGGGCCGAACCGTGCACCGGCTCGAACATGGACGGAGCGGTGCGGTCGGGGTTGATGTTGGCCGAGGCCGCGAGCCCGATGCCGCCGCTGATCGCGGCCGCCTGGTCGGTGAGGATGTCACCGAAGAGGTTGTCCGTGACGATCACGTCGAACCGGCTCGGGTTCGTCGTCAGGTAGATGGTCGCGGCGTCGACGTGCGCGTAGTCGGTGGTGACGTCGGGGAACTCGGCGTTCACGGCCTCGACCGTGCGGCGCCACAGGTGGCCGGCGTGCACCAGCACGTTGTGCTTGTGCACCAGCGTGAGGTGCTTGCGCGGGCGGGCGTTCGCCCGGGCGAACGCGTCCCGGACCACGCGCTCGACGCCGAACGCCGTGTTGACGCTGACCTCCGTGGCGATCTCGTGCGGGGTGCCCACGCGCAGCGCGCCGCCGTTGCCGACGTACGGGCCCTCGGTACCCTCGCGGACCACCACGAAGTCGATCTCGCCCGGGTCGGCCAACGGGCTGGTGACGCCCTGGTACAGCTTGGTCGGGCGCAGGTTCACGTAGTGGTCGAGCGCGAAGCGCAGCTTGAGCAGCAGCCCGCGCTCCAGCACGCCGCTCGGGACCGACGGGTCGCCGATGGCGCCCAGCAGGATCGCGTCGTGGCTCTTGATCTTCTCGAGGTCCTCGTCGGTGAGGGTCTCGCCGGTCGTGTGCCAGCGGCGCGCACCGAGGTCGAACTCGGTGGTGGAGAGCTTGGTGCCCGACGGCGCGAGCGCCGCCTCGAGCACTGCGAGGCCCTGTTCCACGACCTCCGTACCGATGCCGTCACCTGCGACCACTGCGAGGTCGATGCCCTCTGCCCTACCCACCTGTGCCATGTCAGGAGCCTACGCGCGCGAGCGGGTGAATGAGACGCTGGTCTCACGGAATGGACGCACGAATGTCCCGATCGGACGGCCGTCGAGCGGGTCCGGCATGCGCATCACTCGAACGTCCAGGACGTCGCACCGCCCGGGTCCCGCACGAACAGGGCGTTGGCCCTCGTGGGGGTCACGCGGTACACGTGCCACGGAGCCGGTCCCGCCGACGGGGCGCTGTACGGAGCGGTGAGCGCGGTCCCGGACTCGTCCACCTCCGCGGGCCAGCCGCCCGCGGCCGCCACCTCGGCGATGTGTGCGACGGTGACGCGGTCGGTCACCAGCTCGGCCACACCCTCGACGACGACGTCGTAGTCGTCCGCCGCCACGGCGATGGTGCACCGCGGCTCGCGCTCCATGTTCCGCCCCTTGCGGACGCCACGGCCGGACACGACATAGAACCGGCCGTCGTCCCAGAACGCCCCGACACCGGTGGTGTGCGGGCTGCCGTCGGCGTTGACGGTCGTGAGCCAGTGCGAGTGGCGGTCCGGACCCCGGCCGCCCGGCGCCTGGTCCCCGATGTCTGCGAGCGCCGCGGCGACGGGCTCCCACTGGAGCGGTGACAGCTCGTAGAGGTCACCGAGATTCTTGGCCTTGATAGGTGTGCTCATGCACTACCGACGACGACCGGGACCCAAACTCATCGACCGCCGGCGCTACTGGTCCCTCGCCGAGAGCACGCAGAACTCGTTGCCGTCCGGGTCCGTCAGGACGGTCCAGCTGGCGTCGGCCGGCTGCCCGATGTCGATCACCGTCGCGCCCAGCTCGACCAGCCGGGCGATCTCCGCGTCCCGGTCGTCGCTCGTGTGCGGAGCGAAGTCCCAGTGCAGCCGGTTCTTGCCCACCTTCTCGTGCCCCACCGGTACGAACACCATCCCCGGCGGCACCTGGTGGAAGTCCAGCTTCTCCGAGAGCTCGAGCGCCCACGGCGGTACCAGCACGGACTCCTCGTCCGTCTCGAAGATGACCGGCCAGCCCAGGGCCTCGCCCCACCAGCGGGCCAGCTTCTTGTGGTCGGTCGACTCGACGACGGTCGAGTACCAGCGCAGCGTCATTGCCATCACCTCGCGTGAGAACGGCAGCCCGTCGGTCCGGGCCGATGCTCACACGGTAGGACGGGTCACTGACACTCCCGGTGCGAGATCAGGGCCGGGGGTAGAGCAGCTGGAACCGCTCGCACACGACCGGCATGTCCAGCGAGAACTCCCGGCCCTCCGGGAGGTTCCGGCGGAAGTAGGCCTCATGCCCCTTGCGCCACGACTCGAGGGTCCGGTCGTCCTCGCCCTCCGCCGCCGCGAAGTCCTCGTCGACCTCCTCGAACGTGATGGTCTCGACGCTCGTCGTGCGGATCAGCGCGCGCGGGTGGCTCTCGCCGTCAAGCAGGATCGACAGCTCGCCGACGACCGGCAGCGGCGCGCCCTCGGCGTCGTAGTCCCACAGGGCCGACGACGTCGCCGTCTTGTCCCCCGCGAGCACCGCGGCGAGCAGCTCCTCGGCGAGCTCCGGCTCGTCGCCGAACGACCAGGCCTGCGGCGGCACGGTCTCGCCGACGGTCTGGCCCACGACGATGCTCGCCTTCGCCAGGCCCGCGTACTGGCGCGTGGCGGCCCAGAAGTCGAGGACCTCTCCGGCGAGCACGGAGTCCTCCGCGGACACCGCCTCGGGGTCGAAGGTCGCGGGGTCGAACGCCTCGGGGCCGGCTGTCTCGGAGGTGCGCTCGGTGTTCTCAGGCGTCGCGTCATCGGTCACGGGGACATCCTGCCAGTACCCGAAGGTCCCGGGTAGCCGGTCGACCGATAGTCGGGCGGACCCGGTCCGGCGTCGACGAGGCTCGGGGTGACACAACGGATCCGGGGTGTGTTTGGGTGGGGGGGGGGGGGGTGGACCCAGGCCGACACAACCCCGACCGGCACACGCCACACCCCCCCCCCCCCCGCCGCCGCCCCGCGCGCGCCGGCGCCCG
>NZ_JBFAAH010000038.1:0-41746 GCF_040639635.1 Promicromonospora sp. NPDC023805 | reverse complement strand
CATCTCGTCGGACAGGTCATGGCGTCGCGCATCGCTCACGACCCCGCATCATGCCGAACCAGCAGGTCAGGACCACAATCCCAAACAGGCCCTAGGGACCTCGCTCTCCAGCGACTACCAGGCCAACCTGCAGCGGTTCGCGGACCTGGGTGTCGACGTGCAGATCACCGAGCTGGACGTGGAGCAGGGCAACAACCAGGCCAACATCTACGCGGCGGTGACCCGGGCGTGCCTGGCGGTCTCACGGTGCACCGGCATCACGGTGTGGGGTGTGCGCGACGACACCTCCTGGCGCACGGACAACCCCCTGCTGTTCGACCGCTCGGGCAACAAGAAGCTCGCCTACCACGCCGTCCTCGACGCGCTCAACGGCGTCTCCTCGGGCAACACGTTCCGGCTCCGGAGTGAGTCTTCGGGCCGGTGCCTCGACGTGCCGAACGGCACCACCACCAACGGCACGGGCCTGCAGATCTGGGACTGCCACAGCAACTCCAACCAGCAGATCACCCAGAGCGGCCAGACGCTGCGGATTCTGGGCAAGTGCCTGGACGTCCCTGCGGAAGCCGCGAACGGTACCCGGGTCCGGCTGTGGGACTGCAACGGGGGCAACAATCGGCAGTGGACGTCCAACGGCAGCTCGATCAGCAGCGTTCGGTTCCCGTCGCTGTGCCTCGACGTGAACGCCGCGGCCACAGTGAACGGCACGGCCGTGATCCTGTGGTCGTGCCACTCCAACGCGAACCAGCGGTGGAGCCGGGTCTGACCGGCAGCCGCTGAGCAGTCGGACTCCAACCACGCCGTCGCCCGGCTAAGTAGCTTCCAGTCCTTCGGGCCGAAGCCGACGGAGAGCGATCTCGAAGATCCGACGTATGTACCCGGCCCGAATGGTCCCAGCAATACTGCTGGCTTGTCAGCGCTTTTGCGGTTTCTGCTGGCCCTGGTCCCGCTCCGCAGGGCGCCGAGCGGCTGGCGCTAGATGAATTCGAGTTGACCTCACAGGAGGTACACTACGGCGATGAAAAAAGTTCGCGTAAACATGGCCTCGGAGAGCGACATCTCCGTACAGGGTCACGGAGTTCATACTGCTTATATCGAGATGGCAGATGCGCTGGAGAAGCGTGACGACGTAGCTCTCACCCGCAGTGCTTTTGGACGAACGCTTGATGTCGACATTGTCCACCTGCACACCATAGGGCCACGTACGTGGCGCAAGTTATTCCAACCTGGTGCGAAGAAAGTAGTATCAGCTCACGTAGTGCCAGCTTCGCTTGTCGGATCGCTGGTGGGGGCAAAGTACTGGCTCCCTGTCGCCCGCTGGTATATGCGATGGTTCTACAATCGTGCCGATAAGGTGCTAGCGGTGTCGGCGACGGTAGCGCGGGCTCTGCACGATGAACTGCGTGTTCCCAAAGCAAAGATCGGCGTATTTTATAACACGATCGACATGAGTCGTTATGCTCACGTGCCCACGGACAAGACGACGGCGCGCCAGGGATTACGTATTGCACTAGACGATTTTGTGGTACTGGGCAATGGCCAGGTGCAGCCGCGAAAGCGTTTGGACGTGTTTATACGGATGGCCAAGGAGTTGCCTGACATTGCTTTTATCTGGGTGGGTGGGATACCGTTCAAGCAGCTGGGCGCCGATTACGCGAGTATGCAGCGCCTGATGCGCAGTGTGCCAACCAATATGGTCATCACCGGAGTTGTGCCCCACGAGAAGGTTCGTGACTATCTACTGGCCGCGGATGTATTCTGTCTACCCGCCGAGCAAGAGAATCATCCTATGTGTGTTCTCGAGGCGGCTGGTGCCGGGTTGCCAGTTATTCTGCGCGACATTCCTGAGTATGAAGATACATTCAAAGGTGATGCGCTGCTGTGTAGTGACGAAGGATTTACAGAAGCAGTGATGGAATTGCGTAGCGACAAGGCGTTCTATAGTTCACAACAACAATCTGCCGCTCGAATCGCCAAACGTTTTGATAGCCAGGAAGCTGCGGCACGACTAGTGAAACTGTATGCTCAGTTGATGGCTGAATAGTAGAGCTCGGCGACGTTGCTCACATTCCCGCCCAGCTCTCATGAGCGAATTTTGGTGACGCTCGGTGTATCCGGTGCCCCCATACCTGCGGGATGCCGGAGGATCTCTCGATCACCGATTACTAACGGGACCTGCGGGCGAAGGTTCTGACCGCCGCGACGGTGCCGGCACCCCCACCATGGCGTCCGGCCGACTGCCACGTGGTCGCTATCGGCGGGCTGCTCTGTGTCGGATTCGCCAGCGATCCCGACAGCGGTCGCGACCTGCTGTTGGTGGCATCCACAAGCGGGCTCGGGTTGTTCGACACCGTCACCGGTGAGCGCCTGGCCCGCGACCGCGAGGCTGATACGGGCTGGCCGGACGACAACGACTTGACGTGCCAGGGGATCGGGCCGATCGCGCAGCGCCGCGTGCCGATGGCAGGGCTGGCCGGCGGCGGTCTGCGCGCCGGCGCCGCGGGCTGGTCGGTGGACATCGCCAGCCCGGACTGGCCATATGAGCGGGTGCTCTTGTCCACCGGGAGTCCGTACACCGGTGGAGCGCACGGCGAGACCTGGTGGCACATCTTCCATTCGCGCTATTCCGAACTGCGTGCGGCCGGGTTCTCCCCATCCGGGGCGACGCTGGTGGTGGCGACCAGCAGCGACATCAACCTGTGGACCAGGGCCTGACCCGTACCGGAGGCTGATTCACCACCGCGGCTAGCGCAGCGAGTTCAGTTCGTCGAGAGCGCGATGGCCGCGCTCGACCACCCCGGGAACGACGTCGTGGCGCCTATCGCGGACGGGGATTTCGAGCATGTGGAGTATGTGCGCCGCTGTGAGCACCGCCGCGCCCTCCCAGCCGACCAGGTCGAGGATTTTCGTCCACAGCCGCCTTCGGACATCGTCCAGCAGCGGATCCTGGAAGGTGTACCAAACGAGGGTGGCGAGATCGATCGCCCGCGTGCCGCTACCTGCGTTCCCGATGTCCACGACCGCCACCACCGCTCCGTCACGGACCAGGATGTTGCCGGGGGTAGCGAGATCGGCGTGGACCATGTCGGGTGCGTCTGGTGGTGGTGGGATGTCGGCACACACGAGCCGCAGGCGCTCGACCAGGGCGGATACCGCGGAGGAGTACCCCGAGAGCCTGGCGATGGACTGGCGGAGCAGCGAATGCTCGAGCGCCTCGTCGAGAACCTGCCCGGCGACAGCCGAATCCCGACCAGTGGCGACCCGCCAGGCGTACGACCAGTGGTCGTAGGGCTCGGAGGCTTGGCCGGCCTGGAGCTCGATGATCTCCATCAGCTGCTCAATGAGGCAGGCGTTCAGCTCCGACGCGGGAGCCGCGTCGACGAAGTCCATCAGATGCCACACATGAGTGGCGGTCGCCCCTACTGCGAGCCAGGCCGGGGTGGGATAGCCGCGCCTCCGCATGTGCTCGACCACTCTCTGGGCGCGCAACGTCTCGTCCAGGTGGTCGGGGTGTGCCCGGGGCACCACTTTGAGAACCGCATCTGCACGTCCGGCCAGCTGGACGCGTGTGGCGCCCCCGTTGACGCCTCCGGTGAGGCGACCGAGCAGAGTGACCTCTGCCCCGACCGATCTGGCCACGTCGTCCAGCACCTCGGCCGGTAGCTCTTCGGGATGGGTGCCCTGGTTCATCGGCTCGTGGCGGCAACGGCGAGAGCGCAGCACATGCTCACCACCCTATGGCCGAACGCGGCCTTGGCGGGAAGCCGGCGCAGGGTTGCAGTTTGACCGTCTCACCGCTCATTGGTGAGGTGCTGTCCGTTCCGGTAGAACGATCGCTATGAGCTGGGTGGCGAACGTCATGATCTCGGTCGATATGGACGACAACGAGAACGCGGAGGCGCTGAGCGAGTGGCTGCGGACGGAAGCTCCCCTCCGGTCGAGTCCTGAGCGTGGCGGAGTGGGCTACCTGAGGTTGCTCACGAGCGCGGAGGACAGCCAATGGGGCGGGTGGAAGGTGCCCGAGTGCGAGGTGTGGGCAGGAGCCTTGAACCACGCTGACCTCGATGCTCTCCGGCAGCGGTTTTTCGAGACGCCGTGGCGCGAGCCGAACGCTGCGCAACTGTTCACGATGGACCAGGACGAGGGCTTCTTCCGGCTGTGGATGGTCCGCGGCGACGAGCTGCGGCAGTTCGCGCCGCTCGTACCAAGCGAGGATGACGAGGTCTTCTACCGGGGGTGAGGAGCCAACATTCTCGGCTGATCTCGCTGGGTAGCCCGCCCGACGTCGGACATGCTCGACGGGCCGGCCGGCGACCCCGCGCGCCTTGGGCGAGGACGGGAGACAGCCTACGGACGCGGCGTTGGCTCGGCTCCGCGCTCTGCAGGGTTGTGACCGGCAAATACCGCTGGTCTTGGCCTGTCGGTACTGCTTCGATGGGCGGGCCCCGCCGCGACGTCTGGCGGGCAGCCCTGGCGCGCTCTACGTGGTGCCGTGGGCCGGGCCCAGAAAACGGAGGAAGCAGACATGCCAAACGAACCGATCCGGGTCCTCGTGTGGGGCGAGAACCGGCACGAGCAGGTCGAGTCGTCCGTCGCCGAGCGCTACCCGGACGGCATGCACGGCGCGATCGCCAAAGGCGTCGGCGAGTGGCTCGGGGACAAGGCCCGCATCGCCACGACCACCCTCGACGAGCCCGAGCACGGGCTGACCTCCGATGTGCTGGACGAGACCGACGTGCTCGTCTGGTGGGGACACGCTGCCCATGGCGACGTCGCTGACGATGTGGTCGAGCGGGTCCACCGCCATGTCCTGGCCGGGATGGGCCTCATCGTGCTCCACTCCGGACACTGGTCCAAAATCTTCGTGAAGCTCATGGGCACCACCTGTTCGCTGCGCTGGCGCAGCGAGCACGACCGCGAGCTGGTGTGGACCGTGAACCCGCAGCACCCCATCGCCCGCGGTATCCCCAACCCGATCATCATCCCCGAGCAGGAGATGTACGGCGAGTACTTCGACGTGCCGACCCCCGACGAGCTGGTCTTCATCAGCGGTTTCAGCGGCGGCGAGGTCTTCCGCAGCGGCCTGACCTACCGCCGCGGGTTCGGCCGCATCTTCTACTTCAGCCCCGGCGACCAGGACTTTCCCGTCTACCACCACCGGGACGTGAACCACGTGATCGCCAACGGCATCGAATGGGCCCGGCCTGACCGGGAGCGCGAGACGCCGACGCTCCTGCGTTACGAGACCGACGACTTCTTCAACGGCCAGGGCTACCGTGGGGCGTTCGAGCGATGACCTTCCGGACCATCGAGACCGAAGGGCCCCTGCGCCTCGTCGTGGTGGGCGCCGGCGGCATGGGCCGGGCCTGGACCCGGGCGATCCAGGCAAACCCCGATACCGAGCTCGTAGGCATCGCCGACCTGTCCTCGGCGGCGGCCGAATCGGCCGCCGCCGAGACCGGCATCCCTGGTCTCCCGGTCGGGGCCGACGCCGTCGAACTTGCTCGTCGCACCGATGCGGACGCCATCCTCAACGCCACTATTCCGGAAGCACACCACTCGGTCACGACGGCCGCGCTGCTGGCCGGTATCCCGGTCCTGGGGGAGAAGCCGGTCGCCGCAAGCGTGGCCGAAGGACTCTCGCTCGCGGCCGCGGCCGAGTACACCGGGCAGCTGTTCATGGTCAGCCAGTCCCGCCGCTATCACCGGTCGCTCTTCACCGTGAAGCGACAGGTGGCGGCGCTCGGCGTCGTCGGCCTCGTCGCGGTCGAGTTCTTCAAGGCCCCGCATTTCGGCGGCTTCCGCGACAAGATGGCGAGTCCTCTGCTGCTGGACATGGCGATCCACCAGTTCGACATGGCGCGGTTCCTGCTCGACGCCGACCCTGTCTCGGTCTCCTGCGAGGAATACAACCCGGCGTGGAGCTGGTACGCCGGCGACGCGGCCGCCACCGCGGTCTTCGCCATGGAGGGCGGAGCCCGCTTCACCTTCAACGGCTCGTGGTGCAGCCCTGGCTTCGAGACCTCCTGGAACGGCGCCTGGCGGATCTCCGCCGAGCGCGGCACCGTGCTCTGGGACGGCGACGGCGAACCCGACAGCGACCCCGAGACGTCCGTCGCAGACGCCGAAGACCCCGGGCATGAGATCGCGGGATCTCTGCGCGAGTTCGTCGCCGCCCTCCGCTTCGGCACGGAGCCGATGGGGCGCGTGCACGCCAACGTCATGAGTCTCGCCATGGTCGAGGCCGCGATCCAGAGCGCGGCGCAGGGGAGCAGGGTCGCGATCGACGACGTGCTCGAGCGGTCCTACGAGTCTGCGCTCGCGACCGAGCGGAACGTCGAGGTCCTCGGCGTCCTGAAGTCCTGGCCGTCGGTACGGGACGCCTTGAGCAGGTGAGGGTGTGAGTCCGGAGAGGGCGGCCCGTCCTGTCGCTCAGTGTCCTGGAAACGACGGTGGCCGCTTGGCTAGGAACGCCGCAGTGCCTTCGCGCATGTCGCCCGTCGCGAACGTCTTCCGGAAGGCCGCTCTCTCGATATCGAGCGCATCAGTAGTGGTTCTCCCGACCGAGTCGCCGATCACTGACTTGCACAATGCGACCGCTACCGGTGAGCGAGTGGCGATCTCAGCGAGTGTCGCGGCGGCGGAGTCGAGCATCTCTTCTCGGGTGTCGAACACCCTGTTGACGAGTCCGATCCGCCGCGCCTCCATGGCATCGATCTTCCGGCCCGTGTAGATCAGCTCCTTTGCCCAGCTGGGGCCGACCCGGTGGTGCAGACGCGCGCAGCCGCCGAAGCCCGGGATCAGGCCGAGCGACACCTCGGGCTGGCCGAACACCGCCGAACTGGTGGCGTAGATGAAGTCAGCGGCCATGGCCAGCTCGCAGCCCCCGCCGAGCGCATAGCCGGACACACAGGCGATCACCGGGACGGGCAGCTCTTCGAGCAGCCGGGTGACCCTCTGGCCGAGTGCACCGAATGCCTCGCCCTCGTCCGGGGTCATCACGGACATCTCGCGGATGTCGGCTCCCGCGACGAACGCACGCTCACCGGCTCCGGTCAGGATGACGCCGCGGATGTCGCTACCGGTCAGCGGAAGCAGGCCTTCCAGCAAGGTGCACAACTCGGTGAGCACTGCCCTGTTCAGCGCGTTCAGCGCGTTCGGCCGGTTCACTGTGATGGTGAGGACGCCGCGGTCGTCCGACAGCAGCAAGGTCTTGTCGCTCATGGTGGTTGCCTCTCAGGAGTCCCATATGGCGCCATAGGCCGGGATGCCCCGCATCTCCAGCTGTTCGACGATGTTCCAGGTGGTCTTCTTGTTGGAGATGCAGATAACCGCTTCCGCGTCGAACTCGCGGTACGCCTGGTAGGCGAGCGCCACCAGGTCGGGTTTGCCGGAAGCCGTGGTGTCCCAGATGACCGGATCAGGTT
This sequence comes from Promicromonospora sp. NPDC023805, assembly GCF_040639635.1. Lineage (NCBI taxonomy): Bacteria > Bacillati > Actinomycetota > Actinomycetes > Micrococcales > Promicromonosporaceae > Promicromonospora > Promicromonospora sp. NPDC023805. The sequence goes on along the minus strand of NZ_JBFAAH010000038.1, from coordinate 34,322 downwards.
GCACGGCGAGGATCTCGTCGACCAGGTCGTCCCCGTAGGTGGCCCGCGGGTCGCGAGTGGACCAGACCAGGCGAGAGGGTGTCTCACGCGAGAGCAGATGTGGCAGGCAGGGACCGATACCGCTGCCGGTGGCCACCCACACGACGCGGCGGAACAGCCGGTCGATGTTCCCGACGCCGGCTGTCGGGATGCCCTTGACCCACAGGTGCGATGGGCGGTCGTCGATCAGCGCCCCGGTCCAGTCGCCCGCTCGGGAGATGGTGAGCCGGAATCCGGGCGCACCGGGAGACGGCACGTTGGCGAAGGAGTGCCATTCGCGCAGAGGGCTACGGCTGACCGTGGTGGACGATCCGGCGAACGGCGTCACGCCGTAGTCGAAGTGCACGAGCGCGACATGCGTGGAGGGAGAGGTGATCCGTACCGGCACCCGGCGCAGCCGAAGCCAGGGCAGGGCGACGCTGACCGACACGACGAGCAGCACCAGGAACGGCGCCGGCCCGGCCTCGGAGAAGAGGAAGGAGTGCAGCCAGAACAGGGCGAGCAGGCTCCAGCCACCGAAACGGTGCATCAGCTCGAAACGGTTGTGGTGGCGCGCCCGGAGCGTCGGCAGCGCGAACGTGATCATGGCGAGCAGCAGTGCGGCGATCAGGTAGGTCACCACGAGCACCGCAGCGCCCACCGGCCGCACCGTCGCTGTGGCCGCGAAGATCAGGAACCACCCGGTCGCGGACACCATCCCGCCGACGTGGATGCCCCCGAACACGTGGTAGACCTTGCCGAGCAGGGCGCGCACCCGCAGTGGCCAGGTCACCGGCGCGCTGGTCGCGGACAGGAAGATCGCGTTGATCACGTACTGCTGCCGGATCAGCGTGGCAAGCGCGATGTTCGCCAGCATCATGTTTGAGATCGTGCCCAGGTCGCCCAGCCAGCCGCCGCCGGCGAGGACCACGATGTTGACCGCGACCACGCCCGCTGCGAGCCGGTTGTGGTGCATCAACCGCCTGTGTCGCCACGCGCGGCGCCACCTCCCGCGGACCGGTGGCAGCGAGTGGGTCAGCTCGGTGTCGGCCGTTGTCACGCCATCGCCTCCTCAGCGGTCAGTCCGGCGACCAGAGTTCGCTTGTCGACCTTGCCGCGGTGCGTGGTCGGCAGCTCGGCGACAGGGTGGACGGTGGCCGGCACGCAGTAGTAGGGCAGGATGCCCGCGACCACATGGCGGGCCGCGACGGCGTCCACTCCCACCGGGGTGACGAAGCCGACCAGTTCGCCGTCATGCAGCACGGTCGTCGCACGCTCGCATCCGGGCGTGCGTTCCAGCGCTGAGGTGACCGCATCCAGCTCTACGCGGAAGCCCCGGACCTTCACCTGATCGTCGGTGCGTCCGTGGTGCTCGAGCCGGCCGTCGGAGGTCCAGCGGCCGAGGTCGCGGGTGCGGAACATACGGTTCTCGCCACCGAGGAACGGGTCGGGAAGGTAGCGTTGCGCGGTCAGCTCAGCATTGCCCAGGTAGCCCTGGCTGACGCAGGCCCCGCCCGCCCACAGCTCCCCGACCTCGCCGATCGGGCACGGCCGAAGGTGCTCATCAAGCACATAGACGGTGGTGTTGGGCAGCGGCGAGCCGATGGTGGGCTCCTCGCCGCGCCGGTGCGGCGAGGCGATCGTGTTCACGATGGTGACCTCGGTGGGTCCGCACGCGTTGTGGAACCGGGTGAACGACGACCAGGTGTCCGCGAGCGGGCGCGGGCAGCGCTCCCCGGCCACCGCCACCACAGCGACGTTGCGGCACAGAGCCGGATCCAGGCTCGCGAGCACACTCGGTGTCGCGATCACCACGTCCACCGACCGCACCACCTCCAGGATCGAGCCGCCTCTGATCACCAGTTCCGCGCCACGACAGAGCGCCACGAAGATCTCCCACGCCGCCATGTCGAACGCGATGTTGAGCAGCTGCGACACCTTCATGCCCGGCCGGACGTCGAGTGCGCCCGGCCCGTGTGTGACCACATTGCACAGATTCGCGTGCGTGACTGCGACTCCGTTCGGTGTGCCCGTGGTGCCCGAGGTGAAGATCACCACCGCCGAATGTCCCGGCATGACCGCGACCGCGGGCGGCTCCGCCCGCTCACCGGAGAGCTTGTCCACTGCGAGCACCACCCGACCGGGCAGCGAGGGCAGGGCGGTGACGCAATCGGACAGCGTCAGCACTACACGGATGTCAGCGGTCGTGACGATGTGCGCCAGGTGTGCACTCGACGTGATCCGGGCGTCCTGAGGCACGTACGCGGCCCCCGCCTTCAATACCCCGAGGATGCCGACAACCATCGGGATCGAGCGCCTCACGAACAGTCCAACTCGATCACCTGGGCCGACGCCGAGCCGCACGAGCCTTTCAGCGAGCAGGTTCGCCCGTCGGTCGAGCTCGCGGTAGGTCAGCGACTCGCCGGCGTGTGTCACCGCGACCGCCTCCGGTCGACGCCGGGCCGTGGCCTCGAACGCCTGATGCAGCAGGACGAACGGCGGTCGCGCCGACGCCCCCGTCCCGAAGCGCCGGAACAACTCTTGGTCAGCTGGCGTCAGATCAGTCAAGGCGGACCGGTCGATGTGATTGGTCATGTGCGACAACTCCGTTTCGGGACGCGCTCGCCAACGAGAGCGGCCCCGGCGCCCTCGTTGGCAAGACCAGGCAGAGATTCGACGCGCAGGGTTTCGGACGCACTCACCCCCGACACGGGTAGCTCGGCGGAATACACGGACGAGGTCTCACTCGTCCGTCACCGTAAGGCGAATTGTCCTTGATTTAGCATCTACTTAATCGTTTCAGGCTCTGGGATCACCGGTGGCTGGGGCGCTGGCCCGCCGTTTCGCGCCCTCGTCAGCGCGGATGGCATCGCAGTTGGGAGACGCCGTTTCAGACGCCGGCTTGGCGCGGACCTCCGCCCAGATCCCGCCGTCGACCGCTGGCGCTTGATCTGATACTGGGTCTCAGGCATACTCGCCAGTGCCCGGGTGGCGGCGTGACGCCGACGGACGAGACACTCGACGACGAGCAGCCGGAACACGGTATTTCCCCTCCACGCGCCGGGCACCACAGCCGTCCGGCCCAACGAAAGGCGAAGCCATGCAGCGTGAAATCTACGACGAGGACCACGAGGCGTTCCGCGAGGTCGTGAAGGAGTTCGTCAAGCGCTACGTCACCCCGGAGAAGGCGAAGCAGTGGGACGCCGACGGTGAGGTCGACCGCGCGACCATGAAGGCAGCGGCGGAGCACGGCATCGTCGGGCTCTCCGTGCCGGAGGAGTTCGGCGGCGCCGGGATGCTGATGGACTACCGCTTCCGCAGCGTGGTGAACGAGGAGCTCATCGGCTGCGGCCACGGCTCGGCGCTGGCCGGGGCCGTAGGGATCCACGACGACCTCGCGGTACCGTACATCGCCCACTTCGGCACCGACGCCCAGAAGGCGAAGTGGCTCCCGAAGATGGCCACGGCCGAGATTCTCGGCGCGCTCGCGATGACCGAGCCGGGTGCGGGCAGCGACCTGCGGGCCGCGCGGACCACCGCGAAGAAGGTCGACGGCGGCTACGTCGTCAACGGTGCCAAGACGTTCATCTCCAGCGGCAAGACGGCGGACATCATCGTCACGTTCGTCAAGACCGGTGAGGGCAACCGCCCGGACGCCTTCAGCCTGATCATCCTCGAGGACGGCATGCCCGGCTTCGAGCACGGCAAGAAGCTGCACAAGATGGGCTTCCCCGGCCACGACACGGCCGAGCTGAGCTTCAGCGACGTCTTCGTACCGGACGAGAACCTCATCGGCGGCGTCGAGGGCCGCGGGTTCGTGCACCTCATGATGAACCTGCCGCTGGAGCGCCTCTCGATCGGTGCCGTCGCCGCCGCCGTCGCCGAGGCCGGGGTGAAGTGGACGATCGACTACACCACGAGCCGCGAGGCGTTCGGCAAGCCGGTCATCGACTTCCAGAACACCCGGTTCCGGCTGGCCGAGATGGCCACCACGGTGGACGTCATGTGGGCCTACGTCGACCGCGCGATGAACCTCTACCGGCAGGGCAAGCTCAGCGCGGACGAGGCCGCGAAGGTCAAGTTCTGGTGCACCGAGCGGGAGTGGGAGGTCCTCGACCAGGGCGTCCAGCTGCACGGCGGGTACGGCTACATCCTGGAGTACCCGATCGCGCGGGCCTTCCTCGATGCCCGTGTCCACCGCATCTACGGCGGCACGAACGAGGTCATGCGCGAGATCGTCGCTCGCAGCATCACCGGCCGCAAGTAGTCTCTCCACGTCAGCCGTTCGAGGAAAGAGCAGAGTCCAGCCATGAGGATCGTCGTCCTGGTGAAAGTCGTGCCCGACACCAACGCTGAGCGCACGCTCAGCCTGGAGACGGGGCTCGCCGAGCGTGCCACGGCAGCTCTCGTCGCCGACGAGATCGGGGAGCGCGCCCTGGAGGTCGCGCTCTCCTACGCCGACGCGCACGAGGGCACCGACGTGCACGTCCTGGCCGTCGGCCCCGAGGAGTCGACGACGTCGATCCGCAAGTGCCTCGCGATGGGCGCGGCGAGTGCCACGCACGTCGTCGACGCCGGACTCGTCGGCGCGGACCTCGGGCTGACGGCCGAGGTCGTCGCCGCGGCGCTCGGCCGGGTCGGGTACGACCTGGTGCTCGCCGGCAACCAGTCCACGGACGGCATGGGCGGGGTGCTTCCGGTGATGGTCGCCGAGCACCTCGGCCTGCCGAGCCTGACGAACCTCACCGCGGTGACGATCGGGGACGCCGAGGTCAGCGGCACGCGCCTGTCGGAGGACGCGGCGGTGGGCCTGAGCGCACCGCTGCCGGCCGTCGTGTCGGTGACCGAGGCGCTCCCCGACCCCCGGTTCCCGGGCTTCAAGGGGATCATGGCGGCGAAGAAGAAGCCGGTGGAGGTGCTCTCGCTCGCCGACCTCGGCCTCGACGCGGACGACCTGAGCACGTCGCGCTCGATCATGCTCACGATCGACGCCCGTCCTCCGCGAGGCGGGGGCGTGAAGATCACCGACGACGACGGTGATGCCGCCGTCCGACTGTCGGCCTTCCTGGCCGAGAACCACCTGATCTGAGAAGGGGGACGACGATGACTATCGCTGCTGACTCGATCCTGGTGCTGCTCGACACGACGCCCGACGGCGCCCTGGCGAAGTCCTCGGCCGCGCTGCTGGGTGCGGCCTCGACCGTGGGGACGCCGGTCGCGCTCGTCCTCGGCGACGAGGCGGCCGCCAAGGCCGCCGCCGAGCTCGGCGCCGCCACGGTACTGCGCGCCCCTGCGCCCGACAGCCAGGTGGGCGTGGTCGACGCCCTGGTCGCCGCCGCGGCTCTGGCTCGGCCCGACGCCGTCCTGGCGTCCCACTCGGTCGACGGCCGGGAGGCCGCCGCCCGCTTCGCCGTGCGCGCCCGTTCGGGCCTGGTCATGGACGCTATCGAGGTGGCCCGCGACGACCAGGGCGTCATCGCCCGCAGCTCCGCCTACGGCGGGTCGTACACGGTGACGTCGACGGTGACCCACGGCGCGCCGGTCATCACGGTGCGTCAGGGCGCGGTCGAGGCGCGCGCCGAGGCGCGGCCGCTGGCCGAGATCACGCTGGAGGTAGCCGCGAGCGGCGTTGCCGCCGCCACGACCGGTTCGGTCGAGGTCGCCGAGAAGACCGGCGGGCGTCCCGATCTGCGCGGAGCCGCGAAGGTCGTCTCGGGCGGCTGGGGCCTGGGCTCGAAGGAGGACTTCGCCCTCGTCGAGCAGCTCGCCGACGCGCTCGGCGCCGCTGTCGGTGCGTCGCGCGCCGCGGTCGACGCCGGTTTCGTGCCGTCGTCGGCCCAGGTGGGCCAGACCGGTGTGCAGGTCGCGCCGCAGCTCTACATCGCCCTGGCGATCTCCGGGGCGATCCAGCACCTGGCCGGCATGCAGACCGCCAAGACCATCGTCGCGATCAACAGGGACGAGGACGCCCCGATCTTCGAGATCGCCGACTTCGGGATCGTGGGCGACGTCTTCACCGTCGTGCCGCAGCTCATCGCCGAGATCGAGAAGGCGAAGGCGTAATCACCGTGGCGACGTTCACCCAGGGTCTTCGTCAGGGGCTGCCGCGTCATCCCGGCGGGCCGGCCTGGCCGCCGGCCGACGCGGCGGTACCAGCCCTGGCCGGGGCTGACGGCACCGCTGTGCAGGAGGCGGCCACGCCCGCGCCCGCTGTGGCGGCGGCCGAACCCGCGCCTGCTGCGCCGGCTCCGGAGCCGGCGCTCGCCGCAGCGCCTGCAGAGCTTGCGGCTGCTGCCGCGGACGCCCCGGCTCCGGCCGGCGGCGTCGAGGTCACGGTGCGTCGCGGCCTGCCGCGTGTCGCCGGTGGCGAGCCCTGGCCGCCGGCTGCCGTCGTCCGGGTGGACCGCTCCGCGGCCCCGACTGTGACCCCGGACGCCGGCCCGCCTGCCGTGGTGGGCGGGACCGCCGTCGTCGCCGAGGAGACGGTCGCCGCGACCGCAGACTTGCCCGCCGCTGCGGACGCTCCGGCCGCCGTCGGGCCGACGGGACCGACCGCCGACACTGTTACCGAGCAGGTGGCGCTGCGTCGCGGCCTGCCGCGGATCGTCGGCGGCGAGCCCTGGCCTCCGGCGGAGACGGTCGCGGTCCAGCGACGAGTCGCCGTCGTTCCCGACGTGGCCACTGCGTCGGTCGCCGCCGAGCCTTCCCGTGCCGATGTGGCCGACGGCGGTTCACCCGTGCCTGAACCGGCGCCGCTGGCCCCGGTGTCGAGCACTCCCGCTGCCCAGGACGAGAGCGCGCCGGTCGTCCAGCAGCCTGCCGCCGTCGAACCCGCCCCGGAGGCCCCGGCCGCGACGGCAAGCGTGAGCGCGCCGGCACGATCGACCGCTCCCGCACGCCCGACCGCGCCCGCACGACCCGCCGAGCCCGCGCGGGAGCCGCGCAGGATCGGTTCGCGCACCCTGGGTGGTTGGGCGCGGATCCTCGGATGGGGGCTGGCCGGCGTCGTCGCCGCTGCGGGAATCATCGTGCTGGCCGCGCGCGGCGTGACCACGCTGCCGGGCGTGCCCGGGTTCCTGGAGCGCTACCCCGGGTCGTACGACCTGCCCGAGTCCGCCCCGGTCGGCTTCCCCGCCTGGGCGAACTGGATGCACTACCTCAACTTCTTCTTCATGGTGCTGATCGTCCGCACGGGTCTGCAGGTGCGGTACCAGAAGACCCCGCCCGCCTACTGGACGCCCGCGAAGGGCGGCAAGAAGATCAGCATCAACCTGTGGCTGCACACCGGCATCGACCTGCTGTGGCTGGCCAACGGGGCCTTGTTCGTGGTGCTCCTGTTCGCGTCCGGCCACTGGGTGCGGATCGTGCCGACCTCGTGGGAGGTGTTCCCGAACGCGGCGTCGGCGATGCTGCAGTACCTCACGCTGAACTGGCCCACCGAGCACGGCTGGGTGAACTACAACAGCCTGCAGCAGCTCATGTACTTCACGGTGGTGTTCGTCGCCGCCCCGCTGGCCGCGATCACCGGGCTGCGTATGAGCGAGTGGTGGCCCAAGGACGCGGACCGGCTGAACAGGCTCTACCCGGCGCCGGTGGCTCGGGCGATCCACTTCCCGACGATGCTCTTCTTCGTGCTGTTCGTGATCGTGCACGTCACCCTCGTGTTTGCCACGGGAGCGCTGCGCAACCTGAACCACATGTTCGCGGCCCAAGACACGGTCAGCTGGGTGGGCTTCGGCTGGTTCGCGGGAGGTCTCGTCCTCGCGGTCGCGGCGGTCTTCGCGGCGCGGCCGTTGGTGATCGCGCCGATCGCTTCCCTCGTCGGCAAGGTCAGCAGCCGCTGAGCGGCCGGAGAGACCCGGCTATGCAGTGAGGCGATCGGCTTCGGCCAGCAGCAGCTCGCCGAAGGGCTGAAAGCCGATGCTGCAGGCGTAGACGCCGCTGAAGACCCGGTGGATGGTTCCCCATTCCCAGATGGCGGTGGCGTCCACGCCCGTGCGCGAAGCCAGCCGCTCGGTCCGCACCCGGAGGTCGTCGCCGAGGTCGGGGTTGCAACGCACGATGGTGCCGAGGTCGCACGCAGGTTCGGCCCGCAGCCCGGCGGGATCGATGAACTTGTAGGTGCCGTCGCTCGCCTGCAGGGCGTTCAGCTCGTGGATGTCACCGTGGACCAGAACCGCGGACCGGTCGTCGTGGGCGAGGCGACGACTGTTCATGCATTCCAGCGCGTCCGCCACGGTGGCCGGCGAACACGGCCGTCCCGCCTGCTCCCACAGTCCTGGTAGCTGGTGGGCGTACTGCTCCGCCAGGTCCGCGCCGGTTGGCAGGTCGACGTCGGGACCGACCGGACGCCACAGGCGAGCCGCCACATCGCACAGCAGGCCGTGGCGGCTGACCGGGTCGGCCACGATGTCGTACATCGGAGCCCCGAGGCGCTCCAGCAGAAGGGCTTGCCGGTCCACGTCCTCGCCCAGCAGCCTGGCGCATCCGTCACCGTCCGTCAGGCGCAACAGCGTGGCCTCCGGCCTGATGTCCCGCCCCGGCACACCGATCTTGAGGACCGCCGGCGTTCCGTCAGCCAGCGTCACCTCGACGACCAGGGCGACGTGACCGCCCGCGAGGCTGGACCCGATCATCAGGGACCACTCCTCGGCCAGGGAGTCGACCATGCTCGGGAGCTCGTCCAGCCAGGACTCGTTGCCGTTGGCGATTACCGTCTTGCGGACCTGTTCAGGAACATCGAGGCTCACACCGCGAGCCTAGCCAGGTGTCGTCGCGTGGATCGGGGCACCGATGAGAAATGGCGCCGACAGTCGTCTGAGTTGAGCACGGTCCGGAGAACGCGGCGCGCCTCAAGGGAGAGCAACAAGATGAGACCACTCCGATACTCGATCAACGTCACGCTCGACGGCTGCTGCCATCACGAGGCAGGGCTCCCTCCGGACGAGGAGTCGATGCGCTACTGGACCGCTGAGATGGAGCGGGCCGATGCCCTGCTCTTCGGCCGGGTGACCTACGAGATGATGGAGTCGGCATGGCGGCGGCCTCCCACGGGTCCGTGGCCCGACTGGATGGGTGAGTGGGAGATCCCGTTCGCCGAGGCCATCGACGGGGCGAAGAAGTACGTCGTGTCGAGCACTCTGAGTGGGGCCGACTGGAATGCCGAGCTGGTGCGAGGCGACCTGGGACCAGCGGTTCAGCGGCTCAAGCAGCAGCCAGGCGAGGGCCTGTGGGTGGGTGGTGTGACGCTCCCACTCGCGTTGGCAGATCTGGGACTGATCGACGAGTACGAGTTCGTCGTGCATCCGGTTGTCGCCGGACATGGGCCGACGTTGCTCGCCGGTCTGCGCGAGCGCATCCAGCTCGAGCTCGTGGACCGCTATGAGTTCCAGTCGGGGGCGACCGCCCTGCGATACCGGCCCATGGGAGCTACGGCTTGACGTGATTTGTCCTAGCGCGTTGGCGGCTCTCTGGCGACAGAACGACGACGGCTCCGCGATTCACCGGACACGACCTGGTCCACAAGCCCTCGCCCGTCAGCCTTCCCTGCGGGCGATCGACGGCCATGCCGCTTCCGGGATGCCGAGCTCGGTGAACGTCGCGAGGGCTGACTCCCGTTGAGATCGGGCTTCGGAGTCGGCACCGGCCGCGGCTGCGACCCGTGCCAGGCCCGCCCGTGCACGGGCCACCTCGTAACGCTCTCCGGCTGCGAGCGCCCGCTCCTCGGCCTCGCGGAGCGGAGGTTCGGCCTCCCCGGCCCGACCGGCGTTGAGGAGCAGCTCGGCGAGCTCGATGCACGCCCCGGTCTGCGCCTCGCCCTCTCCGAGCTGTCGTCCGAGCTGCAGTGCCTTCTGAAGCAGCTCCACGCCCTCGTCGGTCCGTCCCTCGCGGCCGCGGACCACGCCGAGCCCTCGTAGAGCGTCGGCTATGCCGACCGGGTACCCGATCTCGCTCGCGATCGCGAGCGCCTTCTCGAGAGCCTCTGCGGCGTCATGGAGTCTGCCGGTCCGTTCCATCACCAACGCCAGGTTGATCAGGACGACGCTCTCGGCCGCGCGGTCGGCACGCCGTAGCTGGATGTCCAGGGCCCGACGCAGAGCAGCCTCGGCCTCGGCGAAGTTGCCGAGCTGCAGGTGCACGACTGCGGCGTTGTTGGTCGCCCGACCCAGCCCGGTGATGTCGGCGAACCCCTCGAAGATCCGCATAGCCGCTTGGTGATGTTCCAGTGCCTCGCGGTACCGTCCCAGGCGTCGCTCGACGATGCCCAGGCTGTACTGCGTACTGCCCTGCGCTCGCACGTCGCCGGCGTCGCGCTGCAGGTTCAGGGCTTGGCCGAGGCTGTCTCGCGCCTCTCGGTAGCGGCCGGTCCGCCACTGGATGACGCCGATGTTATGCAGCGCCCGGCCGAGGCCGGCACCGTCCCGCTCGCCGTCGCACAGTGCCGCTGCGCGCTGGTGGTCCAGGAGCGCCCCCTCGTAGTCGCCCTGCCGGCGCCGGATCGTGCCGAGCCGATCGAGCACGGCGGCCTCCTGCGCCACGTTCCCTTGGGCTGCGGTGAGCGCGCACCGGTGCAACGTCGCCGCCTCGTCGTAGTGGCCACCGGTGTCGAGGAGGGGGTGCAGGGACTCCGAGAGCAGCAGGGCATGCCTCGGGGAGATCTGCGCGACGGCGAGCAGCGTCGGCCGCTCGGCGCGAAGCCATCGCAGTGCGTTGCCCGCGGGCGGCATCGGGGGGACGCTCGGCAGCGGGGCACTGTCCGGGAGAACCCGTGCCGCGGCGGCGGCGTCGTCGCAGTAGGTGTCGAAGAGCCGGCGGCGTGCCGCCTGGACCTCCAGGATCGGATCGGCCTCGAGCAGCTCGCCCGCGTACTCGCGGAGGAGGTCGTGCATGGCGAAGCGACCACCGCGAAGGCGCTCCACGAGGTGCCCCCGGGCCAGCTCCTCGGCGTACTGCCGACCCGCACCGAGGTGGGTACCCAGCAGAGCGGCTGCGGCGCCGCTCTCCAGGCTCGTCCCGGGGTGCACCGGCAACAACCGGAAGAGCCGCGCGGCGTCGGCTGATAGTCGCTGGTAGGACCACGAGAAGACCGTACGAACGGCGGAGTAGTCGTCCCCGCGGTCCAGGATCGACAACCGCGCGGCGCTGGTGAGCTCGTCGAGGATGTCGCCCAGCGGCTCGTCGGGCCGGGTGGCCACGAGCTCGGCGGCGACACGGAGTGCCAGCGGGAGTCGCGCGCACCTGGCCGCCAGCGTGCGAGTCGCCTCTGCGTCGGAGGCCACTCGATCCCCGACGAGGGCGCCGAGCAGGTCGACCGCCTCGTGCTCCGCCATCAGCTGCACCTCGAGCCGCGTCGCGCCGTACCGCACGACTGCGCCACTCAGGTCCTCTCGACTGGTGATCAGCGCGGCAGCGCCGGGGGCACCCGGGATCAGCTCGTCGACCTGGTCCACTGACCTGGCGTTGTCCAGCAGCACGAGCACCGGCCGCTCGGCTGTCAGCGTGCGATAGAGCGCAGCCCTCTCCCGGGTGCCGTCCGGCACCTGGCGACCGGGGGCGCTGAGCGCCCTGATGAACTCGGCAAGCACGTCGTGCGCCAGTGCCGGCGCGGTGGCGTGGTACCCGTGCAGATCCACGTACAGCACGCCGCCGCGGAACCGGTCGGCCCGTCGATGGGCCCACTGCAGCGCCAGCGCGGTCTTCCCGACACCGGGAGTGCCGGTGAGCACGCAGATCGGTACTCCGTCGGTGTCCGGCAGCAGCACCCTGTCCATCCGCTCGAGGAGCTCGTCCCTGCCTGCGAACGCGCCGACGGGTGCGGGTGCCTGGCGTAGCGCCGCGCTCGGGACCGGTCTGGGCGCCGGAAGCGGCTCCTGGTGCGTCGTGGGCACCTCGGTCGCGGTGAGCCACAGCTCGTGGAAGGCGGCGACGTCGCCCCCCAGGGCTTCGACGATCAGCTCGAGCAGACCCCAGCGCGGCGGACGAGGTTCCGAGAACACCGCGGCAACCGTCGTCCTGCTGCAGCCGACCTCGGCGGCGAGCTGGCGGAGGCTCGGCCGGCCGGCCCGGTGATGGAGCGCGTGCAGGTCGTCGAAGAGCACCTGCAGCGGACCGTGCGAGATCTCCGGCCTCGACAGAACGCCCATGCCCGCCTCCTGTCGCCTGAGCGATCCAGCCCCCGCCTCATGTTAGAGCCGCTGCCCCGCCCGCGCGTCCGGCCGCGTCAAAGTTCGTCCGGTTCCGTCAACCCCGTTCCGAGCGCTCCTAACGTCGAATCACGGCCGCATCGGCGGTCGCGCCGAACAGCTACAGACCACAGACCAACAAGGGAGCAGATCATGACCGCACCAACCGTCACAGGCGACTTCAGGGCCGCCGGTGTCGTCCGGCAGGTCGTCGCACTGCACGCCGCCCAGCAGGCGGGTTCCGTCGACGCCAAGCTGGACGCGAAGCTCGACGCCACGCTCGACCCCAAGACGATGCCCGAGCCGGACGTGCTGCGGCTGGCCCTGGGGATCTTGGTGACCTACGGCCTCTTCACCGAGGAGCAGGCCCAGACCATGCTGAACGTGCTCACGGGAGGGACCTTCGTCAACCTGCCGTCGCTGCCTGCTCCCGAGGGCGTCCCGCTCATGCTGCCGATGTACGACATCTTCCGCGGTGCGATCAACGCCAGGGCGAACACGGTGGACAGCGGCGTGGGCGACGTGCTCGTCGAGATCGGCCACTTCCTGCTCGAGGTCATCCCCCTCGTTCCGGACATCGTGCACGGCATCGAGGAAGCCGGGGCCGCCATCGTCGGCTTCTTCAGCGGTCTCTTCAGCTGACCATCCGGGCGCTCGCGTTCGCGCTCGCGCACGACCGCCCGGTCCGCCGTTCTCGGGAAGGAGATGGGACCGACATGAACGACATCAACTCCGCGCTCCGCCCCGAGATCCGGGACCTGCCCACGATCGGACGGGGAGCACGCTCCGCTGGACTGCTCCCCGTCCAGGACTACCTCCAGCGCTTCGGATACCTGCCGGCAGGCGGGTACGTCCGGGGCAGTCTCGACGGCGACACGGGGCTCGGACTCGCGCTCTTCCAGAGCCGTCTCGGCCTCGAGGTCACCGGCGTCTTCCAGCCCGAGACCCGCTCCGCGATGGCCGAGGAGCGGTGCGGGCTCCCTGACCTGGAGGACGGCCTTGACGCGGCGATCACCTGTCCGTGGCCCGCCGCAGCTCTGACCTTCGGCTTCGGCGTTGACGGCCCGGACGGCTCGAGCACCGAGGACGCGCGGAACGCCGTCCGGGCTGCGTTCACCACCTGGGCGGAGGTGGTGCCCGCCGAGGTCCGCGAGGCATCACCCGGCGAGACGGCCGACGTCGTCGTCGAGTGGCGGCCCGCAGCAGACCCTGACCGCAGCATGGTCGGCGGCGTCGTGGCGCACGCGGACTGGCCAGGCCGGTGCTCGGTCGTCACCATTGCCCTGCCCAAACCGCTGCACTTCGACGCCACGGAGCACACCTGGGCGGTCGGCGCTGTCCCCGGAGCCCTCGACATCGAGTCGATCGCACTGCACGAGGTCGGGCACCTGCTCGGCCTGCGGCACAGCAGCGACCGGTCAGCCGTGATGTACCCGACGGTGAAGGTCGACTTCACGGCCCGCACGCTGCGGCCCGACGACCTGGCCGCGATCCGCTCGCTCTACCCGGACGACGGCCGTCCTCGGCCGCGACGCTCCTAGGAGTTGCCCTCATGCAGGTGGCCGGGACAGGCGTGCTCCTGCTGTGGTTTCTCGGGATCACAACGCTCATTGCCGGCATCGTCCAGACCGTCGTCGGGATCTACCAGTGCGCCGACAACATCGACAGGGCGGCGAAGGTGCTGATCGACGGGCAGAGGGTCAGCCAGAAGTCGGACGCCTCAACCACGTTTTGAGACGGTGTCGTTCACAAGCTGCCACATCTCGTAGTTACCGCATTCTGCAGTGATCTCGGCAGTCGCCTGAGCGGCGGCGAAGAAGTCGTCGGCGTCGGTATTTGCTCGAAATGCCTATCAATGCAACGGGAGCGATCGTGGGAAAGCTTGATAGCAAGGTAGCGGTGATCACCGGGGGATCGACCGGCATGGCACTCGCCGGCGCAAAGCTGTTCGTCGAGGAAGGAGCGCACGTCTTCATCCAGGCCCGGCGGCAGGAAGCACTGGACGACGCCGTCGAGCTGATCGGCCGTAACGTCACCGCCGTCCAGGGCGACGCCACCGAGCTGGACGACCTGGACCGCTTGTACGACACCGTCAAGCGGGAAAAGGGCTCGATCGACGTGCTGTGGGCCAGCGCCGGGATGGGCGAACCCGCCGTCCTCGGCGAGACCACCGAGGAGCAGTTCGACCGCGCCTTCGGGCTCAACGCGCGCGGCACCCTGTTCACCGTGCAGAAGGCACTGCCGCTGATGAACGACAACGGCTCGATCATCATGACCGGGTCCAACGCCTCCCTCGGCGCCTTCCCCGGCTGGAGCCTCTACGCGGGAAGCAAAGCCGTCCAGCAGGCCTGGGCCCGCGTCTGGCTCAACGAGCTGCGCGACCGCAAGATCCGGGTCAACGTCCTGACCCCGGGCCAGGTCGCCACTGCCAAGCAGGAAGAGCTCTTCGACGACGCGACCAGGGCCGCATTCGAGTCCCTCATCCCCCGCGGGGAGATGGGCCGCCCCGAGGAGATCGCCGCCGTCGCCCTGTTCCTCGCCTCCGGCGACTCCAGCTACGTCAACGGCCTGGAGCTGGTCGCCGACGGCGGCACCACCGCCATCTGATCCACACACCTCAAGAAAGGGAAAGAGAGCACATCTCATGAGCAGCATCACTCTTATCGGCACGGGGAACATGGCCCGTGCGATCGGCACGCGCGCGGTCGCGGGCGGCAACACCGTCGAGGTCATGGGGCGCGATCAGTCCAAGGCCGATGACCTGGCCAAGACTCTGGGCGGCGGTACGACGACGGGCAGGTGGGGCGCCGTCCCGTCCGGGGACATCGTCATCACTGCCCTGCTGGCCGACGGCGTCGTTCCGGTCGTCGGCGAGTACGGGGACGCCCTCGCGGGCAAGGTCATCGTCGACATCAGCAACCCCTTCAACGCCACGTTCGACGGGCTGGCTCACGGCGAGGAGACCTCGATCGTGCGGGAGGCCGCCAAGGTGGCCCCGGCCAGTGCCAGCATGGTGAAGGCATTCAACACCATCTTTCGTAATGTCCTGGAAAAGGGGCGACCGGACGTCTTCATCGCTGGCGACAATGCACAGGCCAAGGCGAGTGTGGCGGCATTCATCAAAAGCCTCGGGCTGCGCCCGTTGGACGTCGGTGGCCTGAAGATGGCGCACTGGCTGGAAGGGATGGGTCTGGTCACCGTGGGCATCGCCGGAAACGGGGTCGGCCATTGGGATTTCGCCGTCGGCGTCGACGAATTCACCAGCTGAGCGACCCCGCGCCGCTCTCTTTTCCGCCGTATCACTCACCAGGAATCGCTCACAAGGAGCAGTAGCTTGCGCGTCTTCGTCACTGGCGGGACCGGCCATTCCGGTTCGCACATCATTCCTGAGCTCATTTCCGCCGGGCACGAGGTCACCGGCCTGGCCCGGTCGGACACGGCCTCGGCGACCCTGTCCGCGCTCGGCGCGAAGGTACGCCGCGGCGACCTCCAGGACCTCGACGGACTCAAGGAGGCGGCCGCGGACGCCGACGGCGTCATCCATGTCGCACACAGGCAGGATCTGCTGCCGTCCGGTCGTGTTCCGCCTGGCGCTGGAGAAGGGCCAGGCCGGCAGGTACTGGCACGCGGTGGGGGACGGCGGCATCCCGGTCCGCGAGATCGCCGAGGCCATCGGCAACCGGCTGGGCCTACCCGCCGTGAGCTTGCCCCTGGACGAGCTGATGCTGCCGGGACACTTCGGGTTCCTCGCGAACGTGGTCACGCAGAGCTATCCGGCGTCCAACCTCATCACCCGCCGGGACCTCGGCTGGGGACCCGCTCAGCCTGGTCTGCTCGCCGATCTGGACAACGGCCACTACTTCCCCGAGGGCTGAATGCAGGAACCGCCGCGACGGGCCTGCACATTCCTGGTCATCCGTACGGGCACCGGTCACTATGAGCCATGCAGACCGTGCGGCGGTTCCTGGTCCTGACCCCGGTGGCGCTCGTCGTCACCACGGTGGCGTACCTGATCTACTCCACGGCGATCGGCGGCACAGGCTCCTTCGGGTCCGAGGTCGGCAACGCCCTCCGGGTGGCGCTCATGGGGGTGGTCGTCGTGCTCGCGGCGGTGCTCGTCGCCGTCGGCCTGCTGCGTCTGCTGCGTGTCAGCAACGCCTGGGCCGCGCTCGGGCTGGCCTTCGGCCTGGTCGTGGTCGCCCTGGGGATCGGCTCCGCGAGCATCGGGGGCGACGAGTGGGGGATGCTCGGCCTGGTAGTGGTCGCCGGCGCGCAGATCCCCAGCTGGCTGACATTCGCAGCCGGGCTCCTCGTCGGTGATCTGCGGAACCGGACAGCGCGGAACGCCGTCGGCCCCGCCGCCTAGCGGGTTCAGTCCTTTGCTTCGCGGACGTCCGTTCCCTGCTCGGCGAACGCCTTGAAGTCCTGCATGTGCTGTTGCGACTGCTTGCGGAAGACCCCGCGCATGAAAGGCGCGAGCAGCCGCAGCAAGCCGCTGAACCGGTACTCGTTCTCGCTCACCCAGAGCGTCGTCTCCGGCCCGGTTTCAGTGAACCGCTCGCGCGCGCCGTTCCACATGCCTTTGGCGACGATCTCGCGCTCGTAGTGAACGACGCTGTCTCTCGGGATCCCGTGCAGGTCCGTCGGTTCCCGGCGGGTGATGGTCTCGACGGCTTCCATCTCCTGCTGCCCCGTCCGCATCACGACGCGCGACCTGGTCCCGACCTGCCCGTGCAGCCCGGTCAGCGGCTCGTGCAGCACGACGCCGCGCACCCACTTCGGCACGTGTGCGGAGTCGGCGAGCAGCTGGACCACCCTCTCTCGCGGCAGGGCGATCTCGATCGAGACGGTGTACTTCATGGCGGACAGCTCCAGTTTCCCGGGGAAGAACAACCGCCGGTCGCTGCACGACTACGCCGAAAGCTGGCGGATAGCCCGACCTCGTGACGGACGGATCGACGAAGCGTACGTCCGGGCGGCGCTGGCCGCCGGCAGCTGGTGGTCGAGCACCGCCGTCAGGCCGATGACGTCAATGCCGACTGGGCCGCGCGACTCAGCACCGCTCGCTGAGGTCCTGAACCGTCCACCCCTACACACTGCATGCGACACGCCGATGATGGCGTGCAGTGTGTAGGGGTCGCTCTTGACGGCTCTCGCCAGACCGGTCAGCAGTGACCGGTCGGCAGCAGGCGGGTCAGATACCGCGGGGCTGGCGGTCCGTCGGGAGGCTGCCACGCATCTCCGAGATCAGCTGCGGCGTCAAGGTCGCCTCGGTGCGGGACACCAGCAGCGCCATCTCGTAGCCGACGAGGCCGATGTCGCACGTGGACTCGGCCACAACGCCCAGCACCGACCCGTTCGAGACGCTCATCAGGAACAGGAATCCCTTGTCCATCTCGATGATCGTCTGCCGGACGTTGCCGCCGTTGAGCTGACGGGAGGCTCCACGCGTCAGGCTCGACATGCCCGAGACGATCGCCGCGAGCTGGTCACCGCTGGTGCGGTCGAGCTGGTCGGACATCGCCATGAGCAGGCCGTCCGCCGACACGACGAGCGTGTGCCGGCTGCCAGGGACGGTGCGCACGAAGTTGTCGAGCAGCCACCCGAAATTCGTTGCTTCGGTACTGAGGGTCACTCTTGTCTCTCCTACTGCGTCTGTCGTGCGCTCTCGCTGCTGGTCGGGCGCTCGATGGTCGGCGCCCGAACCTTGCCACGTTGGTCTTGGAGTTGCGGAGCCTTCGGCGGGCGCCCAGGCAGGGTTTCCAGCAAGTCTGTGACGCCACGGTACCCCTCGCCGCCGACTAGCCGGTACAAGGTCTTGCGATGTTCACCGAGCGCCGCCGGGGCACACGGTAAACCGATCGGTTTCCTTGCGCAAACATGGATGTCGTGAATTTGGCTGTCGTGCCAGGCGCGGCGAGGCGCCGGGCCGGCGGTCAGTGCATCCCCGACGCGTCCAGCAGGGTGCGGACGGTGGGCACCATGAGTCCTGCCAGATGGTCGGCTCCGATCCCCGCACGCGCGCTCGCCCCGTCGAAGACCAGGATGAGCTGCCGCGCCAGCAGGTCCGGGGCACCGGCCCCGCCCGCTGCGGCCTCGGCGCGGAAGAACTCAGTGAGCCCCTCCTTGACCTGGCGGGCGACCCGGCCGGCCGGGTGGTCCGGGCTCTTGAGCTCGATCTGGACGGCGAGATATCGGCAGCCACGGAACTCAGGCGCCCCCGCCTGGACCTCCAGCTGCTCGAAGACGTGCAGGATCCGCTCACGGTGCCCACGGGCGTCGTCGGCCGCGGGCAGGAGTGATGCCGCGAAGGCGGCAGCGCCCCGTTCGAGGCTTGCTGCCAGCAGCTCGTCCTTGCTGTCGAAGAGCTGGTACATGGAGCGCTTCGACACGCCCGCCGTCCTGCACAGCGCCTCGATGCCGACGCCGACGCCCTGTTGGTACGAGAGGCCGGCCGCTGTCTCCAGCAGTCGCTCCCGAGGGCCGGGCCTCGCCTCTGTCGTCATGCCGGGATTCTAGCCAGGCAAGGACGAGCCGGAAACTGATCGGTCTACCGAGTCAGCCCACGCGGATGAAGACGGGGCCGGACTGCCAGATGCTCGTGTACCGGACGTTCTTGCCGGGTACCGGGGCCTCGATCTGCATCCCGTCACCCGCGTAGATCGCGATGTGCCCTGGTGACCAGATCAGGTCGCCCGGCAGCGCCTCGGAGTACGGGACGGCGGTGCCGGCGTAACGCTGCTCGGCCGACGTGCGCGGCAGGTCGATACCGACCTGGGCGAAGACGTAGGACGTGAACCCGGAGCAGTCGAATCCTGCCGGAGTCGTGCCGCCCCACACATACGGGACACCGATGTAGCGCATCGCGATGGAGACCACCGACGCCCGGCGCTGCTCGGCTTCCTCCGCTGCGATCTCGGCGGCGCGCTCCGCCTGGTACTCCTCGTTCTCGGCGGCCGAGACGACGGTGACCGCCGACTTCTCGACCTTCAGCTCAGCCGTGGGGTTGACCGCGACGACGTTCGCGGCAGCCACGGTCTGGCGCGCCTGGGAGGCGAGAGCGTTGATATCGGTCGTGTTGAGCTTGCCCTTCATCGCCGTACCGGTCAGCGACGTGCTGATCTCGGTGGACGGTGCAGCCTGGGCAGGCGGCGCGATCAGGGAGAGCAGGACGCCGGAACCTGCCGCGGCGATCACTGCTCCGCGACCAGTGATCACACCGGCCTGACCGGTGGCGGCCTGGGCCACGGCGGTCAGGAGGGGGCGGTGTGCGGCGCGGTGACGACCACGACGGAGCTGGGACGTGGCCGTGCTGGACTGGGGATCCATGAAAGCGGGGGCCTTTCAGATGGAAGGAGACCCGTGCGCGGCCCGCGTGAGACCGCGCCGGGAACCGGCGAGCAGGGGACGAAGGCGACATGTCAGGCTCATAGCGAGCCCAAGAGTAACGGAACGGATACGAGGTTGACACCCCCCAACTTTCCCTGCCGTTGTCTCTGTGTTCCGGACGGCGTCTCCGGCCGCCCGATGTCTCGGCGAGAATGCTCCCCATGAGACTTCTGCTCCTGCGGCACGGACAGACGCCCTCGAACGTGCACGGGCTCCTCGACACCGCACACCCCGGCCCAGGGCTGACGGCGCTCGGCGAGCGTCAGGCCGCTGCGGTGCCCCACGCGCTGCGCGACCGTCAGATCGACGCGATAGCCGTCTCCCCGCTGGTCCGGACGTCGCTCACCGCCGCGCCGCTGGCCCGGGCGCGAGAGATGGAGCCGCTCGTCGTGGACGGCCTCCAGGAGATCGAGGCGGGCGAGCTGGAGATGGCCGGTACCCACCAGGCACACCAGCGCTACCTCGGCACCGCCTTCGCGTGGGCGCGCGGCGACGTCGGCCGCGCCATGCCGGGTGGTGCGGACGGCGCGGCATTCCTTGGCCGCTACGACGCGGCGGTCGCGCAGGTCGCCGCGCGAGGTGGCGACAGCGCTGTACTGGTGTCGCACGGTGCGGCGATCCGGGTGTGGGTCTCGGCGCGGGTGGCCGGCGTGGACGTCGACCACGCCGAGCGGACGGCGCTGGCCAACACCGGTCTGGTGGAGATCGAGGGTGACCCCGTCGGTGGCTGGCGGCTGATCAGCTGGAGTGCGGACCCCGTCGGCGGCCGCGGGCTCGACGCCCTGGCGGCCGACGACCCGACCGGGGAACCGGTCGAGGACTGAGCCCGGAAGGCACAGGAAAACAGCTGGGCCGCCGGCACCAGCGCTGGCAGGCTGGCGGGATGGACGTCACGGGGGACGAGACACGGGCCGCCTGGGCCATCGCTTCGCGCAAGTACGAGGACGAGTACGCCGAACATCTCGAGCGCGCCCGCACCGCTGAGCTGCTGCCGGCCGAGGTCGACGTGCTGAGGGAGATGGTCGTCGGCTCCGACGTCGTGCACCCGATGAGCGGGCACGGCCTGGACGACGTCGCGCTCGCGCGCCTCGGCGCGCGCTCCGTGCACGGACTGGACTACAGCGAAGCGGCGGTCTCGAGCGCGCAGCGCCGAGCCGACGAGCTCGACATGCCCTGCCGGTACACGCGCACGGTCATGCCCGCGAGCGGGCTGGACGACGCGTGCGCCGACCTCGTCTACACCGGCAAGGGCGCGCTCATCTGGGTCGCCGACCTGCCCGCCTTCTTCGCGGAGACGCACCGCCTGCTCCGGGCGGACGGCTGGTTCTACGTGTACGAGACGCACCCGCTGGTACCGCTGTGGGACTGGAGCCCGGACGAGATCCGCGTCCGCCCCGATCGCGGCTACTTCGCGCCCTCGCACGTCAACGACTCGTACCCGGGCAACGGTGCGGTGGAGCGCCAGCACACGCTCTCGGAGATCGTCATGGCGTGCCTGGAGGCAGGGTTCGAGATCAAGCACCTCGCCGAGCACCCCGACCCGTTCTGGCGCCCGGGCGGGGCCACGGCGGCCGCGTGGGACGGGCGGCTCCCGAACGCGTTCAGCCTGCTCGCGCGGCGCGCCTGAGCGTCAGCGGTCCGTCCGTTCCTCGTCGGCGTCAGGCCGTTCGTCAGCCGTGCCGTAGATGATCCGGTGGGCGCGGGAGAGCACGTCGAGCTGGGCAGGGTTGTAGAGCTCCCGCAGCGACTCCACCATGGTGTGCTCGAGCGTGGCCGGGTCCTTCGAGGCGCGAGTGACCGGGTCGTTGAGCCAGGGGTATTCGGCCTGCTTCTGCTTGATGACCGGGGCGAAGTACTCCGCCAGCCGGGTGCGCGTGGCCGTGTCGGCGTCCGGCGGGAGGTTGTCGAACTCCTCGTCCGCCTCCGTGCGCGGGTGCTCCTCCACGAGCCGCCGGATGTCATCCATCGCCGCCTCGTCGTAGATCTGCGCATAGATCATGACCAGCGACCGGTCCGTCTCCGAGAGTGTCTTCGACGCCGAGCTGAAGCCCGCCGGCAGGTCGACGGGTGCGTGGTGCCGCATGATCAGGGCGAGCTCGGCCCGCGCTCGCTGCAGCCGCTCGATGGTCGCTTCGAGCTCGGCGTCGAGCACCTGGAACGCCTCGACGGGGTTCTCGTCCGCGCGGCCCATCGACTCGATCTGCGCAAGGGGCACGCCGAGGTCCCGGAGCCGCCGGATCTGCAGGAGCCGCACCAGGTGCGGCACGCCGTACTGCTTGTAGCCGTTCGACCTGCGCTCGGGCTGCTCGAGCAGGCCGGCCTCGTGGTAGTGCCGGACGGTGTTGACCGTCGTGCCCGCGAGGTCCGCGATCTGCCGGGTGCTCCACGCCACGATCCGATCCGCTCCTCTGGTCCGATCCGCCCATCGGCTGGTACGCCGCCGACATGCCCCAGTGGAAACTATGTCCCCGGAACAGGGTCAAGCGCCCCCGAGCTCAGGGGACCAGCGCCGAACCCACCGCGCTGTCGACGCCCAGCTCCGGCGGCAGGTCGCCGTCGTGCCGGACGACGAGGGACGTGACCGCCCGCGTGAGGCAGACGTAGAGCCGCCGCAGGCCGGTGGCGTGGTTCGGTTCGGCCGCCACTATCGCTGCCGGGTCGTGCAGCACCACGTGGTCGAACTCGAGGCCCTTCGCGAGCGAGGCGGGCACCAGGTCCAGGTGCGCGTCGAACTCGGAGGCGTCCTCCGGGTCGGCAGCGGTCTCACCGGGGCCCGGTGGCTCGTCGTCCTGCTCGCCGACGACGGCGAAGGCGACTCCCGCCGCGGTGAGCATCGTGCGGAGGTGCGCCACGGCGTCGTCGGGCACGATGAGGCCTACCGAGCCCTCCAGGCCGGCGACGCCGGTGAGGACGTCGTCGAGCGGTGCGTCGGTGATCGTGAGGCGGCCGCGGGCGCGCCGGACCGCCGTCGGCGGTTCGAGGCCGGGTGCGATGCTCGGCAGGAGCCGGGCGGCGAGCTCGATCACGTCGCCGGGAACGCGGAATCCCGCGGTCAGCTGCTCCACATGCCCGTCGGGCTTCGCGAGGTGGCCGAGGACGTCCGACCAGTCGCGCGACGCCCAGGGCGTGGTGGCCTGGGCGAGGTCGCCGAGCACGGTGAGCGAGCCCGTCGCGGCACGGCGCCCGAGGGCGCGCAGCATCATCGCCGACAGGTCCTGCGCCTCGTCGACGACGATGTGCGCCACCGACTCCGTCCGGTCCAGCAGGTCGACGATCTCGTCGAGCAGGACGAGGTCCGCGGTCGTCCAGCGTGCGGCGCCGGGCGTGCGGGGCGGGCGCGCCAACGTCAGGAGGAGCTGTTCCGCCTCGGAGAGGATTCCCTCCGCGCACTCGGCGAGGAACCCGGGGTCGGAGAGCAGCCGGAAGAGCAGCCGACGCGGCTCGACCGCCGGCCAGACCGCCGCCGCGTAGTCCCGGACGGGCTTGGTGCGGGCCAGCACGTCCCACGCCTTGTCGTCGAGCGCGTCACCGGTCTCCTCGATCTGGACGAGGACACGGTGGGCGAGAGCGTGCCGGAGCTGGGCTGCGCCGAGGGCGTACCGCACGTCCCGGGCCCTGACCTGCTCGATCGCCTCACGCGCCTCGTACGCGGGGACGCGCCAGCGGAACGAGCCGCGCGGCAGGACCAGCGTGTCCTGCGGGGTGCCGATGTGCGACCAGACGGCGTTCCGCAGCACCTCCGCCATCCGGCCGTCGCCCTTGAGGGTCGCGACGTCGGCGGCCTCGGTGGCGCGGACCGGCGCGTGCGTGCCGACGATCTCCTCGATGGTCGCCTGGGTGGCGTGGATCTCGCCGAGCGCGGGCAGCACGTCGCGGATGTACCGCAGGAAGCTCTTGTTCGGCCCGACGACGAGCACACCGCGGCGCGTGAGCTGGTCGCGGTGCGCATACAAGAGATAGGCGGCGCGGTGCAGCCCGACCGCCGTCTTGCCCGTGCCTGGCGCACCCTGCACGACGAGCGTGCGCTCGAGCGGCATGCGGACTATGACGTCCTGCTCGGGCTGGATGGTCGCGACGATGTCGCGCATCGGGCCGGTGCGCGGGCGTTCGATCTCGGCCTCGAGGATGTCCGAGTGCGCGGAGGTGGCGCCGTCGGCGCCCGGCTCGGCCCGGGCCAGCGACTCGTCCTCGAGAGCGGTGAGCCGGCCGCGCGCGAACCCGTACCGGCGACGGGCGGTGATGCCCATGGGCTCCTTGGGCGTGGCCCGGTAGAACGGGGTGCTCACCGGCGCGCGCCAGTCCACCACCATCGGCTCGCCGTCCGGGTCCGAGACGTGGCGGCGGCCGATGTGGAAGCTCTCGGTGCCGACCTCGACCGTGCCGACCTCGACGTCGCTCTCCTCGACGGTGATCCGGCCGAAGAAGAGCGGGATCTCTGGGTCGTCGGTGAGCTGTTCCATCCGCCGGGCGAGCGTCGCCTCCAGCACGTCCGCGCTCACCCGGTCCCCGGCGTAGCGGCCGTCCAGCGCGGCCACCCGATCGCGCATCCGGCCGAGCTGGGTCCGTGCCTCGGCGAGAAATTCTCGTTCCTTGGCGAGCTCGGGCGCGTCGGCAGGCATGGGTGACCCTCCAGGAGTCGGCGGGGGATGTTCGCGGGAGCGAACGCGCGATTCTAGTGCCGGGGACCCGATCGAGACGGCATCTTTTTGGTGACGCCCGGCTACCGCGATGCATATGTCCTCGGAGTCCGTTTCCACTGTCGCACCAACGGGCCCCACGGTACGGTCGGGGAACCGCCCGGCCAATCGAGGAGCCCCAGTGTCGTCCGACGAGCTGCCCCAGGAGTTCCAGATCGACGTGCCAGACGAGATGGAGACCGGCGTACCGGCCGACTTCGCCTCGGTATGGCACACGCCGACGTCGTTCATCCTGGACTTCATCGCCGTGAAGCAGCCCCCGAGCCCGGTCTCCGACCCCGAGTCGGGAGAAGTCACCTCGATAACGGTGCCGGGCCGTGTGGTGTCGCGAGTGCGCATTCCTCCGCAGCAGGTGTTCGAGCTCGCCAAGGCGCTCACTATGCAGCTCGACGCATGGGAGAAGGAAAGCGCACCGACCGTTCGCAATCCAGGGATGGCAGAGGGGCCGGATGGCCCCAATCGATCATCCGAGAAATGAATCTTGTGAATCTTTTTCTTGGACGATTGTCCAACTGGGCGTCCATATGTCCGGTCTGACCGGTGGAAATGTTCCAGTTTGGCCGGAGAAAAGGTGGGTTATACCAGTCCTGAGGGGGAAATGTAAGCCTCCGAGGCTGTTCCACTTGCGATCTTCACGGATGTAGGCTTCCCGTGATCGCGACGAAGGCGTTGCAATCTCCCAGAGTTGCCCGGGGGGTCGGGCGACCCGTTCCGGCGGCCATGTCGGGGAGCAATGAACAGGGGCGATGCAAGTGAGCAACTCGGAATTCGATAACAGGGGGCGCACGGGCGGGATCATGTTCGAAGAACAGTCCCGCACGAGTGTCGTGAGTATGTGGGGAGAGATCGATGTCTCCCTGCGCGGTGAGTCCAGTGCTGCGATAGCTAATGCACTGGAGCGGGCGAAGTCGGTAGTGATCGACACCTCGAGGGTGACGTTCATGGACTCGACGGGCGTCGCATTTCTCATGCAGATGTACACCTACGGAACGCAGGACGGGCTGACCGTCACCCTTCCGGACCCGCCACCGGTGGTCCGGAGCGTCATCGAGATGCTCGGGGTCGACGTGCTGTTCGCCCAGCCGGCCCAGCCCGCCGTGGCGCGGGAGGCCTGACCGGGGCTCTGCCGTTCAGCGGCTGGTCAGCGCCCCGCGGCCAGCGCCGCGGCGCCCACGATGCCCGCAGCGTTGCGCAGCTGCGCGGGAACGATCGGCGCACGCAGGTGCAGGTGCGGCAGGTACTTCTCGTGATGCTTGCTCACACCGCCGCCCACGACGATGAGGTCGGGCGACAACAGGTCCTCGACGACGCCGAAGTAGCGCTGCAGGCGCTCGGTCCACTCGTCCCAGGACAGGTCCTCCCGCTCGCGCGCTGAGTCTGCCGCACGCGACTCGGCGTCGTGCCCGTCGATCTCGAGGTGCCCCAGCTCGGTGTTCGGCACCAGGACGCCGTCGACCACCAGCGCCGAACCGATCCCCGTGCCCAGGGTCACCACCAGCACCACGCCATCGGTGTTGCGAGCCGCTCCGTACCGGACCTCGCCGATGCCCGCCGCGTCGGCGTCGTTCACCGCGGTGACGCTCCGGCCGGTCGCGCGCTGCACGAGCGCGGGCAGGTCGACGCCGGTCCAGGACTGGTCGAGGTTCGCCATGAACCGCACCACACCGTGCTGCATGGGCGCGGGGAACGCGACGCCGATCGGCACGTCGTCAGCCAGGTGGTAGCTGTCGACGAGCTGGGCGAGCACGTCCGCCACGGCCTGCGGGGTGGACGGTTGGGGGGTCGGGATGCGGGTCCGCTTGTCCGCGTACTCGCCGGCCACGAGGTCGACGGGCGCACCCTTGATCCCCGAACCTCCGATGTCGATGCCGAACGCCAGGTCAGTCATGTCAGGATCGTCTCATGACCACTGGGGAGCAGTACTGGTACAACACCGAGACGGGTGAGGTCGAGGAGGGGCACCGTTCCTCCTGGACCCATCTGATGGGGCCGTACGGCACTCGTGCCGAGGCGCAGCGGGCCCTGGAGAGCGCGAAGTCGCGCAACGAGTCCTGGGACAAGGACGACGAGGAGTGGCGCAAGAAGTGACGCGCGGGCACCTGTCAGACGTACAGGTCACCCGGGTGATCCGTAGGTCTGACACATGCCGCTCCTACTTGTCGAACGAGTGCTCCGCGTCCGGGAACGAGGAGTCCTTGACCTCGGAGACGTAGTCCTCAGCGGCCTGCTGCAGGGCTGCGCCGATCTCGGCGTAGCGCCGGGCGAAGCGCGGCGACCAGCCGGTCATGCCCGCCATGTCCGTCCACACCAGGACCTGGCCGTCGCAGTGCGGCCCGGCACCGATGCCGATGGTCGGGATGCGCACGATCTCGGTGATGCGCGCGGCGACGCCCGATGGCACCATCTCCAGGACGACGGCGACGGCGCCGGCCTCCTCGATGGCCTGCGCGTCCGCTGCCAGCGCCTCCACGGCGTCGTCGCCGCGGCCCTGGACGCGCGGCCCGCCGAGCAGGTTCTCCGACTGCGGTGTGTACCCGAGGTGCGCGACGACGGGGATGCCTGCGTCGGTCAGCGCGCGGATCTGCGCCGCCGAGCGGATGCCGCCCTCGAGCTTGACCGCGTCGGCGCCCGTCTCCTTGAAGACCCGCACCGCCGTCTCCAGCGCCTGCTGCGGTCCGGCCTCGTACGAGCCGAACGGCAGGTCGATCACCACGAAGGCGCGCTTCGTGGCCCGCGCGACGGCGCGCGCGGCCGGGATCATGTCGTCGACGGTCACCGGGATGGTGGTGGCGTGGCCGTGCATGACGTTCCCGATGGAGTCACCCACGAGCAGGATGTCCATGCCTGCGGCGTCGAAGATGGCGGCGGTCACCGCGTCGTACGCGGTGAGCATCGCGAGCTTCTCGCCTCGGGCCTTGGCCTCCGCCAGGTGGTGCACGCGGACCCTCTTGGGACCCTGAGTGGGTGAGGTGTGGGCGGACATGGTCCTCCTGTGGTTCGGGCGGCCTCGGTGCCGCAGGAAAGCCTACGGCCGGTCGTCCATGCCCGGTACACGCGCCTGTAACAGGTTTAGTGCAAGATGGGCCCATGGACAGGCAGCAGGAGTTCGTGCTCCGCACGGTCGAGGAGCGCGACATCCGCTTCATCCGGCTCTGGTTCACCGACGTGCTCGGTGTGCTCAAGTCTGTCGCGGTGGCGCCCGCAGAGCTGGAGTCGGCGTTCACCGAGGGCATCGGCTTCGACGGCAGCGCCATCGAGGGGCTCACCCGGGTCTTCGAGGCGGACATGGTCGCCAAGCCCGACCCGACCACCTTCCAGGTGCTTCCCTGGCGGGGTGAACGGCACGGCACGGGGCGCATGTTCTGCGACATCCTGACGCCGGACGGCGAACCCTCGCTGGCGGACTCCCGCAATGTGCTCAAGCGCACACTCGCCAAGGCGAGCGACCGCGGGTTCACGTTCTACACGCACCCCGAGGTGGAGTTCTACCTCTTCAACCAGATGACCAAGGGCGACCCGACGCTCGAGCCGGTCGACCAGGGCGGGTACTTCGACCACCTGGCGCGGGGGTCGACGCACGACTTCCGCCGCGCGGCCATCACGATGCTCGAGTCCATGGGCATCTCGGTCGAGTTCTCGCACCACGAGGCAGGCCCGGGCCAGAACGAGATCGACCTGCGTTACGCCGACGCGCTGACCACCGCCGACAACCTCATGACGTTCCGCACGGTCGTCAAGGAGGTGGCGCTGGAGCAGGGCGTGTTCGCTTCCTTCATGCCCAAGCCGCTGGCCGACCAGCCGGGCTCCGGCATGCACACCCACGTGTCGCTGTTCGAGGACGACCGCAACGCCTTCCACGAGCCGGGCGCCCAGTTCGAGCTGTCCAAGACGGCGCGCCAGTTCATCGCCGGCCTCATGGTGCACGCGGGTGAGATCACCGCCGTCACCAACCAGTACGTCAACAGCTACAAGCGGCTCTGGGGCGGGCAGGAGGCCCCGAGCTACGTGAGCTGGGGCCACAACAACCGCTCCGCGCTGGTCCGGGTGCCGATGTACAAGCCGGGCAAGGGCAACTCGGCACGCATCGAGTACCGCGCGCTGGACTCGGCCGCGAACCCCTACCTGGCCTTCGCGGTGCTCCTGGCCGCCGGCCTCAAGGGCATCGAGGAGGGCTACGACCTCCTCGACCACACGGAGGACGACGTCTGGGAGCTCACGGCCGCCGAGCGGCGCGCCCTGGGTATCGCGCCGCTGCCGCGCGACCTCGACGAGGCGATCCAGTTCATGGAGAAGTCCGAGCTCGTCGCGGAGACGCTCGGTGAGCACGTCTTCGACTACTTCCTGCGCAACAAGCGCGAGGAGTGGGAGGCGTACAGCGCCCAGGTCACGCCGTTCGAGATCAAGCGGTTCCTCCAGCTCTGACCCACCCCGCCGAAGTAGAACCCTGGCGAAGTAGAACCCTGGCGAGATAGAACCGCAGCCTCGCCCGGGTTCTACTTCGCCAGAGTTCTACTTCGCCACGGTTCTACTTCGGCAGAGGGCGCTCGCGTCGTAGGGTCAGGGGGTGCAGAGCCGCCGACCCGAGACCCTGACGACCCACCTGATCCGGGCCGGGTTCGCCGACCTCACCCGCTCGGCCTCGCTGTGGCGGGATCCCGACCTGGTGTCGGTCCTGGACAGCAGACCGAAGGGCGCCAGAGGCGCGGACCACGCGGCCGGACCGGACCGCGGTGCAGTCGAGCTCGCGCCGGCGGACGCCGCGCTGCTGCGGGCGCTCGCGGTCGTCGCCGACCCCGACCTCGCGCTGCTGCAGCTCGTCCGGCTCGCTGCCGCCGCCCCGGACCGGCTGCGTCCGGTCCTCGCTGTCCCCGACGGTGAGCCGGCGGAGGCCCGCGACGCGGACGGCGACGAAGCGCCCCAGCCGTCCGCGCGCGACCGGCTGCTGCGCGTGCTGGGTTCCTCCTCGGCGCTCGGCGACGAGCTGGTGCGGCACCCCGCGCTGCTGGACCTGATCGGCGACCGCACGCCGGGCACCGGCGTACCGGCCGAGCTCGTGCGCGCCGAGCTGCTGCGGGCCGTCGCCGCGGACCCCGAGTCGGAGGAGCCGGTCGCGGGGACCCACGTGCCGGCCGACGGTGCGGCACCCGGCGAGGGCGGGCCGCCGTCGTACACCGACCGGCTGCGCAGGGCCTACCGCGCGAGGCTGCTGCGGATCGCGGCCACCGACGTCACCGCGCCGGACCCCATGGTGGTGCTGCCCGCGGTGGCCGCCGCGCTCGCCGACCTGGCGGCGGCGGCGCTGGAGGGTGCGCTCGCGATCGCGCGCGCCGACGAGGAGGACCACGCCGTCGGTGTGCGCCTGGCCGTGCTGGGCATGGGCAAGACCGGTGGCCGGGAGCTGAACTACATCTCGGACGTCGACGTGATCTACGTCGCCGAGCCGGGTCTGCTGCCCGACGGCGCACCGGCGTGCGACGAGGACCACGCCCTGCGGGTAGCGGCCCGGCTCGCGGGGCGGCTCGCGCAGGTGTGCTCCGGCCCGTCCGCCGAACCCGCGCTGTGGCAGGTCGACGCGGCGCTGCGGCCGGAGGGCAAGCAGGGGCCGCTCGTCCGCACGCTGGCCAGCCACGCCGCGTACTACGAGCGGTGGGCGGTGACGTGGGAGTTCCAGGCGCTGCTGAAGGCGCGTCCGGTCGCTGGTGACCTGGCGCTGGGGGAGGAGTACGTGGCCGCCGTCGGGCCGCTGGTGTGGCAGGCGGTGGAGCGGCCCAACTTCGTGGAGGACGCCCGCGCGATGCGCAAGCGCGTCGAGGACAACGTGCCGGTCGCCGAGGCGGACCGGCAGGTCAAGCTCGGCAAGGGCGGCCTGCGCGACGTCGAGTTCACCGTCCAGCTGCTGCAGCTCGTGCACGGGCGCGCGGACGAGGACATCCGGTCGCGGACGACGCTCGACGCCCTGGCGGCGCTGTCGCGCGGCGGCTACGTCGGCCGCGAGCACGCCCGCCGGATGGGGGAGTGCTACCGGTTCCTGCGGGCCCTGGAGCACCGGATCCAGCTCTTCCGGCTGCGCCGCACCCACCTCATGCCGACGTCCGAGGCCGAGCTGCGCCGCATCGCGCGCGGGCTGGGCCAGGGCGGTGCCGACGACCTCGTCAAGACGTGGCGCTCGGTGCGGCGTGAGGTCCGTGACCTGCACGAGGCCGTCTACTACCGGCCGCTCCTGCCCGCGACGGCGCTGCTCTCGACCGGCGAGGCGTCGCTCGCGCCGAAGGCCGCGATGGCCCGGTTCGCCGCGATCGGCTACCGGGACCCAGCCGGCGCCATGCGGCACGTCCAGGCACTGACCGACGGCGTCTCGCGCCGGGCGTCGATCCAGCGCCAGCTCTTGCCGGTGCTGCTGGGCTGGTTCGCCGAGGGCGCCGACCCGGACGAGGGGCTGCTCGCGTTCCGCAAGCTGTCCGACACCCTCGGCTCGACGCACTGGTACCTGCGGCTGCTGCGCGACTCCGCCGAGGCGGCGTCGCGACTGGCGCAGGTGCTCTCCTCCTCGCGATATCTCGCCGACGCGATCGGGCGGTCCCCTGAGTCGGTGCGCTGGCTCGCGGAGTCGGACTCGCTGGCGCCCCGCGGGGTGCGCAGGCTGGCGGCGGAGGCAGACGCGCTGCTCGGCCGCGCGCAGGAGGTGGACGGCGCGACCGTCGCGCTCCGCGCGCTGCGGCGGCGCGAGCTGGCGCGCACCGGCGTCGCCGAGGTGCTGGGGGCGCTCGGCCCGGTCTCCGCGGCCAAGGCCATCTCGGACGCCGCCGACGTCGTCCTGGCGGGCGGTCTGCGGATCGCCGAGCACGACGCGCGGGCCGAGCGCGGGGTCGCCCGCGGGGACGAGCCCGCCCGGCTGCTCATCGTCGCGATGGGCCGGCTCGGCGGTCAGGAGCTCGGCTACGGCTCGGACGCCGACGTCATGTTCGTGTACGAGGCGGTCGGCGGCGCGCCGGACAAGCAGGCCAACGACTACGCCCTGACCGTGGCGAAGAACCTGCGGCAGATTCTCTCCGCCGTCGGGCCCGAGCCTGGCCTGCCCGTGGACGCCGACCTGCGGCCCGAGGGGCGCAACGGGCCCCTGGTGCGGTCCTTCAAGTCCTATGTGGAGTACTACGGCCGCTGGTCGTCGCCCTGGGAGGCGCAGGCGCTCCTGCGGGCGCGGGCCCTGTCCGGGACGCTGAGCGTGGTCGCGGCGGGCGGCCCGGAGGAGGGCGCGGTAGCGGCCCTGCTGTCGGACGGCGGAGCGGCCGGCGCCGGCGACCTCGACCTGGGGCCCGGTGCCGAGGGCGGCGTGTCGCTGGGCGCGCGGTTCACGGCGCTCATCGACCCGCTGCGCTACCCGGAGGGCGGCCCGGACGCCGCGGTGCTGCGCGAGGTGCGGCGCATCAAGGCGCGTGTTGAGTCGGAGCGGCTGCCCCGCGGCGCGGACCCGGCGCGGCACCTGAAGCTGGGCCGCGGCGGGGTCTCGGATGTCGAGTGGACGGTCCAGCTGCTGCAGCTCCAGCACGCGTTCGAGGTACCCGGCCTGCGGACCACCGGCACCGTCGCCGCCCTGAAGGCGGCCCGGGACGCAGACCTGCTGACGGACGACGACGCCGAGGTGCTGCTGGAGGCCTGGCGGCTCGCGTCGCGCCTGCGTTCGGCGATAGTGCTCTGGTCCGGTCGGACGACGGGCTCCGGCGTCGATCAGCTGCCGCACGACAGCCACGCCCTGACCGGGCTGGCGCGCCTGCTCGGGGACGTCGGCACCGGCCCGGAGCTCGAGGAGCTGTACCTGCGACTCGCCCGGCGGGCGCGCGGGGTGATGGAGCGGGTCTTCTACGGCGCGGAGTGAGGGCCTGCCGTCGCAGGGAGCCCGATCGCCGTCAGGAACGCACGGGTCGCCGGGGTGGGCCCGGGCTTTCCCCAGACGACGTACTCGATGCGGCTCGGCGCATCGGTGACCGTGGCCGTGGCCAGGCCGCCGAGCTCGGGCGCTCGCCGCAGATAGGTAGAGGGCAGGAAGCCGATCGCCAGCCCGTGCCGGATGATCTGGGCCATGAGGGGTGCGTCGGTGACCTCGAAGGCGACGTCACGGCCGAGACCGGCCCTCGCGAAGGCCTGATCGGTCTGCGCCCGGCCGGCCGACCCGTACGGGAAGTCGACGAACGGCTCGGCGGCGAGGTCCGCGAGGGCCAGGCCCTCCGCGCCGGCCAAAGGATGGTCCGCGGCGAGGACGGCGACCAGGCGGTCGCGCGCCAGCTCGTGGCGGTGCACGCCGCTCGGCCGGGCGGAGCTGGGCAGGCCCAGGAACGCCACGTCGAGCCGCCCGGCCGCGACGTCGGTCGTCAGCAGCTCGCTCGGGCCGGTGCGCAGCGAGACGCGCACCTGCGGGTGCCGGCGGCGCAGGTCACGCAGGGCCGCCGGCACGTCGACGGCGGCAACCGTCGGGATGACGCCCACGCCGAGCCGCCCGCGCACCTCGCCGACCGTGGCCGCGGCGTCGGCCGCAGCGCGTTCCGCGGCCTCGAGCGCCTGCCGGGCGGCGGGCAGGAACGCCTCACCCGCCGCCGTCAGGCGCACCTGGCGGCTGGTGCGGGCGAAGAGGGCGGCGCCGAGCTCGTGCTCGAGCCGCTTGATCTGGTGGCTCAGCGCCGACTGCACGACGTGGCAGCGTTCCGCGGCCCGCGTGAAGTTCGACGTCTCGGCCACCGCGACGACGTAGCGCATCTGCTGGAGCTCCATGCCATCAATCGTGCATCACGATCGATCGCATGAAAAGGATGTGTTGGACTCATCGCTGGTCGCGGGCGAAGACTGGAGCACATGGACCCCACGACAGACACCACGACACTCCGGCAAGGCCGCCCCCAGGGCCGGACGGCGGCACTCACCGCCGTCGCCGCCTTCACCGCTGTCACGGCGCTCGCTCCGATGGTCTGGGGCACCACGTACTTCGTCACCACCGAGATGCTCCCGTCCGGGCACCCGCTCTTCGCCGGGCTCGCGCGTGCGCTGCCCGCTGGACTCGTCGCCGTGGCGATCGGCGCGGCGCTCAGCCGCGCGACCGCCGCCAGGAACGGCACGGCGGCCCGGGCACTGCCCCGCGGCGCCTGGTGGTGGAAGAGCGCAGTGCTCGGCACGCTCAACATCGGGCTCTTCTTCCCGATGCTCTTCATCTCCGCCGAGCGGCTGCCCGGCGGCATCGCGGCAACGCTCGGCGCCGTCGGACCCCTGTTCGTAGCGCTCCTCGCCGTGCCGGTGCTCCGGGAACGCCTGTCCGTGCGCCGGGTCGGGTGGGGTATCGCGGGCGTCGTCGGCGTCGGGCTCGTCGTACTCGGCCCGGGCGCCCGCCTCGACGCGGCAGGCGTCGTCGCCGGACTGGCCGGCGCCGTCTCGATGGCGCTCGGCGTCACCCTGACCAAGCGCTGGGGACGCCCAGAGGGCGTCAGCCCGGTCTCGGCCGCGGGCTGGCAGCTGACAGCGGGCGGACTGTTCCTCGTCCCCGTCACCCTCATCGCAGAGGGCCTCCCACCGGCCATCGACGGACGCGCGGCGTTCGGCTACCTCTGGCTCGGCCTGGTGGGCGGCCTCATCGCCTACGTGCTCTGGTTCCGCGGCATCGGACGGCTGCCGGTCACCTCCGTCGCGTTCCTCGCCCCGCTCTCGCCCATGGTCGCCGCGGCGATCGGCGTCGGGGTGCTCGGCGAGAGCCTCTCCGGTATCCAGGTCGCGGGCTTCGCGCTGGCGCTCGCCGCGGTGCTGGCGGGGCAGCTGCCGGGCCGGGGACGGCGGGCGGGTCGGGCGGTGTCGGCGCCGGCGCCCGCAGAGGTCCCGGCACCGGCGCCGGTCAGGATCCAGCGGCTGCAGGTCGCACGATGAGGATCGTCGTCCTCGGCGGGCTGACTTCGGTCGGTTGCTTGGCGCGCTCCGTGACTTCGGTCGGTTGCTCTGAGATCGGTCAATCAATTGACCGATCTCAGAGCAACCGCCCGAAGTGACGAGGAACCCCGGGCCG
>NZ_JBFAAH010000037.1:0-44025 GCF_040639635.1 Promicromonospora sp. NPDC023805 | reverse complement strand
GCGCCAAGACCACCGCCGCCGCACCGACCGTCATCGCCGACGACGTCCTGGACTGGATCAGCCGACGCTGACCCAATCCCAAACAGGCCCTAGGTACAGGGACGGTTGCCATGAGGTACACCACGCGAGTCGATGAGCGGTATCTCGAGCTACGCGACGCCACCTGGCGACCGCCCCTGGACCCCGGCGCGATCAGCGGGCTGGTCATCGACGATCACAATGACCGTCCCCTGATCGTGACGGGCATCAGCATGGGACCCGTCGAGATCGAAGTACAGGCACGACCCGGTCCACCCGAACCTGCGGCTGACTCTTCTCCGTGGGAAGAGATCGTGGAGTTCAGCATCCAAGCCGGCGAGGCCCCTGTACTCGTCGTCGGCGGGCAGGATGCCGCGAGTGCTTCCGCCCGGATCAACCCGGCCGGCCCGGGGTGGTACCGCGTCCGGGTACACGCCGCAGGCCGGGGCAATGCCCCCGACCTCGTGGTGACCGACCCGATGGAGAGATATCTCGTCCAGTCCTGGCCGCAGGGGTACGCCGACCCAAAGCCGATCGCCCTCACGCGCACGAGCAGGGCGGCGGCGGGTGCTGCTGCGGCCAGGCAGGCGCTCGAGATGCTCGAGGTCGACCTTGCGCCCGAGATCGCGAACGACCCCGAGCGCGCGGCACGGGCCAATGCTCGCCTCCGGAAGGCCCGCGAGACTCTACAGCGGCTCTCAGAACGCAACTGAGGTGGCGTGCGAGCAGACGAACTAGGGTCCTCCGGCCGGCCGAGCCGACGGGCCCAGTTGCTCCGTGCCTGCGAAGGGGTAGCGCAGCGTGCCCCGCCGTCGCCGGTCCCGGTCTCCGATGGTGCCGTCCGGGGATGTCATACAGGCGGCCCTGCTGGCGTCCAACCGTTAGCCTGATCTCGAGAGGCAACCGCCTCTCACGCCGATGACTCAGCCCACCTGGCTGTTGGCATCGTGCCCACCGGCTGAGCTGGTGGCAACGGCAACTGATCGATGAAACCCCACTGGTGCCCAATCTGGCGTTCGTCAAGGCATCGCACCAGGTCAGCGCGGTGAAGCGCATTCATGGGCAAAAGGTACTGCTCTGCCCGTTCTAGGTCGACTACCTCGACGGGCGCGGCGTGCTGCCTGCGTAGCTGCTTCACCCTGTGAGCTCAGATTCCACCCACGAGCCGGGCGAGCGAAAAGATGACGAAGGCAGCGACCGGCAGCATGAGGATGCCGAGCGCCGTCGCGTTGAGCACACGGTGGTCACGCAGCAGTGCTATGAACTCGCGCAGCAATGCGCTCGGCAGGTAATAGCGCGCGGTACGCGCGCCGATGGCATGCCCCGCGATTCCGAGCTTGCGAAGCAACGTGGCCGCACGGAACGCGTGATAGTCGTTGCTGACGGCCAGCACCGGCCCTTCGACACCGGACTCGGCGAGCAGCGTTCGCGAGAGCTTGAGGTTCGCCTCGGTCGTCGTCGACTTGGTCTCGACGAGCATGCGGTCCGCAGGAGCACCGAGGGCGCGCGCGTACTCGGCCATCGCCTCCCCTTCGCTGCGCGGCTCGTCGACGCCTTGGCCGCCCGAGAGCACGAGTACCGGCGTGAGCTGCTTGTTCTGGACCTCGACGCCGAGTGCGACACGCTGAGCAAGCAGCGGTGGCACCCGCCCCCCGATAAGTCCGGACCCGAGAACCACGACGGCGGCCGGCGTGGCTGCTCGACGCGCGAGCCGGGCATAGGCGAGCGACCAGCCGAGGAACGCGGCGAACGCCGAACCGATATAAGCGACCGGTGCGACGAGGAGCAGGAGCATGACCGCCAGCTGCAGCCAGCCCGTCCATACCGCAAGCACGCCGACCGCGATCACACCGAGGATGGCGACACCTACCAGCAGTGAAAGCTTGTTCGCGAGAGATCGGCGTTCGCGGCGTCGCATCGTCATGCCGTTGATCACGAGCGCGACACCCAGCGCGACACCCGCTACGAGTGGCACGACAAGCATGAGCAGACCACCGACCAGGTTTCTTGTCCCGTCGTCGAGCCCTGCGAGCACGGCACCGAGCTCGAGCATGCCCCCTACCACCCACGCCACGAGCGACATCGCCGCGAGGCCGAGCAGTACTCCGGGCAGGAGCCGCCGAGGATCGCGACGGGCGACCACGAGACCAGCGACAGCGAGGATGAGGGCGAGAGGTCCGGTCACCGCTCGATCTTATGGACAACCGCTCATCGCGGCGCGGTCCCATGCCGAGACCATGGCGTGGAGCGCAGAGGTCGGCGCTCTCGGACCTGCGTGCTCGAGTTGGGTGCTGGGTGAGATCATCAGCGCCGCGAGTTGCGCAGGTCGATCCGAAGGTTCTCCGCGATCCCTCGCGGACGTCACTCCGCTCGACGACATGGTGAAGGGCGACGGACAGCCGGCGAGACCGGACGGGCGCCCTGGGGCGAACGACCGGCCGGGGTGATTCCCAGAACGCACGGAAACCGGAATACTTCCCAGGTGATCCGGATCCTGCGCTCCCTGTCGGTCGGTTTCCTCCTGGGCTGGCTCCTGCTCGCCGCTCTCGGGCTGGGCGGAGGTGTGCCGGGCTGGTGGCTGCCCACAGCATTGGCGATCGGCGTCCTGACGGTCATCCTCTCGACCGTCGTGACGGGCCTTTCGAGCGCTGCCGGGAGCGTGCTGCGTCCCGCGCCGTCGGACGACGCGATCGCCACCGCGGAGCGCGAGGGGCGTCTGCACCTGGCCAGGGTCGTGGACATCTCGTCGACCGGGACCCAGATCAACGACAACCCGGTGGCCGAGCTGCAGCTCGTCGTGGCGACGTCGTCCCGTTTGCCGTACTCGACGCGGACGCGGGCACTGATCGACCAGGTGCGCCTGCCGCAGTTCC
This sequence comes from Promicromonospora sp. NPDC023805, assembly GCF_040639635.1. Taxonomy (NCBI): domain Bacteria; kingdom Bacillati; phylum Actinomycetota; class Actinomycetes; order Micrococcales; family Promicromonosporaceae; genus Promicromonospora; species Promicromonospora sp. NPDC023805. The sequence goes on along the minus strand of NZ_JBFAAH010000037.1, from coordinate 41,134 downwards.
AGCCGGGCAACGTGGTGGTGGTGCTGCAGGTGAAGGCCGACCAGCCCGCGGTCACGCTCGTCCAGTCGCCCCCGCAGAGCTGGCGCGACAAGGTCGCGGACGACACCCGTGTGGGCCGGATGGACCACGCACCCGAGTGGGTGCAGGAGCCGAGCACGACCCGCGACGCTCGCGGGATCCTGCGGATCCCGGCCGCGGTGCTCGTGCTGCTGCTCGTCGTCGGCTTCGCCGCCCGCCTCTATCCGGTGCGCGCGGAGCTCGCCGAGATCCTCGCGGGCGCCTCGCCGTCCGCGGTCGCCGACGCCCGGACGCTACGTCTCGAACGGGCGGAGAGCACCCTGGACCCGGCGCGCGCCCAGGAGGTGATCGACGACCTCGTCGCCGAGGCGGGACACACCAGCTTCACGGAGGTCCACCTCGGGTCCACGGCCGCCACGGGCACCGTGCCGACCGCGCCGGACGCCGACACGACTGACGACATCGACTGGCGGGACGGCAAGGTCACGGCCCGGGAGCCGTCGCTCATCCAGCCGAGCGGCGACGAGCTGCCCCTGCAGACCTTCGACGCCGCCGACGTCGACTGGGCCGGGCTCCAGGGGCTCGCCGACCGCCTGCCGGAGCAGGGCGGCTTCGAGCTCGAGGACGCGCCGTCGGTCACCGTGAGCGTACCGTCGCGTACGTTCAACGAGGACGACCTCCCGTACCAGATCAGCGTCTGGGGGTCGGGGGCGTACCACGACGCGTCGGTCACCTACGACCCGGACGGGAACGTCATCAGCATGAACGGGGGCGCGGCCGGGTCCGAGATCGCGGCCTGGGTGGCAGCGGAGCAGGGCTGACGGCGAGGTCCTGCAAGACCTGACCTGCACCGCACACATTCCGGAAGAGCGCCGCTGACGATGCGGCTCTGACCGGAGGAGCCGACATAATGCGACGGAGCAGGCTGATGCAGGGCGGGGCGGCCGCCCTGATGATGCTGGTCGGTGGTTGCGCCCAGGCGGATGCTGCCGGCGGGTCACCCGTCAGTGACGATGCTGGGAAATCGGAGGAGTACCTCTGCCAGGGCACGCGGGTCCCGGCGTCGGTGCTGACCGACGGCCCTACCGCCGACCAGCTCGGCGAGGAAGCGGCCGCCGCCCTGGACGGAGCGAGCGTTCCTGACATCGAGCCGGAGCAGTGGCGCGTGGTGACCGAGTCCGGCACGAAGGTCTATCTCGTCCGAGAGCTCCCGGAGCCGCGGGACAGCGACGGCGAGCAGCGCACGCACGAGGTCATGGGCATCGAGTGGGTCGATCAGACCGAGGACGGCGGCGAGGGCTGGCAGCTCTGGCAGCAGAGCGACTGCGCGCTGCGGTACGACCTGGGTGACCTCGGTAGCGCGGTAGTGGCGCTCGACCCCGACAACCCTCCGGACCCCGCTTCCTCGCAGGTGCACCTGCTCGTCACCGAGTTCGCGTGCGCGAGCGGCGAGCTGTCCGAGGGCCGGGTCACCCTGGAGCGCCTGGTCGAGCACGAGGACCGGGTGGAGCTCGTGGTCGGCGTCGAGGCCCTGCCGGGCGTTCAGACCTGCCAGTCCCACCCGCCGACGCCGTTCACGGTCGAGCTGGACGAGCCGCTCGGCGACCGGACCCTGGTGGATGCCGCGGTGTATCCGGAGCGGGAGCTGGCGGCAGCAGCCTCGGCGGAGTGAGCTCAGGCGGGCCTGGTCGCACGCTGTGCCGGCGGGGCGCGCTCGAGCGCGATGCGCGTCCCGCGGTCAGCCGACCGGCACGCTGAGGAGGCGGTCGTCGCCGTCCCCGGGGGTGCCACGGCCGTCGGTGTTGTTGGTGAGGAACCAGAGGTCGCCGTCGGGGGCGGAGATGACGGCTCGGAGGCGCCCGTACGCGCCGGCGTAGAAGTCGGTGGACGTGGTGGGGTCGGCGACCGGGACGGCGCGCAGCACCTGGCCGCGGAGGTTCGCCAGGAAGATGGTTCCGCCGGCGATGGCGATGCCGCTCGGGCTGGCCTGCTCGGGGCTCCACTGCTGCACGGGATCCAGGTAGTCCTCCCGTCCGGCGATGCCCTCGACGTCGGGCCAGCCGTAGTTGCCGCCGGGGGTGATGACGTTGAGCTCGTCCCACGTGTCCTGCCCGAACTCGGCGGCGAACATGGTCCCGTCCTCGGCCCAGGCGAGGCCCTGAGGATTGCGGTGCCCGTAGCTGTAGACGAGCGAGTCACCGAACGGGTTGTCGTCCGGTACATCGCCGTCGGGGGTCATGCGCAGGATCTTCCCGGCGAGGCTCTCGACGTCCTGCGCGGAGTCGCCCTGTCCGGCGTCGCCGACGGTGGCGTACAGCATGCCGTCCGGGCCGAACGCGATGCGGCCGCCGTCGTGGTGGCTGGCCCAGGGGAGGCCGTCGACGACGGTCTCGGGCTCACCCAGGGCGAGCGCGCCGGGCTCGCCGGTGACCGGGTAGCGCTGGATGCGGTTGCCGTCCGGGCCGGTGGAGTAGGCGTAGAGCCGGTCCTGGTCGTCGACGGCCAGCCCGAGCAGCCCGGACTCGCCGGCGTGCACCACGCCCTCGACCGTCCCGATGGCCCGGGTCTCGTCGCCCGTGACCTCAAGGACGGTCCCGTCGTCGCGCTGGCTGATCAGGGGAGTGTCGCCGAGGAAGGCGACGGACCAGGGCGCGGCGAGCCCGGTGACGACGTCGACCGGCTCGTCCGCCGGGGCCACCGCGCCGGACTCGCGGGAGGGCGCCGGAGGCGTCGACGACGGCTTCGTCGACGGCGTCATCGACGGCGAGGCGGGAGTCGATGCCGAGGGGGAGGCGGACGGCGTCTGCGCGGCGGTGCACGCCGCGAGAGCGAGGCAGGAGAACGCGGCGACGGCGATCAACGACTGGAGGTGGCGGGGACGCATCAGGTTCCTAGGGTCGGGCAGAGGGGTGAGTGGTCAGGCGTCGAGGGGCCTGGAGAACACCCGGAAGTCGCCCTGGGTGGTGTGCATGTTCCACAGAGTCCGGGCCAGTGCCGTCGGATCGTTGGTCGGGTCTCCGGCCTGGATCGCGCCCGGGATGATGAGCTGGCCGACGTGGATGCCCTGGGGCGCCAGTACGTCGTGGAGCATCCCGGCGTACGCGCTCTCGCCGGCGAACGCGACGGAGGTGCCGCCGACGGCGGGGTTGGGGCGCGCGCCGCTGCCGCCGTTGACGAACAGGACGGTTCCCCGCCCGAGGGACCGCATGCCCGGCAGGACCTGCTGGACGGCGGTGACCGGGCCGAGGACGGAGAACTCCACCGCTGCGGTCAGGTCGTCGACAGTGGTCTCCAGGACGGGCCGCAGGAACTCCCGCTGCGGGATCGGGCTGTACTCGAGCACCTCGATGGTTCCGAGCTCCTCTGAGGCCCGTCCGAGGGCCCCGACCAGCGACTCCGGGTCGCGGACGTCGGCCGCGTAGCCGCGCGCGGTGACGCCGTCGGCCTGGAGGTCGGCGGCGAGCTGGTCGAGGCGTTCCTGGTTGCGGGAGACGAGGGCGACGGCGAAGCCCTCGGCGCCGAACCTGCGGGCGACGGCGGCGCCCAGGCCTGGGCCCGCGCCCACGATGGCGATGGTGGTCATGATGCTCCTTCGGTGTGTCGTTGCTGCTGCGTCATCCTTGGCGTGTCAACTGTCGACGACCTCGATGCTCACCTCGCCGCTCGCGAGCTGGTCGAGCTGGTCACGGCCGGCCTCGTAGGTCCCGAGGTGCAGGGTCTGGTCGGAGTACTCGATGCCGTCGGCGTTGTAGTAGAAGCCGATGTTGCCCCACGGGGTGAAGTAGATGAGGTCGCCGTTCTCGGGATCGGAGCCCGGCGTGCCGTCCACGTCCAGCTCCCGGGGCGGGTAGCCGATCTTCTCGCGGCCGTTGAGCTCCTCCAGCTCCATCGTGAGGGGCAGCAGCGAGAGGAAGTCACGCGTGGTCGGGGTCTCGGCGCCGATCGTGACGTCCACGGACGTGCCCCCGCCGGTGAAGCGCACGACGGTGCCCTCGACGCGTGTCGGGGCGGTCTCCGTCGGCGACGCGGTCGGCGACGCGTCTCTCGACGCAGTTCCTGAGGCCGTTCCTGACGGCTCCGGCGTCGTGCTGCCGCAGGCAGCCAGCAGCACGACCGCTGTCACGGAGACGAACAGCGGGAGTGGACGTCGCACAGGAAGCTCCTTGGGTACAGGTATCGGTACTGGGCAGGCCCAGGGGTGGCTCTCGCGGGCCACGGGCTCGACACACTCAGCCGAGCCGGTGTCCCGCCGCGGCGAGGACGTCGATGATCCGGGCCGGTTCGGCGATGTCGCGCGCGAAGACGTAGGCGACGGTGTATCCGATCTCCCGCATCTCCTCGGCCCTGCGCACGAGGTCGTCGGCGTCGTCCTGCGGGTCGAGGGTGAGCATCGCGGTCTTCTCGATCTGGCCGTAGTCACGGCCGACGGCGTCGCAGTGAGCGCGCAGCACGTCGAGCTTGTGGCCGGCCTCCGGCCCCGCCGCGATGTTGCAGGCGTCCGCGTACTGCGCCACCAGGCGCAGGGTCCGCTTCTCCCCGCCACCGCCGATCATCAGGTACGGACGTCGCAGCGGCCCCGGCGAGTCCAGCGTGCGTCCGAGCTGGTAGTGGGTGCCCTCGAACGGCTCCTCGGAGTCGGACCACATCTGCAGGCAGATCCGGATGGCCTCCTCCAGCCGGTCGAACCGCTCCTTCACGGGCGGGAACGGGAACCCGAGACCTTCGGACTCCTCGCCGTTCCATGCCGCTCCGATGCCCAGCCCGGCTCGTCCTCCGGAGAGGGCGTCGAGGGTGGTGATGGCCTTGGCCAGCAGTGCGGGCTCGCGGTAGATGACGCCGGTGACGAGAGTGTGCAGCAGAGCTTTCTCGGTGTGCGCGGCGATGAACCCGAGCGCCGTGTACGCCTCGTACATCTCGTGCTCGACCGGGCCTACGCCTTGGATCTGCCAGAAGTGGTCCATCACGGTGATGCGCGTGATGCCGGCCTGCTCGGCACTGCGTACGTGCTGCGCGAGGGTCGGGCCGAGCGTGGGCGCTCCACCGGTCCAGCTGAAGTCGGCGATGTGCAGACCAAGTTCCACGGTGCGGTTCCTTTCCTTGCTCGTCCTTGCCCTCCCTGCAGGGTTCGTGACGGCGTAGCGGCGATCGGTGGCTCTGTCGGAACTCATCAAAACGCTCGGGTGCCCGGGTGTGGGAGGCCCGGACAGAACCCCTCAGGCATCGGCACCGGGTGAAATTGCTAGACCGTGAAGTATCTTCATCGCGATATTCTTTCCGCTGCAGGTTCGGAGCCCTCCCTCGTGGGGCAGGAGCCGCGTCAGTCAGCACCAGAGGAGGACCCCGTGAACCCCGCCCCCAGGCCCAGCCAGACGCCGTCAGCGAGCGATATCGAGGAAGTACTCGTCAGCGGCGCCCGACCTCCCGTCGGTCGGTACCGGCTCGACCTGGCGACAGGGGAGTGGGCCTGGTCGGACGAGGTGTACGTGATGCACGGCTTCCAGCCGGGCGAGGTGGTGCCGACGACGCCGCTGATGTTGTCGCACAAGCATCCGGACGACCGTGGCCGGGTGGACGGATTGCTCCAGCGGGCGGCGGAGACCGGGCAGCCGTTCAGCTCGGTGCACCGCATCGTGGATGCCTCCGGAAGTACCCGCACGCTGGCCGTCACCGGCCAGGGCCGGCGGGACCCGGCCACAGGTCGGATGACGGAGCTGTTCGGGTACTTCATCGACGTGACCAAGGCGCAGCGCGAGGCAGCGGCTCGCGAGGCGTCGGCCTCGATCCAGGCGTCCTCGGAGCGCCGTGCGGTGATCGAGCAGGCCAAGGGCGTGCTCATGGTCGTTCACGGCATCGAGGAGGACGAGGCGATCGAGCGGCTGCGCGAGGCGTCCAACGAGTCGAACCTCCCTCTGCGGGACATCGCTTACTCGCTGGTGCAGCTGTTCTCCGGGCCGGATGTCACGGAGTTCCCGACGAGCGAGATCATCGACGAGTTCCTGGCCGCCCCGGTCCTGTCGGACGACCTCTGACGCCCTGCGCTGCTACGCAGTACCAGGACAGCCAAGAACTCAATTCCCGCCCGCGCCGCCACCTTGTAGAGCTCATCGTTGGGGACGACCTCCGTGCGATGGATCGACTTGTCGGAGTTCATCACCGTCCGCATGACGTTCCCACCCCACGGTGCTTCTTCCGCCTTGAAGGCGATCGGCTGGTCAGGAAAGTTCCTCGCTCCCGGGCCGGACCGCAAGCGGCTCCACGCCAGGAGCCGAAGTGGTCACCGCGGACGTAGACGGCGAAGTCACCTACTTCACCGAGAAGGCTCTCCGGCTCGTGGAGGGCTAGGAACGCCACCCCCTTACGCTGCTGCGATGACCTTTCGGCTGGCTGCCTACGCCCTCTGCATCGATGCCGGGCGTGTACTGCTCGTCCATCACCGTGCGACCGACCACTGGACGTTGCCCGGCGGCGGCGTCGAACATGGCGAGGACCCGATCGAGACACCGGTTCGCGAGCTCCACGAGGAGACCGGCTACCGCGGTGCGGTCGAGCGGCTGCTCGGCGTGGACTCCCGGATCATCCCGGCAGCGGAACGACTCCGGCCGGGACCCGAGCACCAGAACGTCGGCATCTACTACCGGGTTGCGATCACGGGTGGCGACCTGCGGACAGAGCCCGACCCCGAGATCGTCGCGGCGGCCTGGGTTCCGATCGACGACGTCGCGAACCTCAGGCGCTCGTCGCTCGTCGCGATCGGGCTCGGCCTCAACGAGCACACGCCGGCCGACGGTCATGTCGTGCCGGTCGCCGTCGGCGGCCTCCTCGAGCACTGACAGCACAGCGCTCGTTGAGTGCGGGGTATTTGTGGGACAGCGGCCGCCGGTCCCACAAATAGCCCGCACTCAACGAGCGTTCTGACAGATGCTTACTGGTTCAGGGCGTCCTGGACGGTCTGCGCCAGGCCCTCGGGGCTGGTGAGCTCGAGCTTTTCGCCGTCCAGGAAGAACGTGGGTGTGCCGCCGACGCCGAGCGCCCGGCCCTCGTCGAAGTCGGACTGGACGCGTTCGGTGGTCGCCGGGTCGGCGACGGCGTCGTCGTAGGCGTTCATGTCCAGCCCGAGCTCCTGGGCGAAGCCGCGAAAGACATCTGCCCTGGAGTTCTGTGCCTCGCCCCACTCGCCCTGCGTCTCGTACATCCGCTGGTACATCGGCTCGAGCTGGCCCTGTGCCGCGGCGGCCTCGACCGCGACGGCGGCATTGGTGGAGTTGGTGTGCGACGGGATGGGGAAGTAGCGCATGACGACGGTGAGCTCGTCGCCGTGCTCCGCACGCAGCTGCTCGACCGTGGGGTAGTAGGCGCGGCAGACCTCGCACTCGAAGTCGAGGAACTCCACGAGCACCGCCTTCTCGTCGGGCGCCTGGTTCAGGACGTGGCTGTCCTCGCGCACGACGTCGGCGGCGGCGGTGTCGCGTTCGGGGGTGGCCAGGATGTACGCGACCAGGAGGCCGAGCAGTCCGAGCACCCCGATCAGGAGCACGAGCTGGAGCAGGCGGCGTGAGGTCAGGCGTTCGGTGATCGGGCGCTGGGGGGCTGGGCGCTGTGCAGTCATGGGTTTCCTTTGGGCGGGGGCCGAGGCCAACTGGGGATCGTTCGAATCGGAGCAGAACCACGCGGAGCGCACCCGGTATCAGGGTGCGTCGATGCCGCCGACGCTGAACGCGTCGGCGGGTGCGGGGTGGGCTACGTCCGGGAGATCCCGAGAGCGTGCAGCGATGGCGCGGTCGCGTCCGCCGTATTGGCGGGGACCGGGACGTCGTCGTGCACCACTGCGGAAACGAGCGTGCCGGCCGAGGGCAAGGGCAGCGCGGCCGGTCCGGGGGAGGAGACGGTCAGCAGCGGACCGCAGTGCACCGACGGCGGGTGGCGATCGGAGCAGTCTCCGAAACCGTCGTGGATCGACCCGGAGGCGACCTCTACGGCGGTCGCCTCGTGATAGGTGCCGCACACCGCGCCCGCACTGACCACGGCGAGCACGAGGAACATGGCCGTCAGGACGTTCGCCAGCCCGCGCCGAGCACCGGCGAGGAGGGGTCGAGTGCGACGAGTGGCGTCCATGGCGAGCCCAACAGTAGTCGAGCCCGCCCGAAATGTGAGACGTCGAGTGAGGGGATTGACGAGACGGCGCCCCGCATGAGTGCGTAGCCCTCCGTCCACCCCCACGGAGCTCACATGACAGCCATCGACGCCTCTCCGGTCACCCTCCGGGAACCTGTCCGGATCACCCGCACGGCACGGGCGGTCCAGCCCGACCCGCCGGAACACCGCGGCCGGCTCGCCGCCGCCCGCACCCAGGTCGCAGCGCGCTACGGCGTGAACGCCCGGCACGCGGACCTCGCGGCACCGCAGGTGGCCGGCGCCCTCGCGGCGGCAGCGGACCTGCCCCGTTCGGTGCTCGAGGTTCAGCTCGGCCACCGCTCGGTTCGCCGGTTCCTGCCCGGACCTCTGGCACCCTCCGTGCTGCCCACCCTGGTCGCCGCCGCGCAGTCCGCACCGACGTCGTCCAACCTGCAGCTCTGGAGCGTCGTCGCCGTCACCGACCCGGCACGCCTCGCGCGCATCGCCACGCTGTCCGGCGAGCAGGACCACGTGCGAGACGCACCGCTCCTCCTCGTCTGGATCGCGGACCTCGCCCGCGTCCGGGCGCTCGCCGCCAGCCGGAGCACGGCGGTGCACGCCACCGGCTACCTCGAGACCACCATGACCGCGTTCCTCGACGCCGCGCTCGCCGCCCAGAACGCAGTCGTCGCCGCCGAGTCCCTCGGCCTGGGCACCGTCTACCTCGGCGGGGTGCGGGACGACCCGGAGGCGCTCGCGGCCGAGCTGAAGCTGCCCCGGGGGACCGCACCGGTCGTGGGGCTGGTCGTCGGCCGCCCGGACCCGGCATGCCCCGGGCGGGTCAAGCCGCGTCTGCCGCAGGCCGTCGTCCTGCACCACGAGACCTACGACATGGCGCGGCAGCTCCGGTCGCTGGGCGCGTACGAGCGGCGCATGACCGCCTTCTACCGCGACGAGGGCTTCACGGGAGGGTGGATCGGGCGCGTCCTGACCCGCATGCGTGGTCACGGGTCGCTGCGCGGCCGGGAGCGGCTGCGCTCGGCACTGGCCGCGCTGGGCATGCCGTCGTGGTGAGGTCCGCAGACACTCAGGTTCCCGGCCGGCACCACGGGAGGGGCTCTGAATCATTTAAGTAGGTGCTACTCGTTGACACCGGGCAAACGCTTACCTTACCGTCGACGACGCCGATTAGATCGATACAAGTCGGTGGTGGACGACCCCGTGGCGATGGCGCCCCGTCGGTCGTCCCCGCACCTCGCCAGCCCTCAGCCCGCGCCCGAAACGGCCGAGCCACCTCAAAGACGAGCCACCTCAAAGACGAGCCACTGCACAGGGAGCGAACAATGTCCGAAACAAGATCGAGGCGAAGAGGTACCAGAGCGGCGCTCGTGGCCGGGCTCTCCGGTCTCGCCGTCGTCGCGTCGAGCGTCGTCGCGCTGAACACGGCGCACGCCGCCACGGTCCGCCACGAGGCAGAGACCGCCCCCACCGTCTGCGGTGGCCTGGTCGAGGCCAACCACGCCGGGCACTCGGGCAGCGGGTTCTGCAACTCCGACAACGCTGTCGGCGCCGCCGTCGAGTTCCGGGTCAACGCCGCCGCGGCGGGCCCGGCGACCCTGACGTTCGGCTACGCCAACGGCGGGACGGAGAGCAGGCCGGGCGAGGTGCTCGTGAACGGCGCAGTGGTGGGGGCCTCGCAGTTCGGCGCCACCGGCGCCTGGACGAGCTGGGGGAGCCAGACCGTCACCGCACAGCTCAACGCCGGCGCGAACACCGTCCGGCTGCGGGCCACCGGCGCGGGCGGCCTGGCGAACGTCGACTACCTGGACGCCACGACCGGCGGCTCCGAGGAGCCCGGCGGCGGGAGCGGCGTCTACGAGGTAGAGGCCCTCACCCGCGGCGTGACCGTCGTGCCCTCGGGTGGCGGCAACCTCGTGAGCTGGCGCCTGCTGGGCACCGACGCCCAGAACGTGGCCTTCAACGTCTACCGCGACGGCACGCGGCTCAACTCGACGCCGATCACCGGCGCCACGAACTACCTCGACACGGGCAACGGGACCTACACCGTCGCGGCCGTCAACGGCGGCACCGAGGGGACGCGCGTGGGAGCCGAGGTCAGGTTCGGCTCGAGCGGCTACTTCGACATCCCGATCAGCCGGCCCTCGAGCATCCACGAGGCCAACGACGCCAGCGTCGCCGACCTGGACGGCGACGGCGACTACGAGTACGTCGTCAAGTGGTCCCCGACCAACTCCAAGGACAACTCGCAGACCGGCGTCACCGACAACACCTTCGTCGACGCCTACACCCTCCAGGGAACCCGCCTGTGGCGGATCGACCTGGGGCGCAACATCCGGTCCGGGGCCCACTACACCCAGTTCCAGGTGTACGACTACGACGGTGACGGTGACGCCGAGATCGCCATGAAGACCGCCGACGGGACGCGCGACGGCCGTGGCGTCGTCATCGGCAACGCCAGCGCGGACCACCGCAACAGCGGCGGCTACATCCTGACGGGGCCGGAGTTCCTGACGATCTTCGACGGCCGCACGGGCGGCGCGGTCGACTCCGTCAACTACCAGCCCGCGCGCGGCAACGTGGCGGACTGGGGCGACGGCTACGGCAACCGGGTCGACCGCTTCCTGGCCGGCACGGCGTACCTCGACGGGTCCACGCCGTCGATGATCTTCGCGCGCGGCTACTACACGCGCTCGGTGATCTGGGCTGTCGACTTCGACGGCCAGAACCTCACGACCCGGTGGATCTTCGACTCCAACGCCAGGGGCGCGCAGTACGAGGGCCAGGGCGCACACAGCCTGTCGATCGCCGACCTGAACGGCGACGGCCGGCAGGACGTGGTCTACGGGGCGATGGTGGTCGGCTCGGACGGCAACGCGCTGTGGAACTCCCGCATGGGACACGGCGACGCGCTCCACGTCTCGGACTTCGTGCCGAGCCGCGCTGGCCAAGAGGTGTACATGGTGCACGAGAGCGGCACCGCGCCGTCGTCCAGTCTCCTCGGCTCGAACGGCACGGTCCTGTTCCAGACCAGCCCCAGCGGTGACAACGGCCGCGGCGTGGCCGCGAACGTCACTCCCGGCAATGCCGGGGGTGAGTACTGGTCCGCGAACGTGACGGACCTGCGGAACTCCTCAGGAGGCTCCGTCGGCACCAAGCCGAGCTCGCTGAACTTCCTGGCCTGGTGGGACGGCGACGGCGAGCGCGAGCTGCTCGACGGCACCACCATCGACGACTACCAGAACGGCCGTCTGCTGACCGGCTCGAACGTGGCGTCGAACAACGGCACCAAGGCGACGCCGTCGCTCTCGGCGGACCTGTTCGGCGACTGGCGTGAAGAGGTCGTCTGGCGGACCACCGACTCCTCGGCGCTGCGCATCTACGCCACGCCGCACCGGACGACCCTGCGCATCGCGACGCTGATGCACGACGTGCAGTACCGCACGGCGATCGCCTGGCAGAACACCGGCTACAACCAGCCGCCGCACCCGAGCTTCCACATCGGCAGCGAGGTCACCAGCTACCCCTGGCCCAACATCCACACCCCGTAACCGAGCCACGGCTCCGGATCAGGGGCGGGCGGACCGCGCGGTCCGCCCGCCCCTGTCGTCTGCGCGAGGACCGCTCATGACCGGTTGCGCACGAGCCTGCGCGTGACCGCGGTGACCACTATGCTGCCCACGAGCGTGCCGACCAGGACGAGTATCGCGCCGACCGCCCAGAGCCCCGAGTCGTCGGTCGACGAGGCGTGGAGGGTCCAGGCGGCCGTGAAGGGCAGGCTGACCGCGAGCACCGCGAGCCATGCCGGGAGCACCAGGGCGGCGATCACCGCCAACCCGACGAGCACCACCACGCACGCGATCACCTGAGGCGCCTCGTAGGGCCCGGTGACGGATCCGGTGGCGGCGTCGACCTCACCGGTCGTGTCCCGGCCGAGGGTCCACCACGTGGCGGTCGTCAGTGCGGCGATCACCAGGGTGGCCAGTGCGACGAGGTAGCTGTTCTGCGGCATGGTCCCCATAGTGCACTTTCCGGGAGGGTGTCCGCCCGCGGCTCGGCGCCTCGCGCTGGACATTCCGCCGATTTGACGGGATCTTGACCAACTTCACAGATGGTGGCAAAATCCCGAAATGGTGGCGCTAACATCGCAGTTCGCATCCCCCGGGGCAGCCATCGCCCGACGAGCACAGTCAACGACGACAGCCGAGCCACAAGGGGATCATCATGCCGATCAGCGCCGCGAACCGCCGTCCTGCGCCAGCCCGTCCGGTACCAACCCGTCCCGGCCCGTTGCGTGCCGCGTACGCGACCGCGGCCGCCGCGGTCCTTCTGCTCGTCGGCGGGTCCGTCCCCGCGGCGTCGGCCCCGGCCGGCCCCGCGGACGAGAACGCGCCGGCGGAGGCGGGGGCGATGGCCTGGGAGACCCTGATCGACGGGAACTCGTTCGCCAGTCGCGCCGCGCTGGAGTCGGAGTGGAACTACCTGTACCCGTGGGGGTCGGACCACAACGGCACCGCCCGCATGTACGCCAGCTCGTCCGACAGCAACCACCTGTTCCTGTCGCCCGCCGGGCAGCTCAACATCAAGGCGACCCGGATCTCCTGGGACGAGGGCGTCAGCAACAAGGACCCGCACCTGCCCATCAAGTACCACTCGGCGGCGATCCACGCGAAGAACCAGATAGTCGTCAACGACACCTACCCGAGCTACGAGATCCGCGGCGAGTTCCAGGCGCCGTCGGCCCGGGGCACGTGGCCCGCGTTCTGGATCACGGGGGCGAACAGCTGGCCGCCGGAGAGCGACATCCTCGAGTTCAAGGGTGACGCCCGGAACTGGTTCAACACCTACGACGGCGGTTGGGACAACACGATCGTCCCGGTCAGCTCGCCGGGGAGCTGGCACGAGTACCGCATCTGGATGAACAAGATCAACGCGACGGACGTCGAGATCCACTACTACCTCGACGACGTCTGGAAGGCCAGGCACGTCGGGTCCAACTTCGTGGGCAAGCCGATGAACCTCATCATCAACCTGCAGATGGAGGGGGCGTCGGGCTCACCGGGGCCCACCACCGACACCCACTTCCGGGCCCGCAACGTCTACGTGGGCCGTACCGCCAACTGATCGGCCCGCAGGGCCAGCCGACACCTGATCGGTCCGCAACCACGCGTGAGGAACTTCCAGCCATGAGTATTCGACGTACCTCGCGCGGACTGGCGGCAGCCGTCACGGTCCTCGCCCTCGCGGCCGGCGCGGCCGGTGTCGCCGCGCCGGCCGTGGCCGACGTGCCGACGGTCCCCGACCCGATCGAGTACGACGCCTACCCGGCGGTGGCCGACCCCGGTGCGTCGTCCGGCAGCTACTTCCGGCCGCACTGGTACGACACCGACGGGCGCCACATCCAGGCGCACGGCGGCCAGATCGTCACGCACACCGCCGAGGAGCTCGGCGTCGAGGCGAGCGAGACCACCGCCGTCGACCAGGACGGCACCACCGTCTACCACTGGTACGGCGAGGACCGGTCCAACGGCTACTACGAGAGCCCCGGCGTCTCGCTGTACACCTCGACCGACACCTTCAACTGGACCAACGAAGGCGTGGTGCTGCGTTCGGTCACGTCGCGCGCGGAGCTGGAGTCCGAGTACTTCGACGCGCTCTACGACACGGTGGCCGACGACGGCACGCCCGACGCCGAGCGCATCGACGAGCTGTTCTACCACCTCAACGTACGGGCGACGACGGAGGCGGGCGGGGCGCAGCTCAACGCGATCTTCGAGCGGCCCAAGGTGCTCTACAACGAGCGAACCGACAAGTGGGTGATGTGGTGGCACTCCGACGGGAGCATCACGCCCGGCGGCAGCAACTACGCCCGGTCGCTGGCGGCGGTCGCCGTCGCCGACTCGCCGGCCGGCCCGTTCGAGCTCCAGGGCGCGTACCGCCTCTACAACGAGCCGACGTACCAGACGGCGTGCGACATGCCCAGCGCCGTGCCCGGCCAGGCCCGCGACATGACCGTGTTCCAGGACACCGACGGCACCGCCTACGTCGTCTACTCGTCCGAGGAGAACCGCAGCCTCTACATCGCGAAGCTCGACGACGAGTACACGAACGTCGAGCGGACGACCACCGAGGACGAGGTGGGCATCCAGTTCTCGGCCGACGGCCGGTACCCGCGCATCTGGGCGGACGGCACCGAGGGCGCGCCCGTCGCGGGTGCGGACTACGGCATAGTGCGCCGCTGCGGCATCCTGGAGGCGCCCGCGGTGTTCGTGCACGACGGCAAGTACTACACGGTCGCCTCCGGCGCGACCGGCTGGTCGCCCAACCCGGAGACGTACTACACCGCCGACTCGATGCTCGGCACGTGGATCCGCGGCGTCGACCCGGACGACAAGTACGAGAACGTCGCCTACAACACGATCCCCGAGGGTGGCGACGGGCTGCTGTCGGTGGGTGACTCGCGCCGGACGAGCTTCGGGTCGCAGTCCACGAACGTGCTCCCGCTCGACCCGGGTAGCGGCAAGTTCGTCTACATGGGCGACCGCTGGAACGCCGGCGCCGCCGACTCCACGTACGTCTGGCTGCCGATCACCATCGGTGAGCGCGGGAGCCTCGAGATGCGCAACCCCGCGGTCGAGGACGCCCGCTGGGCGGACGGGTGGACCGGCGAGTACTGGGACGACAAGGGCGCGGGCCGGTACATCTGGGAGGTCACCGACGACCGGCTCCCGGCGACCGTCCGCACCAACGACGACCTCACGGCGGCGCTGCCCGGCACGGTGGAGGTCACGGCGAACGGCGTCGCCTCCGACGTCGCCGTCACGTGGAGCCCGGACGTGATCCGGTCGGCGGGTCCGCAGACGATCACGGGCACCCTTGCCGGGGACGACGAGTTCACTGCCGGACGGACGTTCCGGCGCACCGTCGAGGTGGTCGCGCACGGCGCGCACAACCTCGCGCCGTCGGCGGCGGTCACGGCCTCGGTGCGGCAGGAGCTCGCGGCGAGCACCACTGACGGGAGGCTCGGCAAGGGCTGGGACGACTGGGCGGCCGGGGGCAACTACCCGCGCGACAGCACCCTCGACTACGCGTGGCCGGAGCTGCGGGCGCCGCGGGAGATCGTGGCCCACCTGTACCAGGACGGCACCACCGCTACCTGGCCGTCGCGGATCGCCGTCGAGTACCTCGACACCAACGGTGACTGGCAGACGACGGACGTCGCGGCCGACGTCGCCCAGGACGCCGCCGGACCCGCGCCGGTGGTCCGGCTGGACGCGTCGTCCGTGCCGCCCACGACCGCCGTCCGCCTGCGGCTGACCACCGAGGCCGCGACGTGGCAGGCGGTCGCGGAGGTCGAGATCCTCGGGCTCGCGCCGACGTCGGCCACCGATCTCGCGACCCTTGCGGTCGACGGCGAGGACGTGGACGGCTTCGACCCGGCGGACTGGGACCAGACGGTGGTCACGACAGGCTCCGAGCCGGTCATCACGGGGACCGCGACGGATCCCGCCGCGACCGTCACCGTGGACCAGCCGACCGCCGAGCGCCCCTGGGCGCACGTGACGGTGACGGCCGAGGAGGGTGACGCCGCGGTCGCCGAACGGGTCTACCTCGTGCGCGTCCTGAACCCCCGCAGCGACGCCCGGCTGACGGGTCTGGAGGTCAACGGCGTAGCAGTTGCCGGGTTCGATGCCGCCACCCTGGACTACTGGGTGGATCCCGGGCCGTGGGGACCCGTCCCCGAGGTGACCGCCGACCCGCTGCAGGACGACGCGACGGTGGCCGTCCGCGCCGACCAGGCGGCCGCACGCGTGACCGTCACGGCGCCCGACGGGCGCACGACGCGGACGTACACGCTCACGTTCGCCGGCACAGGGTGCGCCGACGACGCGGTGAGCGCCCCGTGGCTGTTCGCCACGCTGGCGACCCGTCCGGGGTCGGCCTGCGCGGGGGAGGAGTCGGCGTTCCGCATCTCCGACTCCGACGACGGCCTGTGGACCAACAAGGACAACCTCAGCGTCGTCTACCAGCCGGGCCGGCTGCCCGTCGGCGGCTCCGTGCAGACCTACGTGGCAGGCCTGGACAGGGGAGCGAGCGCCGACCCGCGTGCGGGTCTCATCGTCCGTAACGACCTGTCGGCGGCAGGCAAGGGGAGCGCCGACGGCTACGTCGACCTCGTGACCAGCCCCTCGGGCGCGTACCTGCAGTGGGACTCGAACGGCGACGGCTGGCTCGACAGCGAGGGCAGCAAGGTCGCGCTCGCGACGGCGCCCGTCGAGCTCCGCCTCGAGCGCACGGACGAGAGCACGATGACGGGCTACTACCGCACGTCGCCCGAGCGGCCGTGGACCCAGGTCGGTACCGCGCCGCTGACCGGCGCCGACGGCGAGCTCGACGCTGGCGTCACCGCCACGGCGAACAGCACCCGGGCGACGTCGACCGCGACCTTCCTGCGCACGCGATTCTGGGACGAGCGGGAGAGTGCCGACGCGGTGGGTGTCGGCACGGTGGCCCGCAGGGCGCCGGTGCTGCCGGAGACGGTGGGCGTGACGCTCGCCGGGGGCGGCCGGACGACGTCCGCCGTCGACTGGGAGCCCGTCGAGGAGGCCGCGTACGCAGAGGCCGGAACGTTCACCGTCCGCGGTGCGGTAGAGGGGACCGGGCTGGTCGCGGTGGCCACGGTGACCGTCGCGCCGTGGCCGGTGCGCGGCGCCATCGGGCGGGAGGTCACGTTCACCGCGGGCGGGTTCGCGCCCGGCGAGGTGGTGTCCGTCTCGCTGCGGACCAAGCAGCGGTTGGGCGAGGTGACCGCGACGGACGGCGGCACGGTCACGCCGCGCTTCGTGGTCCCACGGGTGCGCCCGGGCAGCCACGACCTCGTGCTGCGTGGTGCGAGCTCGGGTACGGAGCTCGTCCTGCGGCTGGTGGTCCGGCCCGGACACGGCGGATCGGGCAGCTGATGACCCGTCCGAGAGTGATGTGTACCACGAAGCTGCTTTCACCCATGGCTTGACGCGGCCCTCCGAACGATTAAGTTAGGTCAGGCAAACCTAAGTAGTGCGAACGCCGCCCGAAACGGGCGGCGTTCGTGCGTACTTTCCTGCCCTTCCCGCATCCCTTCCCGAGGAGCCGTCCGCATGCCCTCACGCCTGCCCGCAGCGACGCAGCCAGCGACCACCGCACCCGTCCAGGGCGCGAGCCACGACACGACAGCACTGTTGCGCGGGGCCACCGCGAGCGTCTATGCGGACACGGTCCGCGAGGTCGCCGACGACGTCGCCGCCCGGCTCGTCGCCGTCACGCAGCCGTTCTCCGGCGCCAGCCGCTCCGAGCTGCGCGCCCTGGTGGACGCCGTGGACCTGGACGGCCCGCCGTCGGGCACCCGGGAGGCGCTGCGCGAGGCCGGCGACCTGTACGCGAAGCACGCGATCTGGTTCCACGAGCCCACGTACACGGCGCACCTGAACTGCCCGGTGGCGCTGCCCGCGATCGGTGCCGAGACGATGCTCGCGGCCATCAACACGTCCGTGGACACCTACGACCAGTCGACCGTCGCCACCTTCATGGAGCGCCGCCTGGTCGAGTGGACGGCGGGCCGCATCGGCTTCACGGTGGGCGAGGAGGGCGACGCCGCCGTCGCCGACGGCATCTTCACCTCGGGCGGCACGCAGTCCAACTTCCAGGCCCTGTTCCTGGCGCGCGAGAAGTCGCGCCGCGCCGGCACCCGCCTGGAGTCCATGCGCATCCTCGCCACCGCGGTGAGCCACTTCAGCATCGCCAAGTCCGCCCTCCTGCTCGGCCTGCCGGACGACGCTGTGGTCACCGTCGGCACCGACTCCGACGGCCGCATGAGCCCGGACGCCCTGGCCCAGACCCTCGTCGACATCGAGCGCACCGGCGACACGGTGATCGCCGTCGTCGCGACCGCCGGGACCACCGACCGCGGCTGCATCGACCCCCTGGACCCGATCGCCGACCTGTGCGACGCCGTCGACACCTGGCTGCACGTCGACGCCGCGTACGGCTGCGGGCTGCTGGTGAGCCCGCGCCGCCGCCACCTGCTGGACGGCATCGAACGCGCCCGCAGCGTCACCGTCGACTTCCACAAGTCGTTCTTCCAGCCCGTGTCGTCCAGCGCGCTCGTCGTCCGCGAGCGGGCCGACCTGGCACCCGTCGCCTGGCACGCCGACTACCTCAACCCGGAGGAGAACGCCGAGCCCAACCAGGTCGACAAGTCCCTGCAGACCACGCGCCGGTTCGACGCGCTCAAGCTCTGGGTCACGCTGCGCGCGCTCGGCGCGGACGGCGTCGGCACGATGGTGGACGCCGTCTGCGACCTGGCCGCCGCGGTGCACCAGGACCTCGCGACGGACCGCGACTTCCGGGTAGTGGGAACCACCCAGCTCTCCACGGTCCTGTTCCGCTACCAGCCCGAGGGGCTCGACGCCGCGCGTGCGGACGCCCTGGTGCCGCAGGTGCGCCGCGTGCTGTTCGACTCGGGCCGCGCCCTGGTCGCCAAGACCGTCATCGACGGCCGCCCCTGCCTCAAGCTCACGCTGCTCAACCCCGACGCGACGCTCGCCGACATCCGGGGCGTGCTCGAGCTCGTCCGCTCGGCCGCGCACGGCCTGCTCGCGGGGGAGGCGCTGCTCGACACCGACGAGCCGCCGTGCCGCGACGTGCACCCGCGGCTGGCGCGCACGGACGCACACACTGAGGCACACGCTGCCCAGGACACCGACGGAGAGACCAGATGACGACCGCCCCGGCCCCCACGTACGACCTGCTCGGGATCGGGATCGGCCCGTTCGACCTCGGCCTCGCGGCGCTCGCGGAGCCCCTGGACGACGTCGAGGCGGTGTTCCTCGACCAGCGCGACGGGTTCTCCTGGCACGCCGGGATGCTCATCGAGGGCACGACGCTGCAGGTGCCGTTCCTGGCCGACCTGGTGACGATGGCGGACCCGACGTCGCCGTACTCGTTCCTGGCATGGCTCAAGGCGACGGGGCGGCTGTACCAGTTCTACATCCGTGAGTCGTTCTACCCGCTGCGCGCCGAGTACGACCAGTACTGCCGCTGGGTCGCGGAGCAGCTGCCGACGCTGCGCTGGGGGCGGCGCGTGACGAGCGTCGTCCGGGTCGCGGCCCCTGCGTCGGCGGACGGCGAGTCCGGCGGCTACGTGTTCGAGGTGACCGCCGAGTCCGTCCATGGTGTCGAGAAGCATGTCGAGAAATACTGTGCCAAGCACCTCGTGCTCGGCACCGGGACGCAGCCGCGCCTGCCCGCTCACCTCCAGGGCCTGGAGGGCGCGGGCCCCGTCGTGCACACCAGCGACTACCTGCCGCACCGCGCGGAGCTGGCGGCGTCCGGCTCCGTGACGGTCGTCGGCAGCGGGCAGTCCGCCGCGGAGGTGTACCGCGACCTGCTGGAGGGCTGCGGTACCGGCGCGGGGGAGCATCGCGTGGACTGGGTGACCCGCTCGCCGCGGTTCTTCCCGATGGAGTACACGAAGCTGACGCTCGAGATGACGTCGCCCGAGTACACCGACCACTACGTGTCCCTGCCCATCGAGCAGCGCGACGTCCTGGCGCGCGAGCAGCGCAACCTCTACAAGGGGATCAGCGGCGACCTGATCGACGACATCTACGACACCCTCTACCGCAAGTCCGCGCTGGGTGCCGAGGTGCCGACCACCCTCCTGTCCGACACCGAGGTGACCGCCGCCCGGTTCGACGCCGACGGCGCGGACGGGGCAGGCGAGTACGTCCTGACCCTGCGGCATGCCCAGCTCGGTACGACGGCGGAGCACCGCACCCGGGCGCTCGTCGTCGCCACCGGCTACGCCGCTACGGTGCCCGGCTTCCTGGCACCCGGCCTGGTCAACCTCGACCACCGCGGCCGCTACGCCGTCGCGCGCGACTACACGGTCGACGACGACCGGCGGATCCACGTCGTGGGCGTCGAGGAGCACACCCACGGCGTCACCGCGCCAGACCTCGGGTTCGGACCCTGGCGCAACTCGGTGATCCTCGCTAACGTCACGGGCCGCGAGCCGTACGCGACGGAGCGCCGGATCGCGTTCCAGCAGTTCGGCCTGCCTGCCTCGGGGCTCGCGCCTGTCGAGACCAAGGCCGGCCAGCCCGACGACGAGATGGAGGCCGCCCGGTGACCGCCCCGACGACCGTGCACACGTTCACGACCACCACCCGGCTCGGCGAGGTCACCATCGAGCCGATAGACCCGGACCGCGACGCCGAGCTCGTCCAGGGCTGGCTCGCGCACCCCGCCGCCTCGTACTGGCAGATGGCCGAGCTGCGCGTCGACGAGGTGCGCGAGTACCTCGCCGGCGTCCAGGCGGGCCCCCACGAGGCCGCCTGGCTCGGCCGCCTCGACGGCGAGCCCGTCTTCATGACCGAGACGTACGACCCCGCGCACGTCCTGCTCGCGGACGTCCACGACGCCCTGCCCGGCGACCTCGGCATGCACCTGCTGGTGGCCCCGCCCGTCAACCCGCGGCACGGCATGACCGACGCAGTCATGACCGCCGTCATGCGGTTCTGCCTCACTGAGACCCAGCCCGACGGCGGCGGCCAGGGCGCCACGCGCGTCGTCGTCGAGCCCGACGTCGGCAACCGGAAGATCGCCGACAAGAACGCCGCGGCAGGCTTCCGCGTCCTGCGCGAGCTGGACCTCGGCCGCGGCGCGCACGCCAAGCGCGCCGCGCTGAGCGTCGCCACCCGCGCCGACTTCGCGGCGTCCGCCCTGGGCGACGGCCCGCTCCCTGCCTCCGAGCAGCCTGGATCGGACCTGCTCGCCACCCACCTGACCGCCGACCACATGGAGCACGCCCACCGGCACCTCGCGGCCAAGGCGCTCGCCGAGCTCGCACACGAGCGGCTGTTCCAGCCGGAGCCCGACGACGCCCCGGGCGCCCCGGCGGACGGCTTTCGCCTCGCGCTCGACGGCGTCGTCTACCGGTACACCGCCCGCCGGTACGCCCTGGAGCACTGGGTGGTCGACCCGGCGTCGATCCGCCGCACGGCCACCGCGGGGATGCGCGGCGACGTCGAGCTGCCCGTCGACGCGCTCGAGCTGGTCACCGAGCTGCAGCCCCTGCTGCAGGTGCCCGACGCGATGCTCGCGACCTACCTCGAAGAGCTCTCCTCCACGCTGGCCAGCGCGGCCGCGAAGCGCGAGCGCGAGCTCGACGGGCACACCCCGTCGGTGAGCGGCCTGCTCGAGGCGATGCGGACGGCGTCAGGCACCCGGGCCGCCGCCGAGGCCTTCCAGCAGGTCGAGGCAGCCATGTCCGAGGGACACCCCGGCTTCCTCGCGAACAACGGCCGCATCGGCTTCTCCCTGAGCGACTACCGCGCCTACGCCCCCGAACGCGGCGCCCGCATGCGCATGCTGTGGCTCGCCGCCCGCCGCGAGCACACCCACCTCGCGCTCGCGGCCGACCAGAGCGAGCAGGGCCACTACGGCGCCGAGCTGTCGGACGCCGAGCGCGCGGCCTTCGCCGACCGGCTCGCCGCCCGCGGTCTGGAAAGCGCCGACTACCTGTACCTGCCCGTGCACCCCTGGCAGTGGGAGCACCGCGTCGCGATCACCTTCGCCGCCGACGTCGCCCGCGGCGACCTCGTGCCGCTCGGCCCCGGCTCGGACGAGTACCAGCCGCAGCAGTCGATCCGCACCATGTTCAACCGCACGCGCCCCGAACGGCACTACGTCAAGGTCGCGCTCGCCATCCAGAACATGGGGTTCCTGCGCGGCCTGTCGCCCGCCTACATGCGCGCCACACCGCGGATCAACGACTGGGTAGCTGACCTGGTGACGAACGACGCGACCCTGCAGGGCGCCGGGTTCAGCGTGCTGCGCGAGGTCGCGTCCGTCGGCTACACGGGCGACGTCTACCACCGCACGCCGCAGCCCAACGCGCACCGCAAGATGCTCGCCGCCCTCTGGCGCGAGTCGCCCGTACCGCACCTCGCACCGGGCGAGCGGCTCGCGACCATGGCGAGCCTGCTCCACCGCGACGTGAGCGGCACGGCGTTCGCCACCGCCCTGGTCCGCGAGTCCGGCATCGCGCCCGAGGAGTGGCTGCGCGCCTACCTCGACGCCTACCTGTACCCGCTCGTGCACTGCCTGGTGACCTACGAGCTGGCGTTCATGCCCCACGGCGAGAACCTCATCCTCGTGCTGCACGACGGCGTGGTCCGCCGCACCGTCATGAAGGACATCGGTGAAGAGGTAGCGGTGCTCGGCGAGCAGCCCCTGCCCGACCGGATCGAACGCATCCGCGCCGTGGTCGACGACGACGAGAAGGCGCTCGCGATCTTCACCGACGTGTTCGACGGCGTGCTGCGCCACCTGTCCGGCATCCTCGCCGAGGACGGCGTGCTGGGCGAGGACCGCTTCTGGGCGCTCGTCGCGGAGACCATCGACCGGCACGCCGCGGAGCACCCGGCCGTGGCCGTTCCCGGGGGTGGCCGCGGGCCCGGGCTCGGCATCGACCTGCGGGCCGCACGCTTCGCGCACTCGTGCCTCAACCGGCTGCAGCTGCGCAACACCCTCCAGATGGTCGACCTGACCAACCAGTCGGAGTCGCTGATCTATGCAGGGACCCTGGCCAACCCGGCCGGCCGAAGAACCCACGGATGATCGAGGATTGCGCAAGAGATGATCGAGAGATGATGGGGAACGTGGAGTTCGACCTGTTCCGTGACGACCTCGGCATCCCGCACGTGCGGGCCGCCTCCGAGACCGCGCTGGCCTACGGCCAGGGCTGGGTGACCGCACAGGACCGCGGCCTGCAGGTCGAGGCCGACCGGATGCGGGCCGAGGAGCGGTACGCGGAGATCGCCGGCGCGGCGGGTGACGCCTGGGACCGGTTCGCGGCCCGGGAGCGCCTGGCCGCAACGGCCCGCGAGATCTACGACGCCCTGGACCGGCCCGAGCAGGAGTGGCTTGCCGCGTACTCCGACGGCGTGAGCGCCGGCCTGCTCGCGGGCGGGCGGGACGTGCCGGAGCTGGCCGGGGTGCCGCACGAGCCCTGGCAGCCGTGGACGCCGATCGGGGTCTTCCTCACCGCGCACGTGCTGTTCAACGGTTTCCCGAGCATCCTGTGGCGCGAGCACGTCGCCAGGCACCTGCACGTGCCTGGCGTGCCGCTGGAGCAGGTGCTCGGCCTGTTCGCGGCCGAGGCCGGGCCGAGCTCCGGCTCGAACGCGTGGGCGGTACACGGCTCGAACACCTCGTCGGGCAGCCCGCTCGTCGCGGGGGACCCGCACCGCACGCTCGAGCTCCCCGGCCCCTACCAGCAGGTCCGGCTCGTCTGCACCGACCCGGCCGCGCCGTACGACGTGCTCGGGTTCGCCTTTCCAGGGGTGCCCGGCATCCCGCACTTCGGGCATACGGGCTCCGTCGCGTGGGGTATCACCAACGCCATCGCGCACCATGTCGAGGTGGTCGCCGACGGCGCGGACAGCGCCGGTGCCGACGGCTGGCACTTGCACTGGCCCGCGCGCGAGCTGGCCGACGTCGGCGTCGCGTCCTGGCGCGCCCTGCTGCACGCCCGCACCGCGAGCGACGTCGCCGAGGCGTTCAGCGGCTGGGTGGACCCGGTCAACCGGGTCCTGGCCGCGGACAGCACCGGTGAGGTGCTCAGCATGACGGCGGGCAAGGTCCCCGCCGCCGCCGACCGCGCGCTGTCCGCCGCCAAGCCCGCCGACGGGTACGTGGACCTCCCCGCGCCGGTAGCGGTCACGCAGGTCGCCGTCGACGCGAACGAGCGGCCGGTGACCCAGCCGCCCGCCGAGCTGGACGGCCGCCCGGGCCTCGGCCCGCGTGACGTCCGGCCCGGCCGCGAGGCGCACGAGCTCGGCTGGTCGTACGCGCCGCACCGTGCGGAACGGATCAGGCAGCTGCTCGCCGCGGCGACCGTCCCGGAGTCGCCGGCGACGCAGGCGCGGATCCACGGCGACACCCGCGACCTGGGCGCGCCCGGACTCGTCGCGCACCTCGCCGACGACGGCTCGGCGCCCGCCGTCCGCCTGCGCGCCTGGGTCGCTGACGGCGCGCACGTCGACGCCGGCTCGACAGCCGCCGCCCTGTACATGCGGTGGCGGGATACGCTGACGCACCGCCTCGCCCGGCACCCCGTGTTCGCGCCGCTGCACGAGCCGCACGGGCAGGACCCGTCCTTCGCTCCCGTGCTCGGGGGTGTGCTCGACGTGCCGACGGCCGTCGGGGCCGGGCTCGCCAACATTCTCGCGGCGGACTGGCTGCGGATCGACTCCGCGGCCGAGGCGCGCGCGGCGCTGGCCGAGGTGGCCTCCGAGGACGAGCTCACCTGGGGTGAGCTGCACGTGCCCGCCCCGCTGCACCCCGTGCCGGGCCCTGGCGACCCGGCGTCCGGCGTGACCCCGGCGCACGTCTCCGGGAACAACGACACGGTCCGCTGCACCGGCGGGTCGCCGGGCGTTGCGGCCACCGCCTACCGCGGCTCCGTCGCGCGCTACGTCTGGGACCTGGCGGACCGCGCGAACAGCCGCTGGGGCGTGCCCTTCGGCGCCGACGGCCGCCCGGGCAGCGCGCACTTCGACGACCAGCACGCCACCTGGGCCGACGCCGGAACCGCCCCCGTCGTCACCGACTGGGACCGGCTGTACCCCGCGGACACGACGCTGCGGCTGCTGAACGGCCCGCGCGGGGCGGAGGTGTGGCGCCGCGACTTCGGCGCGGTCGGTCTCATCACCGTGCACATGCTCGATCCGGACGCCGACGCCGACGTCCTGCACGGCTGGTTCACGCAGCCGCGGGCCAGCTTCTGGGGCATGGGCGACCACACGCGCGACGAGGTGCGGGACACCTACGCGTTCGTCGAGTCCCTGCCCACCCATCACGCCTACCTGGTGCGGTGGGACGGCGAGCCGGTGGTGCTCCTCCAGGCGTACCTCCCCGAGCACGATCCGATCGCCACCGCCTACGACGTGCAGCCGGGCGACCTCGGCATGCACTTCTTCCTCGGGAGCCGCGGGCCCACCGCGCGGCACGGCTCGCCCGACAACCCGTGGACCGTCCTCGGCCCTGCGCTGCACGGCTTCCTCTTCGCCGGACCGGGCACCCGGCGGCTGGTCGGCGAGCCCGACGCGAACAACGACAAGGCCATCAGCCGGATGGTCGCCATGGGCTTCACCGCGGGCGAGCAGGTCTCGTACGAGTCGCCGCAGGGTCCGAAGGTGGCACGCATGGCGTATCTGAGGCGTGAGGAGGCGGCCGGCGGGCGGGTGGTCCGATAACGTCGCCGCATGGCGAACGAACCGACCACCGAACAGGCCCCTGAGTCGACCACTGCCGAGCCGGCCGGGCGCCCGCGGCGCACCCTGCTCGTCCGCCCGCCGTCGGCCCGCCTGGCCGACGGCGAGCTCACCCACCTGGAACGCGTCCCCGTCGACGCGGACCTGGCGGCCCAGCAGTGGCAGCGGTACGTGGAGGTGTTCCGCGGGTACGGCTGGGACGTGCGTGCGGTGCCGGCGGCCGAGGCGCATCCCGACGGGGTCTTCGTGGAGGACGCGGTGGTCGTGTTCGACGACCTGGCGGTCCTGACCCGGCCGGGGGCGCTGACCCGGCGCGGCGAGGTGGAGTCGGCGCGGCCGGTGGTCGAGGCGGTGGTGACCGAGCTCGCGCAGATCACGGAGCCGGGCACGCTGGAGGGCGGTGACGTCCTCAAGGTGGGCCGCACCGTGTACGTCGGCCGCACGGCGCGCACCAACGCCGAAGGTGCCGCCCAGCTCCGGGCGCTGCTCGAGCCGCGCGGGTGGCGCGTGGTCGAGGTGCCGGTGACCCGGGTGCTGCACCTGAAGTCCGCGGTGACCGCCCTGCCGGACGGCACGATCATCGGGTACGCGCCCCTCGTCGAGGACGCCGGCGTGTTCGACGCGTTCGTGCCGGTGCCCGAGGCGGAGGGCAGCGCCGTCGTCGTGCTGGACGAGTCCACGGTGCTGATGTCCGCGGCCGCACCCGCCACGACCGAGCTGCTCAGGGGGCGCGGGCTGACCGTGCTCACCACGCCCGTCACCGAGTTCGAGAAGCTCGAGGGGTGCGTGACCTGCCTGTCGGTGCGGGTGCGCTGAGCACCTTTCTTGGCGTGACGCAGGTCACAGCAAACAAGGTGCTTACCCAAACTAACAACTTGCGGGCAGCGGGATAATGGTCCTGATGCCTCAAACAGCCGATAGTTCGAATCGATCCGATCCGTCGTCCGAGCGCAGCACCTTCGCCTCGATCCGTCGTCTCCACCCCTACGTCCGCACCGCCCTGCCCCGCCTGGTCGGCGGGCTGGTCGCGTCGCTCGGCGCCAGCCTCATGGCGCTCGCCATCCCTGCCGTGCTCCGGTGGGTCACCGACGGCCCGCTCACCGAGGGCGTCCGTGAGCACGACTGGTCCGGCCTGGCCTGGTCCGTCGTCCTCATCGCCGTGCTCGGCGTGGGCGAGGCCGGCCTCATCCTGCTGCGCCGCACCCTGGTCATGTTCCCGGGGACGCGTGTCGAGGCCGGGATGCGGATGGCCCTGTTCACGCACCTGCAGGACCTGCCCATCGCGTTCCACGACCGCTGGCCCGGCGGACAGCTGCTGAGCCGCATCATGGGCGACCTCGGCCTGCTCCGCCGCTGGCTCGTGTTCGGCATCCTGCAGCTCGTGGTCAGCGTCGTGACCATCATCGTGGGGGTCGCCCTGCTCGTCGCCACGGGCGGCTGGCTCGGCATCATCTTCCTGTGCGGGTCCATCCCTGTGACCATCCTGGCCTTCCGGTTCTCCAGCAGGTACCGCAAGATCTCGCGGCTCTCCCAGGACCAGTCCGGCGACCTCGCCACCACCGTCGAGGAGTCCGTGCACGGCATCCGCGTGCTCAAGGCGTTCGGCCGCGGGCCGGACGCGCTGGACCAGTTCACCGACCAGGCGGAGGGGCTGCGCGAGACCGAGATCCGCAAGGCCACCACCGACGCGGGGCTGACCACCGCCCTGCGCACCATCCCGGAGGTCACGCAGGCAGTGGCGCTCGTGGTGGGCGCCTACCTGGTGGCCCAGGGCGACATGACGCTCGGCGCCCTGGTCGCGTTCTTCGCCACGGCCCAGGTCATCAACGGCCCCGTCGTCGACCTCGGCATGACCCTGTCGATGACGCTCAACGCGCGCACCGCCGTCGACCGGTTCTTCGAGGTCATGGAGACCGTGAACCCGCTGACCGACCCGGCGACGCCCGCCGACCTCCCAGCGGTCACCCCAGGGGCTGCCGGGCAGGCCGGCGGCCACGTCGCCTTCCGCGACGTCACCTTCCGGTACGACGACGCCGTCCGCCCCGTGCTCGACCACGTCGACCTGGAGCTGCCGCCCGGCACCACCACCGCCCTGGTCGGGCTGACCGGATCCGGCAAGTCGACGCTAGCGATGCTCCCGCCCCGGCTCTTCGACGTGACCGACGGCGTGGTCGAGGTCGACGGCGTCGACGTCCGCGACCTGACGCGCGCCCAGGTGCGCGAGCGGGTCGCCGTCGCCTTCGAGGACCCCACGCTGTTCTCCGCGTCCGTGCGGGACAACGTGCTGCTCGGCGTCTCCGACACCCTCCCTGAGGCCGAACGCGAGGCGCTCCTGACCCAGGCCCTCGAGGTGGCGCAGGCGCAGTTCGTCGCCGAGCTGCCCGACGGCGTCGACACGCGCATCGGCGAGGAGGGCCTGTCGCTCTCCGGGGGCCAGCGGCAGCGCCTCGCGCTGGCCCGCGCCATCGCGGCCCGGCCGCCGGTGCTCGTGCTCGACGACCCGCTCTCCGCGCTCGACGTCACCACCGAGGAGGCGGTCACGGCCCGCCTCCGGGACGTGCTCGACAGCACGACGACGCTCGTCATCGCGCACCGGCCGTCGACCGTCGCGCTCGCGGACCGGGTGGCCGTGCTGCAGGACGGCCGGATCACCGCCGTCGGGACGCACCACGACCTGCTCGCGAGCGACGCGCACTACCGCTACATCATCTCGAGCCTCGAGACCGACTACGAGGCGAATGATCCGCACTGTCCTGCCCCGGGCAGCTCCGAACCGCACAGCGCAGACCAGCAGAGCCAGGAGGCGCTGTCATGACCGCCACCACCGAGCCGACCACCACCCGCCGTCGGCCCACCGACGCCGCGGCGGACGACGAGACCAGCCTCAACAAGGAGGCCTCGCGCAGCGTCCGGCGCCGGTCGATGCGCCTGCTGGGCGACCTGCTGCGCCCGCACAGGAAGGCCCTGGCCTGGGCGGCGGTGCTCGTCGTCGCGTCCAGCCTCGGCCAGGTCGCCGGGCCGTGGCTCGTGTCCGTCGCGATCGACCAGGCCATACCCGCCCTGCGGGACGGGTCGGTCACGCCGCTGGTCCTCAGCGGCGCCGGCTACCTCGCCGCCGCGATCCTCGGCGGGGTCGCCGCCGGTGCCTACGTGCGGGCCGCCGCACGCATCGCCCAGGCGGTGCTGCTCGACCTGCGCCGCCGCGTGTTCCGCCAGACCCAGCGCCTGTCGCTGGAGTTCCACGAGTCGTACACGTCGGGCCGGATCATCTCCCGGCAGACCTCCGACCTGGAGGCGCTGCGCGAGCTGCTCGACGGCGGCCTCACCGGCGTCGTCTCCTCGGTGCTCCTCATGCTGTTCACGTTCGTGGGCCTGCTGCTCATCGACTGGCGGTCCGGGCTGGTGCTCGCCGTCGCGTTCGTCCCCGCCTGGCTGCTCACCCGCTGGTTCCAGCGCATGTCGCAGCGGTTCTACCGGGAGCAGCGGACGGCGTCGGCCCGGCTCATCGTGAAGTTCGTCGAGACGATGACGGGCATGCGTGCCGTGCAGGCGTTCCGCCGCGAGCCGACCACCGAGGCCGAGTACCGCAAGTTCGGCGAGGACTACCGGGACGCGAACCTGCTGATCTTCGGCGTCAACGGCCGGTTCCAGCCGGGCCTCATCCTGATCGGCAACCTGACCGTCGTCGCGGCCCTCGCGGTGGGTGGCTGGCGGGTCCTGGACGGCACGCTGGCGGTGGGTGCGCTGGCGGCAGTGCTGCTCTACTGCAAGCGGTTCTTCCAGCCGGTGCAGCAGCTCGGCATGTTCTACAACTCGTTCCAGTCGGCCACGGCGGCGCTCGAGAAGGTCTCGGGCCTGCTGTCCGAGGAGCCCACCGTCACCGAGCCGGTGCACCCGACGCCGCTGCCGCTCGCGGACGGCGGGCGGGCTCGCGGCGAGCTGCGGCTGGACCACGTGCGGTTCCAGTACGGCGACGGTCCCGTGGTGCTGCCCGACCTGGACCTCACGATCCCCGCCGGGCAGACCGTCGCGGTGGTCGGGACCACCGGCGCCGGCAAGTCGACGGTCGCCAAGCTGGTGACCAGGTTCTACGACGCGTCCCAGGGCGCGGTACGCCTGGACGGCGTCGACGTGCGCGACCTGGCCTCGGCCGACCTGCGCCGCGCCGTCGTCATGGTCACCCAGGAGGCGTACCTGTTCAGCGGGTCGGTGCGGGAGAACATCGCGCTCGGACGGCCCGACGCCACCCAGGAGGAGATAGAGGCCGCCGCCCGGGCGGTGGGCGCGCACGAGTTCGTGCTCGACATGCCCGACGGGTACGACACCGACGTGAACAAGCGCGGCGGGCGGGTCTCGGCCGGTCAGCGGCAGCTGCTGTCGTTCGCCCGGGCGTTCCTGGCCGACCCGGCGGTGCTCGTGCTCGACGAGGCGACGTCGTCGCTCGACATGCCTGGCGAGCGGCTCGTGCAGCGTGGGTTGCAGACGCTGCTCGCGGACCGGACGGCGATCATCATCGCGCACCGGCTCTCCACGGTGGCGATCGCCGACCGGGTGCTGGTGATGGAGCACGGGCGGATCGTCGAGGACGGCACTCCGGCCGAGCTCGTCGCCGGCGACGGCCGGTACGCCCGGCTGCACGAGGCGTGGCGGGACTCGCTGGTCTGAGCTTGTCGTGTCGGCACTCTCTTCGAGGCCTAAGTTGCTCCGCTCTGAGACGTTTCAGCGCGAAGTAACTTAGACCTCGAAGGGGGTCAGCCCGTGGTCAGCCCGTGGACGATCGCTTCGAGCGCGCGGTCTAGTTCCGTGTCGGTGACGCCGCCGAAGCCGAGCACGAGCCCGGTCAGGCGGGCGCTGCGGCAGTAGTCGGCGAGGAGCGGGACGTCGAAGCCGGCGGCGCGGGCAGCGGCCCGCGCCGCCTCGGCCGGCTCGGGCTCAGTGAGCCAGGTCGAGTACATCCCCGCGAGCGGGCCGGCGAGCTCGGCGTACGGTGCCATGGCGGCCGCCACGCGCGGCGCCCGGTCCGCGTAGACCCGGCGGGCCGTGCGCACCACCTTGTCGGCCCAGCCTTCGCGCAGCAGGGTGAACATGGCGCGCTGGGTGGGCCAGGGCGGGGTGTCGTGGGTGACCGTGCGGCGTCGGACCAGGCGTTCGTGGATCTCCGGCGGCGCGACGAGCCAGCCCAGCCGCAGGCTCGGGCTCACCGACTTCGAGGCGGTGCCCAGGTAGGCGACGCGCGACCGGTCGAGGGCCGCGAGGGCGGGCACGGGGGCGACGTCGTACCGGAACTCCGAGTCGTAGTCGTCCTCGACGACCACCGCGTCCGCCTCCCGGGCCGCCGCCAACAGGGTGAGCCGGTCCGCGGCGGGCATGACCCGGCCCAGCGGGTGCTGGTGTGCCGGCGTGACGTAGGCGGCGGCGCAGCCGGCCAGGTCCGTGACGGGCTCGAGGCCGGGGTGATCCACGACGCCGCGTCCGGCCGACCGGACCGTCTCGGCGGCGGCGCGGTAACCGGGGTCCTCGACGAGGACGTCCCCTGGGCCCAGTGCACCGAGGAGCTGCCGGAGACCGTCCGTCGAGCCCGCGGTGACCAGGATCTCGTCTGGCCGCACCGTCACGCCGCGGGTGCGGGCGAGCCGCTCGGCGAGCGCTTCGCGGAGGTCGGGGAGCCCGCGTGGGTCGGGATAGCCCCGCGGCGGGACCACGGCGGACACCTCGCGCCAGGCCCGCCGCCAGCCCGCGAGGTGTCTGGGGTCGATCCAGGGCGTCCCGGCGTCGAGGCGGATGAGCTGCGGCTCGCGGACGGCCGGCTGCGGCCGGGTTCGGGTCCGGGTCGGGGGAGCGGAGGTGTGTGGCGGTGCCTGTGCATGTGCGCGTGCGGGTGCGTGTGCTGTGCGCGCGGCTGGGGGAAGCGCACCGCCCGACGCCACGAACGTGCCCGACCCGCGGCGCGTCTCCACCCACGCCTCGGCCAGGAGCTGGTCGTACGCCTGCTCGACGACGGCGCGCGCCACACCCAGGTCGGCCGCCAGGGCGCGGCTGGAGGGCAGCCGGTCGCCCGCGGTGAGCGTGCCGCCGGTCACGAGCTCGCGGACGGCGCCCGCGAGCTGTGCGGGAAGCGGCTCGGGGCGGGCGCGGTCGAGACGAACGGGGAGCACGAGATCTTCTCCGGTTGGGCTGGAGCTGGGGCGAGGACCGAGCAAGTGGCTTGTTTGAATCGCTGCGAACTGGCCCGTGTCCACCAGCCACTTCCGGGCCAGGCTAGCGGTATGACGACGCAGCAGCTCTCCCCGACCCCACGCACCACTCCGACCCGCGGCCGCAACCGCCAGGTCGAGGACCGGCGTCAGCTCATGGCGCTGCTCTCGGACGCGCTCGTGGCGCACCTGGGCGTCGTCGCCGGAGGGCATCCGGTGGTGCTCCCGACGGCGTTCGCCGTGGATGCCTCCGGGCCCGACGACGGTGGTTCGCTCTACCTGCACGGCTCCGTCGCCGCCGGCTGGCTCGCCCCGGCCCTGGAGCAGGACGTCTGCGTGACCGTGACGGAGCTGGACGGCCTCGTCCTGGCGCGGACCGGCTTCCACCACTCGATGAACTACCGCTCGGCGGTCGTGATCGGGCGACCCCGTCGGGTGACCGACCCGGAGGAACGGCGCCGGGCGCTGGACCTCGTCGTCGACCACATGATGCCCGGGCGGGCAGCGACCCTGCCGCCCGCGACGCGCAAGGAGCTCGCGGCGACGGCGGTCATCGCGCTGCCGTTGGCCGAGGCCTCGATGAAGCAGCGCACGGGCGGCGCCACGCTCGAGCCGGGCGACCTGGACCTGAGCGGCTGGGCCGGGCTCGTCCCCGTGCGCCGCGTCGCGTCGGCGCCCGTGACCGAGGACTACGTGTCCGACCCGGTCCCGGACCTGGTCCTGCGTCGCGCGGCGGAGCTCGGCCGGGGCTGACGCCGGGCCTCTGGCCCCCGGCCTCCTTCTTTGAGGCCTAAGTTCCTCCGCTCTGAACCGATTCAGAGCGGAGGAACTTAGGCCTCGAAGGAGAGGGCCGCCACCATCACGGGCAGCGCTGCTAGCATCCCGATCGTGACTCCCACACGTTCCGTCCTGCCGCCCCCGGTCGTCTGACCGGAGCGGCACTACGACCGGCCCCCGCGGGCCGGTGCTGGGGCGTGCTCCACGACGATTCCCTGCCCACGGAATTCCCTCGGAACGGGCCGGGCCCCGCGGGGACCGGCCAGGAGCACACATGTCATCCACTCGTATCGGGCTGCTCTTCGTATGCCTCGCCGGAATTCTCTGGGGCACCGGCGGCCTCGCACTTGAGATCCTGCGCGACCACTCGCCGATGTCGGTCCTCACGGTCAGCGCCTACCGCATGCTCATCGCGGCCGTCGCGCTGCTCGTGGCCTCGTTCGCCCGGTGCAGAGGCTCGCACCTCGTGGCGCTCGTGCGGGCGCGCCCGGTCCGCGCCGTCGTCGTCGGCCTGGGTACTGGCGCCTATCAGGCGCTGTACTTCGGGTCGGTGGCCACGGCCGGGGTCACCGTCGCGACCGTGGTCAGCCTGGGGCTGGCACCGGTCCTCCTCGCGGTCGTCGACCTCGTCCGGGCCCGGCGCCGGACGGCGACCAGGAGCACCGTCCGGCTGACGCTCGTCGTGAGCTCCGCGCTGTCCGGCCTCGTGCTGGTGAGCATGGCGTCGGGTATGGCGTCGGGTATGGCGTCGGGTGCAGCGTCGGGCGCGAACGCCGTCGGCCCCCAGCCTGTGCTCGGCCTGCTGCTGGCGATCGCCTCAGGTTCCGTCTATGCGGCGACGACGGCGCTCGGCAGCACCCTGCTGGCGTCCGGCGACGTGGACCCGCTCGCCCTGACGACGGTCGCGACGACGGCGGGCGCCGTCGGCCTCGTCCCCGTGGTGCTGGCGGGCGGCGGCCCGTTCGTCACGAGCGATCCGACGGCGCTCGGCACGCTCGCGTATCTCGGGATCTTCACGATGGCGCTGGCCTACGGCCTCTTCTACGCCGGGCTGCGCACCACCCGCAGCGGAGCGGCGGTCGTCGCGACGCTGCTGGAGCCGGTGACGGCTGCGGTCGCGGCCGCGGTCCTGCTGGGGGAGCGGCTCGGGCTCCTGGGGATCGTCGGGTCGGTGCTGATCCTGGCCGCCGTGGCGGGTCTGGAGGACTAGCGCCTCAGGCGTACGACCAGCGTCCGTCCTGGTGCGGCCCCGGCCGGGCCGGGACGGACGTGTGGTCGATGGCGGCCATCTGGCCGGTGTTGTACTGGTCGGCGATGTACTGGCTGAACTGCCCGGAGTCGGCGGTGTGGGAGTTGTCCACGTAGTCGTACCCGCCGTTCCCGCCCGGGGCGACGTAGCCCCCGGTGTAGTCCAGCTCCGAACCCGCGGCGTACTGGGGCTCCACGTACTCCGGGTCCGGTGCGGCCTGGTACACGGGGTAGGCGCCGGTGGTCACCTGCTGCGCCGCGGGCTGCCACCGGTCGGTCCGGGGGTTGGGCGCGTCGAACGTGGGCGCTGCTGCGGCGAACCGCTGGGCGGGTACGGCGTGGACCGCGGCCGCTCGCTGCGCGGCCGCGTGCTGGGCCGACTGGGCTTCCGCCGCGCGCTGCGCCGCCGCCTGCTGAGCGGCCGCCTGCCGTGCCGCGGACTGCCGGGCCACCGCTTCTCGTGCCACTGCCGCGCGGGCCGCGGCCTCGCGCGCGGCGGCCTCTCTGGCCGCCTCGTCCCGTGCGGCGGCCTGCGCCGCGGCTGCCTGGGCAGCCGCCTGCTGCGCCGCGTACCGCTGGGCGGCGAAGAGGGCGGACGCGCCGGCGTCGGGCTGCACGCCGTTCAGCTCACCGTGGATGCGGCCGGCGAGGTTCGCGGCGATGGCGAAGCGCAGCGGCGCCAGGGAGCTCACGGACATGGTGCCCGTCACCGCCGGGGGCGGCAGGAACGCGAAGACCTCGTCCTCGCCCAGCCGCAGCCCTTGTGCGAGGGCCGCGTTCAACGTCTCCTCGAGGAGGTACTCGGCGCGGCCGTCGCTGCCCTGGAGCTCGGCGAACATGCCCTCCATGGAGTCCCAGCGGCGTTCGAGCGTGCCTTCCACGGTGTCGAGGAACCACCAGCCGTCGGTGGACTCGAGGAACATGTCGCCGAAGCAGGACGCGAAGCGCGGGGTCTTGTCACCGGTACCGATCCACGACCAGGACGACAGCGCGAACTCATAGGCGTCAGGTGCGAATTCTCGGATCAGGTGCACCTTGCGCATGTTGCCATGCTCACACTCGGAGCAAAAGAGGCGTACTGGACACATAACGATTCGTCTCGGGTGAATTACACAAGTGTTTTCCTCCCGGAAACACGTGGCGGGTGGACACGGGGCGCCGTTACGGTCTCGCCATGGCGAGCGAGACGAGCGGCGACGGGCGAGACGACGGGCAGCACGGCGGTCGGACCGGTCGGTATGCGACCGATCAGAACGCGGTCGACACCCGGGTCCAGGAGTACTACTCCGGGCGGACCGGCTGGGACGAGCACGCCCGGCTGACGGTCGGCTCGGCGCAGGGCCGGGTTGAGCACACGAGGACCCAGGAGCTGATCCGGCAGCATCTCGCGCCCGGCGCGCGGGTGCTCGACGTCGGCGGCGCCACCGGGGTGCACGCCGCACCGCTGGCGGACGACGGCTACGACGTCCTGCTGGTCGACCCGGTCGCCGCCCAGGTCGCCCGCGCCGCGCAGCACGGCACGTTTGAGGCGCGCGTCGGCGACGCCAGGGACCTGGGCGGACCGGGTCTGGACCTCGCGGACGACGAGTTCGACGCGGTGCTCCTCCTCGGCCCGCTCTACCACCTCGCGAGCCGCGCGGACCGGCTGCTCGCCCTGCGCGAGGCCGTGCGCGTGACCCGGCCGGGCGGCACAGTGGTCGCGGCCGCGATCACGCGGCTCGCGGCGCTGGTCGGCGGCGGCTACGAGTTCTTCCCGCCCACTGCCTGGCAGGCGATCCTCGAGCACGGCCACGCCCCCGACGACATCGGGTTCCCCGCCGCCCACTTCCACGACGCAGCGGAGCTCGCCGCGGAGGCCGTCGAGGCAGGGCTGTCCGACGTCGTCGTGCACGGTATCGAGGGCGCCGCCGGCGGGGCGCTGGAACGGGTGCGGCTCGACGCCCCCGAGGCACCCCAGCTGATCGACGCCGCGCTCACGCTCGCCCGCGTGCTGTCGACGACGCCCGGGGTCACCGACATGAGCCAGCACATCCTGGCGATCGGTATTGTCGCCCCATGAGCACTCCCCAGCCCGACGCCGAGAGCAGCGCCGTCCCGCGGACCGAACCGCCGATCGTCGGCGACGAGCTGACGATCCTGCGGTCGTTCATCGACTTCTACCGCGCCACGATCCGCCGCCAGTGCGAGGGCCTGACGGTGGAGCAGCTGCGTACGCCGCACCCGCCGTCGACCATGACGCTCGCGGGGATGCTCAAGCACCTGGCGTACGTCGAGGACATCTGGTTCAACGTGCGGCTGGCCGGCAACGAGCCGGCCCCGCCCTGGGACACGGTGGACTGGGCGGCCGACTCCGACTGGGACTGGCACAGCGCCCTCGACGACACGCCCGAGCAGCTCACCGCCCTGTTCGACGACGCCGTCGCGGCCTCCGAGCGGATCCTCGACGAGGTGCTGGGCGAGGATCAGCCGACCGGCGCGGGCGTCCTGGACCGGACCACCGTGCGGCCCGGGCGCGACGGGCACATCTCCCTGCGCTGGATCCTCGTGCACATGGTGGAGGAGTACTCCCGGCACGCGGGGCACGCCGACCTGCTGCGCGAGGCCCTGGACGGCGCGACGGACCTCTGACCGCGCGGCGCAAACGACTCAGCGCGGACGGCTCAGAGCAGGAGCCACGCGTAGTCGGCGGCCTCGAGCACTATCCAGAACCTGAAGAACCGGCCGACCAGGCCGGTGCTGATGAACAGCCACAGCCGCACGCGCAGCACGCCCGCGACCACCGACATGACCATGAACGGCGGGAGGCCTGCGAACGCGGAGGCGAGCAGCACCAGGCCCATGTAGACGGGGCGCCCGTCGGTGCGGTCGCGCCAGCGGGTCATCGCGGCGGCGGCCTTCGGGGACTCGAGCTTGCGGCGCAGCCACGGCAGACGCGTCGTCCCGGCGCCGGCCCAGTACCAGAGCAGCTTGCCGGTGATCTGTCCGACCGCGGCCACGGCCGCCAGCAGCACGCTCGGGTAGGTGTCGTTGGTCGCGGCCACCGCCAGGTACGCCTCGAGCGCCATGAATGCCGCCACGGCGGAGCCCGCGGAGTAGAAGAAGGTGGACAGCAGGAGCATCGGGCCTGGTCCGTCCTCAGCTAGCCGCGTGCGGGAAGGTGGCTGGAGCCACAGCCGTGGTCACAGAGGGACGTTAGCGCCTGCCGCGACGAGCTGCCGAATCAGGGCCGCGGCGGGCGGCGCGGGCGGCCCGACGGTCAGCGCCATGACCCGGCGGACGGCGCCCGGCAGGGGAGCGTTCGCGATCCCGGGGTTCCGGTGGGCGCGGAGCGTGAGCCCCGGCAGCAGGCTCACGCCTGCCCCTGCGGCCACCAGGGCCTGGACCGCCACGTAGTCGTCGGTCTCGAACGCGATGCGCGGGGCGAACCCCACGGCGGCGCAGCGGGCCACCATGTCGGCGCGACACCGTTCGCAGCCGGCGATCCACTCCGCGTCGTCGAGCAGCTTCAGGTCGGGCACGAACCCGGGCACGGGGGCCGCGTCGAGGTCGACCGCCGTCACGAGGTGGACCGGGTCGTCGAGGATGGTCGTCGACTCGTAGCGCGACAGGTCCTCCATGGAGCGGGCATGGCGCACGTCGGTGTGCTCGAACACCAGCGCGACGTCGACGGCGCCCGACTGCAGGGCGGCGACGGCGTCCGGCGGCTCGTGCTCCACCAGGCCGACGGAGAGGCCCGGATGCTCCTGCTGGAGCCGGGCGACGGCGTCGGGCACCACGGTGGCCAGCGCGGAGGGGAACGCGGCGAGCCGGGCGCGGCCCGCGCGCAGCCCGGCGAGCGCGTCGAGCTCGCGGCGCGCGCCCTCGACGCGGCCCAGGATCTCCTCGGCGCGGGTAGCGAGCAGGCGGCCGGCCTCGGTGAGGCGGACGCCGCGGCCGTGGCGCTGGAGCAGCGGGATCCCCGCGTCGGCCTCCAGGCGGGACAGGTGGTGACTCACCGACGGCTGCGCGTAGTGCAGCTCCTTCGCTGCCGCCGTGACGGAGCCGGTACGGGCCACCGCCGCGAGGACACGCAGCCGGGTCAGGTCGAGCTCTGCGGTCATGACCCCAGGCTAACCCAGAAAGATAGGTGTTATCGATCGAAAGTCTTCGTAACAGGTATTGGACCTATGGGTCATGCGCGGGTCACGCTGGAACCATGACGCTCGCGACCCTCCCGCCCCGGCTCTCGGCACCGGCCCCGCCGACCATCGCCGACGTCCTCGCCGCGCAGGCCCGCCTGGAGGGCATCGTCGTCCGCACCCCCGTGGGGCAGTACGCGGAGCTCGACCGGGCCACCGACGCCGCCATAGTCGTCAAGCACGAGAACCAGCAACGCACCGGAGCCTTCAAGGCCCGCGGCGCCAGCAACCTCCTGCTCTCCATGCCCGACGCCGAACGCGCCCGCGGCGTCGTCGCCTACTCCACCGGCAACCACGCCCAGGGCGTCGCCTACGCCGCCCGCCTCACCGGCACCGCCTGCACCATCGTCATGCCAGACGACCCCAACCCGGTCAAGCTCCGGGCAGTCCTCGACCTCGGCGCCGACGTGCTGCTGCACGGCGCCACCTTCGACGACGCCCGCGCCCAGGCCACCGCCCTCGCCGAGAGCTCCGGCGCCCGCCTCGTCGGCGCGGCCAACGAACCCGGCATCATCGCCGGCGTCGGCACCCTCTACCTCGAGCTGTTCCAGCAGGCACCCGGCCTCGACGTCCTCGTCGTACCCGTCGGAGGCGGGTCCGGCGCCGCCGCCGCGAGCCTGGTCGCCGCCGCCGTCGCCCCCGGCACCGCCGTCATCGGCGTCCAGTCCGCCGCGTCACCAGCGGCCCACGACTCCTGGCACGCCGGAGCACTCGTCGAGCGCGCCAACACGACCCGCGCCGAAGGCCTCGCCGTCGGCTGCGGGTTCGAGGTCACCCAGGCCCTGATGCGCCGGCACCTCACCGACTTCGTGCTCGTCACCGACGACCAGATCACCGCCGCCCAGCACCTGTACCTCACCGGCGCGCACACCGTCGCCGAGGGCGCGGGCGCCGCGGCGCTCGCGGCGGTCCTCGCCGATCCGGACCGCTTCGCGGGCCGCAACGTCGGTGTCGTGTGCACGGGCGGGAACGCCAGCGGGGACGAGCTGCGGCGGGCCCTGTCCGTCCTTTGAGGGCGGTCGCTGAGCACGTTGCCGGAACAGGTTGCCGGAGCGCTGCGCGGTGCCCTGGGCCCGACTAGGCTCGGCGGCATGGCCCGCTACTTCGACGTCCACCCCGTCGACCCCCAGCCGCGCAGCATCGCGCAGGTCGTCGCCATGCTGCGCGACGACGCCCTGGTCGCCTACCCGACCGACTCCTCGTACGCGCTGGGCTGCCGCATGGACTACCACGACGGCGCGGACCGCATCCGCAGCATCCGCAAGCTCGACGACAAGCACCACTTCACGCTGGTGTGCTCGGACTTCGCGCAGCTGGGGCAGCTCGTGAAGCTCGACAACTCGGCGTTCCGCGCGATCAAGTCGGCCACGCCGGGGCCGTACACGTTCATCCTCCCGGCCACCGCCGAGGTCCCGCGCCGGCTCGCCCACCCCAAGAAGAAGACGGTGGGCGTGCGCATCCCCGACTCCGCCGTCACGCAGGCGCTGCTGCGCGAGCTGGGGGAGCCGCTGCTCTCGTCCACGCTGATCCTGCCGGACCAGGCCGAGCCGATGACGGACGGCTGGACCATCAAGGAAGAGCTCGACCACCTGCTGGACGCCGTGGTCGACGGCGGGGACGCCGGGACCGAGCCGACCACCGTCGTCGACTGGTCCGACGGGTTCCCCGACGTC
Organism: Promicromonospora sp. NPDC023805; assembly: GCF_040639635.1. NCBI lineage: Bacteria > Bacillati > Actinomycetota > Actinomycetes > Micrococcales > Promicromonosporaceae > Promicromonospora > Promicromonospora sp. NPDC023805. Next base: position 1,598 of record NZ_JBFAAH010000037.1, on the reverse strand, counting down.
GTGCGCGTGGGTGCCGGGGACCCGTCCCGCTTCGAATAACCTGTGCCCATGACGGACCTCACCGGGCTCGAGCAGGCCCGTACCAAGATGACCGAGGCAGGCGTGGCGCCCGCCGCCATCGAGACGTTCACGCGGTTCTACCACCTGCTCCAGGCGGGTGAGACGGGCCTGATCCGCGAGGACGACATCGATCCGCTGGTCGACATCCCGAACCGTGCCGACCTCACGATCGGCGCCGACGACGCCTCCGCGGCCCTGGCGCAGACCGCGATGCTCAAGCTCAACGGCGGGCTCGGCACCTCCATGGGCATGGACCAGGCCAAGTCGTTGCTGCCGGTCCGGGTCTCGCCCGGCGCGGCCGACGGCGAGACCGAGCTGCTCACCTTCCTCGACATCATCGTCGGCCAGGTCCGGGCGGCGCGGCAGGCCACGGGGGCCCGCCTCCCGCTGCTGTTCATGAACTCGTTCCGCACCCGCGACGACACCATCGCCGCGCTGGAGCGCTACTCCGACATCGCCGTGGACGGCCTGCCCGTCGACTTCCTGCAGAACCGCGAGCCCAAGCTGCTGGCCGACGGCCTCACCCCGGTCACCTGGGAGAAGGACCCCGACCTCGAGTGGTGCCCGCCCGGGCACGGCGACCTCTACCCGGCGCTGCACGCCTCCGGCGTTGTCGTCGCGCTGCTGGAGGCGGGGTTCCGGTACATGTGCGTCTCCAACTCCGACAACCTCGGCGCCACGCCGGACGCGACCATCGCCGGCTGGTTCGCTGCCTCGGGCGCCCCGTACGCCGCCGAGCTCTGCCGCAAGACGGCCGCCGACGTCAAGGGCGGCCAGCTCGTCGTCCGCAAGGCCGACGGCCGCATCGTCCAGCGTGAGACCGCGCAGACCCACCCCGACGACGCCGCCGCGTTCCTGGACGCCACCCGTCACCCGTTCTTCCACACCAACAACCTCTGGTTCAACCTCGAGGCGCTGGCCGCCGAGCTCGAGCGGACCTCGGGGGTGCTGGAGCTCCCCCTGATCCGCAACGACAAGACCGTCGACCCGTCGGACTCGTCGTCGCCCAAGGTCGTGCAGATCGAGTCCGCGATGGGTGCGGCGGTCGCCGTCTTCGAGGGCGCGACGGCGATCGAGGTCGAGCGGTCGCGGTTCCTGCCGGTCAAGACGACCAACGACCTGCTGGTGCTGCGTTCGGACGTCTACGACCTGACGCCCGACTACCGGCTCGAGGCACAGGCCCTCGCGCCGCTTGTGGACCTCGACAAGGAGCACTACAAGCTCATCGACGGCTTCACCGAACGGTTCGCCGCGGGCGCGCCGTCGCTGCGCGCCGCCGACTCCCTGACGGTCCGCGGCGACTGGACCTTCGGGTCCGGCGTGCGGGTACAGGGCAAGGCGCAGCTCACGGGCGACGGCGGCACGGTGCCCGACGGCGCGACGGTGGGCCCGGAAGGGTTCTGAGCGCGAGGGGGTCCGTGTGGTCGGTAGAACGTCAGGTGGTCGGCACCTCGGTGTGCCGACCACCAGTACTTTTAACGAACACGCCACCCACCAACCGCCCCCGATACAACAGCGCGACGATGGCGGGGCCCCGC
>NZ_JBFAAH010000036.1:0-48977 GCF_040639635.1 Promicromonospora sp. NPDC023805 | reverse complement strand
CCGCCCGACCCCGGCGCTACCCCAGGTACCGTGACTCCACACACACCGCCCCGACCACCAACCCACGGGTTGGGGGGGGGGCCCCCCCCCGCCCCCCCCCCCCCCCCCCACCAGCGGCAGTGTCAGAGCTCAGCGCCTTCTGCCCGTGACCGCGCCCCAGATGGCCAGCACGAGCAGCGACCCGATAAGGGCCCACAGCCAGGTGGTCAGGGAGAAGAAGGACTCGTTGGTCTGGACGCCGAAGAGCTCGCCGCCGAGCCAACCGCCCAGGAGAGCCCCGAGCACCCCGATGACCAGTGTGATGAGCCAGCCGCCCTTGGCCTTGCCGGGCAGGATGGCGCGCGCGATGGCGCCCATGATCAAGCCGATGAGGATCCAGCCGAGAATTCCCACAGCGTTGTCCCTTCGATCGTGCGGCCCGCTTCGCCGATGATGCGGTCCGTCGGTGGCCGGACCCTATCGGGCGGCGCACGGTCCTGGCCAGGTTTAGCCTCTAGAGATATTTCGTCTCTTGAGAGATCGGCGGATCAGAGCTCGTAGGTGGCCACCAGCGGGGCATGGTCGCTCCAGCGCTCCGCGTAGGTGGGCGCGCGGTCGACCTCGATCTTGCGGCACGCACCCGCGAGCGCCTGGTTGGCGAGCTGGTAGTCGAGGCGCCAGCCGGAGTCGTTGTCGAACGCCGCGCCGCGCCACGACCACCACGTGTACGGGCCGGGTCCGTCGCCGGCGTGCACCCGCCCGAGGTCCGCCCAGCCGTGCTCGTCGAGCCAGCGGGTCACATAGGCGCGCTCCTCCGGTAGGAAGCCCGCACTCTTCAGGTTGCCCTTCCAGTTCTTGATGTCCACGTTCTGGTGGGCGATGTTGAGGTCGCCCGCGACCACTGCCGGGGCCTGCGCCGTCGAGAGCTCCGCCAGGCGGGCCGTGACCTTCTCCAGGTAGGCGTACTTGGCCACCATCGTGTGTTCCTGGCCCGGGTTCGTGGACCCGGAGTGCAGGTAGGCGGAGACGGCGGTGAACGTCCCGCCGTCGGGCAGCTCGATGTCCGCCTCGATCCAGCGGCCGGTGTCGCCGCCGGCCTCCACCTCGCCGTCCGGCCCGTAGGCGGCCAGGCCCGCACGCACCTCGCCGATCGGCAGCCGGGACGCGACGAGCACCCCGGCGCGCCCCTTGACCTCGCACTCGGTGTGCGCGACGTGCCAGCCGTCGAGCAGCTCGCGGGCCACCTTGTCGGGGGCGCGCACCTCCTGCAGCAGCAGCACGTCCGGCGTTCGGGTGGCGATCCAGGAATCCATGCCGCGGCGGACGGCGGCGCGGATCCCGTTGACATTGGCTGTAGCGACGATCAGAGGCACCCGGGAAGCCTAACTGGCGCCTCTGACATCGGCTGTCGCCCGGCTACGTCACGCCCCGTCGTGCGCCGCCTGCAGCGCGGCGACGTCGATCTTGCCCATCTTGAGCATCGCGTTCATCGTGGCGATCTCGCCAGGGGTCGAGTAGGTGCCCGACAGCTGCTCGAGCTCCTTGGGGATGACCTGCCACGAGACCCCGAACTTGTCCTTGCACCAGCCGCAGGCACCGGGCTCGCCACCGTCGGCGGTCAGGAGGTCCCAGTAGTGGTCGACCTCCTCCTGGCCCTCGACGGACAGGTAGAACGAGAACGCCTCGTTCAGCGTGACATGCGGGCCGGCGTTCAGCCCGGTCACGGGCAGCCCGCCCACCGTGAACTCCACGACGAAGTCGGTGCCCGCCTGGGCACCGGGTGCGTCGTCGGGCGCCTTCACGACGTTGTCCACCGACGAGCCGGGGATGTGCTCGGCGTAGAACGCGGCCGCCTCGCCGGCGTCGTTGTTCGCGAACCAGAGATGCGCTCGAACGGTAGCCATCGTGTCCTCCTGAGTCGGTGGGGACCGCCGTCGGCCCCGTCACCTGATTCGACCCCGCGCCCGCCGGAAACTCATCGGCCGTCGGGCCGCGGGTACGCCACGGGTGGTGTCAGCGCGTGAGCACCCCGGCGTGCGGCATCTCCCACGCCTCGGCCAGGCGCGACGGCCGGACCGCCGAGCCGTCGCCGAAGAACTCGCAGAACTTCATGATCAGCGGGTCCCAGCCCATCGGGTCCACGTACTGGGTCCCCGGGATGATCAGCTCCTCGGCGACGTGGCTGCGCAGCACGCGTACCTGGAAGACCGCCGCTCCGGCGCTCGGCGAGCCGAGGACGTTCTCCTGCACCAGTGCGCACTCGAGCTGCACCGGGCACTCGGCGACCCGGGGCGCCCGCACGATGTCCGACGCCTGCTCGGTGACGCCGGCCCGGGCGAACTTGTCCGGGACGTACTCGTACCCCATCGCCGCCTTGCGCGGCGACAGCTCGGGAGCCCCGGTGGTGAGCGCCAGCCGGTCCACGACTTCGACCATGCCGGACGGTACGAGGTTCAGCACGCACTCCTGCTCACGGTGCAGGTTCGCGGCCGTCCGGGCGGAGTCGCCGAGGCCCAGCACGCAGTGGTCGCCCAGCCACCAGGCGGACGACATCGGCGCGAGGTTCGCCGTCCCGTCCGGGTTCCGTGTCGAGATGAGCACCACCGGCGTGCCGAAGTACATGACCTTGAGATCGATGGTCTTGTGCATGCTCCCAAGCCTGACCGCACCCCGGCAGAGGGTCTGGCGGGAATCGGCCGTCGCTGCCTCGACGCCGGAACCGTTCACAACACGACCGATCGACGGCCAGCGCGGACTTCACCTGAGATCTGGGGACGCGATAGGGAGCAATCCTGAGCGTCCCGCCCCAGCCCTCGCCTCCGGCGAGGGCTGCTGTGCTTCTACTTGGCAGGCATCCAACGGCCGCCACTGACAACTCGCTCGAAATGATGATGCGAGCGCAGATGCCGATCTAACCATCATTAAGGCATAATAAATCCTGCACCTAAATTATGGTGGCCGCCCGGACGAGGCCTGGATCGGTTTCCTGTCCCGTCTCGCTCCCACCACGGTCCGGCAGGACCTCGACGCAGTCCTGCTGCTCCGCATGCTGGCCAGCCGCGGGTGGGTCGACGCCGAGCACGCCGCTCCGGTGCTTCAACGGGGCCTCGCACAGGCCGAGAGCGTTGTCGAGGATCTCGCCGACGTCGAGATCGCGGGCGCACCCATCGTCACACCAGTCCTTGGTGTGCCCGATGACGCAGCGCCCGCGTGGACATTCTCCAAGGCCGCGCGATCCGCGCTCGACGACGAACGACTCCGAGCCGACCGCACCCGCCGAGCAACCCCGCGGCCCGAGATCGCAATGGACTGGGCTCGCGCCCGCGGCCGCATCAGCTCGACCGAGCTCGCGAGCATCGTTGGCGCAGCACCGCCCAACGTCGGTCCGGTGCTGCGAAAGCTCGAGGACCAAGGCCAACTGGAACCGGGGAGGCAGGCACGCCGTGGACCCGGCTTCTTCTACCGACCCGCAGCAGACATAGGCCCGAACTGACTGTCGTTCAGCACAGCAGCTGCTGCCAGGAACCAGCCGATCTGGCAGCAGCTGCTGTGCTGAACGACAGTCGGCCGTCAGACGCCGAGCGTCCGCTCCGCCGAGTCCACCACGTTGGACAGGAGCATCGCGCGGGTCATCGGGCCGACGCCGCCCGGGTTGGGCGACACCCAGCCCGCGATCTCCGCGGCCTCGGGCGACACGTCGCCCACGACGCGCGACTTGCCCGTCTCCGGGTCGGTCTCGCGCGAGACGCCGACGTCGATCAGCACGGCGCCCGGCTTCACCATGTCGCCGGAGACGATGCCCTTGACGCCCGCGGCGGCCACGACGACGTCGGCCCGCCGCACGAGGGCGGCGAGATCCTGCGTGCCGGTGTGCGTCAGGGTGACCGTGGCGTTCACCGCGCGCCGCGTGAGCAGCAGGCCGATCGGGCGGCCGACGGTGACGCCGCGGCCCAGGACCACTATCTCCTTGCCCGCGAGCTTGATGCCGTGCCGCTCGACGAGCTCGATGATGCCGCGCGGAGTGCACGGCAGCGAGGAGGTGACCTCTTCGTTGACCCGCAGCACCAGGCGCCCCAGGTTGGTGGGGTGCAGGCCGTCGGCGTCCTTGTCGGGGTCGACGAGCTCGAGCACGCGGTTGGTGTCGATGCCCTTCGGCAGCGGCAGCTGCACGATGTACCCGGTGCAGGCCGGATCCTCGTTCAGCCGGCGCACCGCCGCCTCGATGTCCTCCTGCGTGGCGTCGGCCGGGAGGTCCTCCCGGATCGACGCGATGCCGACCTCGGCGCAGTCACGGTGCTTGCCCGCCACGTACCACTGCGACCCGGGGTCGTCGCCGACCAGCAGCGTGCCCAGCCCTGGCACGACGCCGCGCTCGCGCAGCGCGGTGACCCGCTCCTTCAGCTCGCCCTTGATGGCCGAGGCAACACTCTTCCCATCCAGAATCTGAGCGCTCATGCATACCTCCCTCGGTGAGTGCTGGATATTTGCGGCCTGAAACCGTCTCGATCAACAAATACCCAGCACTCAGCGGATTGTCAGAGACCCGGGTAGAGCGGGAACTTGGCCGTCAGGGTTGAGACGCGAGCCGAGAGGGCGTCCACGTCCGTGCCTGCGCCCTGCTTGAGGGCCGTCGCGATGATGTCGGCGACCTCCGTGAACTCGGCGTCGTCGAACCCGCGCGTGGCGAGCGCCGGCGTGCCGATCCGCAGGCCCGAGGTGACGCGCGGAGGCCGCGGGTCGAACGGGACGGCGTTGCGGTTCACGGTGATCCCGGCGTCGTGCAGGAGGTCCTCCGCCTGCTGACCGTCGAGCTGGGAGCTGCGCAGGTCGACGAGCACCAGGTGCACGTCGGTGCCGCCGGTCAGCACGGAGGCACCGGCCGCCGCGACGTCGGGCTGCGAGAGGCGCTCGGCGATGATCGAGGCACCCCGCAGCGTGCGCTCCTGGCGGTCCTTGAACGACTCGGTCGCCGCGACCTTGAACGAGACCGCCTTGGCGGCGATCACGTGCATGAGCGGGCCGCCCTGCTGGCCCGGGAACACCGCGGAGTCGATCTTCTTGGCGTACTCCTGCTTCGACAGGATGAAGCCGGAGCGCGGCCCGCCGATCGTCTTGTGCACCGTCGAGGAGACGACGTCGGCGTGCGGCACGGGCGACGGGTGCAGGTCCGCCGCGACGAGCCCGGCGAAGTGCGCCATGTCTACCCACAGCTTGGCGCCCACCTCGTCGGCGATCTCACGGAACGCCGCGAAGTCGAGGTGCCGCGGGTAGGCGGACCAGCCAGCGATGATCACGTCGGGCCGGTGCTCGAGGGCCTTCTTGCGGACCTCGTCCATCTCGATGCGGTAGGACTCCGGGTCGACGCCGTAGGCGCCGACGTCGTACAGCTTGCCGCTGAAGTTGATCTTCATGCCGTGCGTGAGGTGGCCGCCGTGGGCCAGCTCGAGGCCGAGGATCTTGTCGCCGGCGTTGATCAGGGCGTGCAGCACTGCCGCGTTGGCCTGGGCGCCGGAGTGGGGCTGGACGTTGGCGTGCTCGGCGCCGAACAGGTCCTTGGCGCGGGTGATCGCGAGGTTCTCCGCGATGTCCACCTGCTCGCAGCCGCCGTAGTACCGGCGGCCGGGGTAGCCCTCGGCGTACTTGTTCGTCAGGACCGAGCCCTGGGCCTCCAGGACTGCACGCGGCACGAAGTTCTCGGACGCGATCATCTCGAGAGTGTCGCGCTGGCGGGCCAGCTCTCCGTCCAGGACGGCGGCGATCTCGGGGTCGAGCTCCGCGAGCGGGGTGGAGAGCGGGTCGGGAGTCGATGCGCTCATAAGCTCCTCGATTCATGCGGGACGGGGATTGTCGGACGGCGGTGGAAAGCACACGCGCCGCGACACGACTGCCCGGGCGCACACCTTCACGAGGTGACCCGGGGCCCAGGCGAACGACCCCTCGTCGGCATGACTCGTCGCTCCCCGGTGGTGATCCACCTGACGCCAGTCGCGACCCGAAGATCGTAGCAGCGGCGCGTACGAACCCGTGCTCGACGACCACCCGGCGATCCCGTCCTCGACCATGCGGGGCGAAAAGCCCGGTATTGCAACGAAAGTACCTGAGACCCTTTCGCGATTCAGCCGGACGTGGCTATGGTGCGGCCCATGCCATACCCCGTGTCACCGGACGCTGGTGTTCCGGAACACCAGCGTGATCAGCGCCGCCCGAACAGCCAGTGGACCGGCGGTCAGCCGCCGTCCGGCCCGTTCGCCGCGAGCCGGCCCCCGTCGGGCCAGTTCCCTGCCCGCCCCGGTGCGGGCCAGGATCCGGAGCCTGGCTGGCCGGCCACGGGCCCTGTGCCGACCGGCGACGGCGGCAGCGACGGCCGCCGCAGGAAGAGCGGCGGGCGGGACCGGATCTGGTCGGTCGTCGCGTTCCTCGTCGCCGCGGCCGTCATCGGCGCTGTCGGCTTCTACTTCTTCGGCCCCGACCCCGCCGAGGCGCCCACCGCGACCTGGGCGGTCGACTCGTGTGCCGGACCGGACCCGGCGGTGGAGAGCACCGAGGGCGAGACGGACACCTACCGTGCGCTGCCCTGCGACGACCCGGGTGCGACCGTCACGGTCCTCGACATCCAGGACGTCGTGTCGGTGGGCCAGCTGCACTGCCCGGAGGGCACGGACCTCGCCTTCCAGAAGGACGGCCATGCCGGCGGGGAGACCCAGGCGGTCTGTGCCCGCAACCTGTCCGACGACCACCCGGGTGATCCGGGGATGGGTGGCGGGCAGCTCATGGCCGGCGACTGCGTGGACAAGGACGGCGCCGAGGTGGCGTGCTCGTCCGACGGCGCGCGTCCGGTCACCGGCCTGACGGTCGGGGGCGTCGAGTGCCCCGAGGGCAGCAAGGACGAGCTCCGGCTCGGCTTCGACGCGCAGCGCAGCTACGAGACGATCTGCCTCGGCGCCTGAGCCGCCTGACCTGCACCGTCATCTGACGCTCATCCCGGCGAAACCGGTAGTCACCGGACATTGGCTAGATTCGCTGTATGGCACGTCTGCAGCAGACCGTCTTCGAGCGCAACGTCCCGGCCCGCGCCGTCGTCGACCACGCCCTGGCTGGGACGCACCACGCGGTGTTCTGGCTGGACGACCTGGGTGAGCGCGCGGGCTACCCGGCGCTGTCGGCGCCGGTCCGGGCCGACCTCGCGGTGGTCGGCGGCGGGTACACCGGCCTGTGGTCCGCGCTCCGCGCGAAGCAGCGTCACCCCGTGGCGCGGGTCGTGCTGGTCGAGGCCCGCTCGGTGGGGTGGGCGGCGTCGGGCCGGAACGGTGGGTTCTGCGCGGCGAACCTCACGCACGGCCCCAAGAGCGGACGCCCGCCCGACGTCCCGGACCGCCTGGACGGACCCGACGAGCACGACCTCCTGACCCGGCTCGGCCACGAGAACCTCGCGGCCATCGGAGCGGCGGTGGACACCCTTGGTCTGGACTGCCAGTGGGAACGCACCGGCCTGGTGGATCTCGCGATCGAGCCGCACCAGATCGACTGGCTGCTCGACGCCGCCGCGCGCGCCGCCCGCACCGGCGCTCCGCACACCTTCCTCGACCGGGCGAAGATGCGCGCCGAGGTGGCGAGCCCCACCTACGAGGCCGGTCTCATCCGGCCCGACGACGCCGCGCTGGCGCACCCCGCGCGGCTGGCCGCGGAGCTGGCGCGGGCCGCGAGCGAGCTCGGCGTGGAGATCTTCGAGCAGACCCGGGTAACCGGGCTCGCCCTGCCGCGAAGTGGCGCGCACGACGTCGTGCTGCGCACCCTCTCGCCCAGCGGTGAGGCGAGCGTGCAGGCGGACCGCGTGCTGCTCGGGACCAGCTCGTTCCCGCCTCTGCTACGGCGCTACCGTCACCACACGGTGCCCGTCTACGCGTCGGCGATCGCCACGGAGCCGCTGCCCGCGGACCTGCTGGGCGCCATCGGCTGGCGCGGCAGGCAGGGCCTCACCGACCTGGCGAACCGGTCCCACCGCTACCGGCTCACGGCCGACGACCGGATCGTCTTCGGCGGCCACGACGCCGTCTACCACTACGGCGGACGCATGAGCAGGACGTACGAGGACCGGCCCGCGACGTTCCGGCGGCTCACCGAGCACCTCCTGACCACGTTCCCGCAGCTCGAGGGCATCCGGCTCACGCACAGGTGGGCGGGCACCGTCGACACGGCCACCCGGTCCGGCGCGTACTTCGCCCAGGCCGCGGGCGGTCGCGTCCAGCACACCGGAGGGCTGGCAGGGCTCGGCGTCGGCGCCGGCCACTTCGCCGCTCAGGTGATGCTCGACCGGCTCGACGTCATGGACGGCGCCCCCGACACCGAACGCACGAGGCTCCGGACGGTGCGGCGGATGCCCGCGCCGTTCCCGCCCGAGCCGGTGGCGGCCGCCGGGATCCGGGCGACGCGGCTGGCCCTGGACCGGGCAGACCACCAGAACGGACGACGTAACCTGCTGCTCAGGTCGCTCGACACGCTTGGCCTGGGGCTCGATACCTGATTGGCTGCTCGGACTGTCCGACGTCGAAGGAGCACACAGTGGCAACGCCCCCGGTCCCCGAGAACATCGCGAAGATCCTCGCCCAGCCGAACCCCGCCGTCATGGCGACCGTCCGGCCCGACGGCGCGCCCGTCTCCGTGGCCACCTGGTACCTGTACGAGGACGGCAGGGTGCTGCTCAATCTCGACGCCACCCGCAAGCGCCTGGAGCACCTGCGCGCGGACCCGCGCGTCTCCCTCACGGTGCTCGACGGCGACACCTGGTACCGGCACATCAGCATCCAGGGCCGCGTGACCATCACGCCCGACGAGACCCTGGCCGGCATCGACCGGCTCGCGACGCACTACACGGGCAGCCCGTACCCGAACCGCGAGAACCCGCGGGTCGACGCGTGGTTGGAGATCGAGTCCTACCACGCCTGGGGTTACTGACCTCAGCTGTCCTGGGGCACCTGCTGCGCACCCGCGGCACCCAGCACGCGCCGCAGGTAGGTGTACGTCAGGTCGCCCGCGGCCTTGTCGTACTGCTCCTCGTAACCGTGCTTCGTGTACATCGCGAGGTTCTGCTTCGAGTCCTTGCCGGTGAAGACCCAGATCTCCTTGGTCTGCTCCGGCAGGTACGGGAGCACGGCGAAGAGCATCTCGGTGCCGATACCGCGGGCCTGCTTGTCCGGCGCGACGGCGAGCCGGCCGAGCGTCGCCTTCTCGCCCTCGATCTCGACGCGTACCGAGCCGATCATCCGGTGGCCCTCCCACGCGCCGATGGTCACGACGTCGTCGCGGGCCAGGTCGTCCCGCAGCTCGGCGAGCGTCTGGGTCAGGGGCGGGATGTGCGGGTCGTCGTACAGCTGGGCCTCGGTCACGAACGCGGCGCGCCGCAACGTGAGGAGCTCGCCCGCGTGGTCGTCCTCGACCAGCGCGATCGTCGTGGTGGAGTTGCTCATGGGTCCATGGTTGCAGAGTTGGCGCGCCCGGGTCGACGGTGTTCGCGGTGCAGACGGTCGTGTCGGTGGCCCGGAGTAGGTTCGGGGCATGGGAGACGAGGGAACTCACCAGCCGGCCGAGCCAGGCCCACGGATCGACGTGCGACCTGCCGTCGGGCGGTACGACGACTTCTACGAGGTGGTGGGAGTCAAGAAGCCCGGCGGCAAGGGCTGCTGGTGCATGGCGTACCGGGACAGCAGGGTGCCCGCTGAGGAGCGCCCCGGCTACATGCGGGACCTCTGCGCCACCGAGCCCGGCCCGGGCGTCCTGGTGTATGTGGACGACGTCGTGGCGGGCTGGTGCTCGATAGCGCCCCGGTCCACCTATCGCCGGCTCATGAACACCCGCACCATCCCGTTCGTCGATGACCGTGACGCCTGGGTGGCGGTGTGCTTCGTGGTCCGCGCGGGGTACCGCAAGCGCGGCCTCATGCGCCACCTCCTCGCCGGGGCCGTGGAGCACGCCCGGGCGCACGGCGCCGAGGTGGTCGAGGGCTACCCGGCCGACGTCGGCCCGGACCGCGTCGACGTGATCAGCGGCTACGTCGGGACCGTGCGGATGTTCGAGGAGGCGGGCTTCGAACGCGCGGCGGAGACGAGCGGCGTCAGCGGGGGCCGACGGCGCTGGGTGATGCGCAAGGAGCTCGTCGTGGACGGCGGAGCCGCCTCGTCCGTGGCGGGTTAGCCTGACCGCGTGAACGACGCGACCGCAGCCACCCACTGGATCCTCACCCTGTCCTGCCCGGACCAGCCGGGAATCGTGCACGCGGTGGCGGGAATGCTCGCCGAGCACGGCGGCAACATCACCGAGTCGCAGCAGTTCGGCGACCCGACGTCGGGCCTGTTCTTCATGCGCGTGCAGGTCGAGTCGACGGCGTCCCGCGACGAGCTCAGCACCGCGATGACGCAGGTGGCCGGCCGGTTCGCGATGACATGGACGCTCGACGTCGTCGGCAGGCGGATCCGCACGCTGATCATGGTGTCCAAGGCCGCGCACTGCCTCGTCGACCTGCTGTTCCGCGAGCGCTCGCAGCGCATGCCGATCGACGTCGTGGGCGTGGTGGGCAACCACCGCGACCTCGAGGACATCGCCACGTTCTACGGCAAGCCGTTCCACCACGTCCCGGTCACCAAGGACACGAAGCCCGAGGCCGAGGCCACTTTGCGCGGCCTGGTCAAGGAGCTGGACGTCGAGGTGGTCGTGCTGGCCCGCTACATGCAGATCCTGTCGGACGAGCTGTGCCGCGACCTGAGCGGGCAGGTCATCAACATCCACCACTCGTTCCTGCCGTCGTTCAAGGGTGCCGGTCCGTACCGGCAGGCGCACGACCGCGGCGTCAAGATCATCGGCGCCACGTCCCACTACGTGACCGGCGACCTCGACGAGGGCCCGATCATCGAGCAGGACGTCGAGCGCGTCGACCACTCCCGCACGGTCGAGGACCTGGTCGGCATCGGCGAGGACGTCGAGCGGCGCACGCTCGCCCGCGCCGTCCGCTGGCACGCGGAGCGCCGGGTGCTGATGGACGGACGCCGCACGGTCGTCTTCCGCTGAGGACGCGGGAGCACTGCTCCGGCGGAAGATCGAGCGGGCCCTCGACGTTGCGGTGGTGTGAAGATCGGCGAAGCCTCAAGGGTCACCGGCGCGAGTGCTAGATCGTTGCGGTTCTACGAGGACGAGGGCCTGATCGTCCCCGGCCGGTGCAGCAACGGCTACCGGGACTACTGCCGGGTTACGGTCGACCGGGTGATCGCCGTCCGCTCGTTGCTGGAGTCCGGGCTGCCCGTGCGGATGATCCGGGAGCTGCTGCCCGAGCCGGCCGACGGCCGCGAAGCCACCGCCGACGAGCTGCGCTCCGAGTTCCTGGACGAGGTGCAGGCGTACCGCGACCGGCTCGCCGCGCGGATCACGGTCCTCGATACCCAGAGGTCCGCCCTGGACGCCTTCCTGAACGAGGCCGGACGCGCCCGTCGATGACCGCGGCGGGCTTGACGTTGACGCAAGCGTGAGGGTTCTACGTTCCCCACATGGACGCGATCACCCAGCACGAGAACACAGCAGACACGATGCGAGCGCTGGTCCAGCAGTCCCACCACGGTCCGGACGACCTGGTCCTTACCAGCCGCCGCCGTCCGGCGCCGGGGCCTGGCGACTACCTCGTCCGGGTCGGCGCTGCCGGGGTCAACTTCGCCGACGTCATGCAGTCCCGGGGGACCTACGGAGGCGGGCCGACGCCGCCCTACGTGGCGGGCTTCGAAGCCGCCGGCGAGATCGTCGGCGTCGGCCCGGAGGTCGAGGAGCCGTACCCGGTCGGCACCCGCGTCGTCGGGACGGGGCCGGGTGCGTTCGCGGAGTACATGGTGATGCCGCACCAAGGCGTGCTGCCCGTGCCGTCGGGCTGGAGCGACGCCGCAGCGCTCGGCATGGTCCTGAACTGGGCGACAGCGCTGGCGGCCCTGCGGCCTCTCGGTGCGGTCAGGGCGGGCGAGACGGTACTCGTCCACGCCGCGGCCGGCGGCGTCGGCCAGGCCGCCGTCCGCCTCGCCCGGCATTACGGCGCGCGCGTCGTCGCCACGGCGTCGCCCGCCAAGCACGACGCCGTCAGGGCGCTCGGCGCCGACGAGGTGCTCGACAGCACGCGGCCCGATCTGGCGGAAGCGCTCGCCCATCTCACCGGCGGCGTCGACCTGGTCCTCGAGTCCGTCGGGCGGGACACGTTCGAGACCAGCCTGGCGGTCACCAAGAGGTTCACCGGACGAGTGGTGGTGTTCGGTGACGCCTCCGGGAGCGCCACCCTGACCACGCACGACCTCGTCTTCAGCCACCCGGTACAGGTCAAGGGTCTGCACATCGGCGCGCTGGCCTCCGCTGCCCCAGCCCTGTACCGGTCGCTCGTGATGGAGCTCGAGACGCTCATCGACGACGGCGTCTACCCGCCGGGTACGCCGGAGAGCCACCCGCTGGGCGAGGGGCCCGCAGTGCTCCGAGAGCTGGAGCTGCGCGCGAGCAGCGGCAAGCACGCGCTCGACCCGCGGCGGTAGAGGGCGCGCCGATGACGCGCGCGCCGCAGCCCAGCGATTGGGCCCGAACTCACGCCGAGTTCGGACCTAATCACTGGGCTGGGCGAGGAGCCCGGGCTGGTCGGCGCGCTCGGGCTGCGCGAGCGCAGGATCGCGCCGTCAGCCCTTGACCGCGCCCGCCAGCGCAAATGCCGACCCGGAGATCCTCGTGACCAGCACGTACAGCCCCAGCACCGGCGCCGCGTAGAGCAGCGAGTACGCCGCGAGCTGTCCGTACGCGACCGACCCGTACTGCCCGAAGAACGCGAAGATGCTCACGGCCGCCGGCTGCTTCTCCGGGGAGAGCAGCAGCACGAACGGGACGAAGAAGTTCCCCCACGCCTGCACGAACACGAAGATGAACACGACCGCGATGCCCGGCCGCATGAGCGGGAGCACGACGCGCCGGAGCGCCTGCATCGCCGACGCGCCCTCGGTCCAGGCCGCCTCTTCCAGCGAGATCGGCACGGAGTCCATGAAGTTCTTCGTCATCCAGATCGCCATGGGCAGCGAGGTCGCCGCCATGAAGAAGATGGTGCCCGGCAGGGAGTCCAGCAGGTTGAGCTGCACGAACAGCGCGTACACCGGGACCATGATCGCCGTGATCGGCAGGCACGTCCCGAACAGCACCGAGTACAGGAAGTACTTGCCGAACCGCATGCGGTAGCGCGACAACGGGTAGGCCGCGAGCACCGCCACGACCACCGTGATGGCCCCGGAGCCCGCGGACAGCACGAACGCGTTCCACAACGGCAGCCACGTCAGCTCCGGCGTCAGGATCGCGGAGAAGTTGGCGGTCGTCACGGCGTCGGGCAGGCCGAAGGAGAGCGTCGCCTCCGCGTCGAACGACGCGACGAGCACCCAGGCCATCGGGAGCACGAACAGCAGCGCGATCACGAGCAGCACCAGGTTCGCCGCCACCTTGGTCGGCTTGACGCGTGGTCCCGCCAGCCGGCCGACCGTCCCGCTACGCCTCGTTTTTACGACGGGCGCTGTCGTCTGGCCGGCCATCAGTCCACCTCCGGTCGGAGCGCGCGGATGTAGATCACGGAGAAGACCGCGCCCACGATGATCATCACCGTCGCGATGGCCGTGCCGTAGCCGACCTGCGCGAACTTGAACGCCTCCTGGTACGCCAGGATCGGCAGCGTCGAGCTGTCGGTGCCCGGGCCGCCGCCGGTCATCACGTAGATCAGCGTGAACACGGAGAGGGTCTGCAGCGTCGTGAGCATGAGGTTGGTCGAGATGCTGCGCCGGATGACGGGCAGCGTGACCCACGCCAGCCGCTGCAGCCCGTTCGCGCCGTCGAGCTGCGCGGCCTCGGTGAGCTCCGGCGGCACCTCGGCGAGCGCCGCCGAGTAGACCATCATCGAGAAGGCGGTGCCGCGCCAGATGTTCGCGATGATCACGGCGAGCATCGGGGTGGAGTAGAGCCAGTCCGGCCCGGTGATCCCGATGCCGCCGAGCATGGCGTTGAGCGTGCCCTCGGAGTGGAAGAACGCGTACGCGGCGAACGCGGCGACGATCTCGGGCAGCACCCAGGCGGCGACCACCACCGTCGAGGCGATGGACCGCACGGGCTTGACCGCCGAGCGCAGCAGCCCGGCGAGCATGATGCCCATCACGTTCTGCCCCACGACCGCGGAGAGGAACACGAACACGACGGTGAGCCACAGCGACTTCGGGAAGTCCGGGTCGCCGAACAGGGCGGTGTAGTTGTCGAGCCCTATCCACTCCGGGTTCAGGGCGGCGGGTCCGGTGAGCGCGGCGTCCGTGAACGAGCCGTAGAACGACCAGATCACGGGGCCCAGCATGAAGAGCGCAAGAAGGACGACGGCGGGCGCGAGTGGAATCACCCGCGCCGCGCCGCGAGACGTGACGGCCACAGGTCAGCCCTGGGTCGTGTTCTCTTCGCCGACGATGCCGGTGACGGCCTCGTCGTAGACCGCAGCGGCCTCCTCAGGCGTCTGCTGCCCGGTCATCACGGACTCCATCGCGACCATGATCTCGTTGGAGACCTTCGGGTAGTCCGAGGTGGCGGGCCGGAAGTGGGTGACGTCGACGAGACCCGTGAAGAACTCGGTGGTCGGGTTGGTCTTCGTGTACTCGGGGTCCTCCGCGACGTCGGTCCGCACGGCGATCTGGCTGTTCGCGACGTCGAACCAGAGGGAGTTCTCGCGGTTCAGGGCCATCGAGATGAACTCGAAGGCGGCGTCGGGGTTGCTGGAACCGGACCCCATGGCGAGGGTCCAGCCGCCGGACATGCTCACGGCTCCGGGCGCTGCGCCGTCCTGGGTAGGCATGGGCGCGGCGCCCATCTTCTCGGACCACTCGGGCCAGGGCGCGTTACCGGACTCGAGCCAGGTGCCGGCGACCCACGAGCCGTCCAGCGAGATGCCGACCTTGCCCTCGGGCAGCCACTCGGCCTGGACCGTGTTGGCGATGTTGGTGTCGAGCGCCTGCTGCGGCGTGGGCGCGAGCCCTTCGGTGAACACGGTGGTGACGAAGCCAAGGGCGTCGACGAAGCCCTGCGAGCCGAGCACCCACTTGCCGTCCTCGTAGAGGGTGTCGCCCGTCCCGTACAGCAGCATCTCGAAGCCCTGCATCACCGCGGCCTCGCCCTGGGGCTTGCCGGAGTACATGTTGAACGGCACGACGTCGGGGTCGGACTCCTTGATGGCCCGGGCCGCCTCCAGCAGCTCGTCCCAGGACTTCGGGGCCCAGTCCTCGGGCAGGCCCGCCTTCGCGAGCACGTCCTTGTTGAACCAGAGGCCGCGGGTGTCGGTACCCATGGAGACGCCGTAGGTCTTGCCGTCGTCGCCCGCGCCGGCCTCCTTGGCGCCGTCGACGAACTGGTCCCACTCGTCCCACTCGGCGAGATAGTCGTCCAGCGGCGCCAGGTACCCGGCCTCGACGTCGGACTTGATCATGTACGTGTCCTCGTACATGACGTCGGGCGCGGTGCTGGGCGACCGGTTCATCAGCGCGAGCTTCGTGAAGTAGTCGTTCTGCTGCGCCTCGATGGGCACGAGCTCGACGGTGACGTCCGGGTTCGCCTTCTCGAAGTCGGCCTTGACGTCCTTGAACAGCTCGTCCGCCTGCGTGAAGTTGCCGAACTTCTGGTAGGCGACCTTGATCGTGCCGTCGTCGGAGCCGCCTCCGCCCGAGCCGCAGGCACCGAGCGAGAGGGCGAGTGCCACTGCCGTGACGGGTGCGATGAGGAATCGTGCCGTGCGCATGAAGCTCCCTTGCGTCGTGCGAAGTCCGGCAGCGCTGCCGGACCATCTGAGGCACACGATTCACCCCTGACGGGTCAGAGTCAAGGGTTGGCTGTCAGCGCTGTCAGCCGGACCCCTCTGCGACGACCGCAGACTTGGCCTGTCTCCACACCGACGACTGCAGACTTGGTTGCGGTGACAGAGCCTGTAGCCGCAACCAAGTCCGCAGACGACAAATCACGCGGGTGACAAGTGCAGTCGGAGGTCAGCCGCGGGGGTCAGTCAGGACCGCGACCGTCCTCGCGGGCACTGTGACGGTCCCGTCGGCCGCGTTCCACTCGGCCTCCCGTACGACGGCGTCCGCACCGCGCGCCTGCACCCGCGAGAGGGCGTAGTCGCGGCCCGCGAGCTCGGGCACCTCCACGGTGGCCGACGTCGGCGACGCGTTGAACACCACGAGCACGCCGTCCAGCCGCCGGTCGACGTCGGACCCGCCCGCGCGGTCGTCTATCGACATCGTGATCACGCCAGGGACGGCGTCCGGGCCCGAACCGGGGAACGTCACCTTCTGCCGGATCAGCTCGGCCGAACCCAGTCGGAACAGGTCCGTCGAGTGCCGCAGCTCCAGCAGCTCGCTCGCCTGCGCCGAGGCGAACGCGATGTCGTCAGGGGTGGGCTTGAGCGCTGGGTCGGCCAGGAGCGGGCCCTGGAGCGGCCACTTGTCCTCGTTGTCGGCCGCCATCGGCAGGCCGCGCCCGAACCCGTTGTCCCGCCCCGACCAGTCGATGGCGTTGAACCAGTCCCCGGAGTCGTACGAGTTGCGGTCCAGCGACTTCGAGCGGAGCAGGTCGGTGCCCGCGTGCCAGAACGACGGCGACTGCGACAGCGCGGCGGTCGCGAGCGACACGGTGTTCATGCGCACCCGGTCGGTCATCGGGGTGTCCGCCGGCAGCTTGAGCGTGAGCAGGTCGAACAGCGTCTCGTTGTCGTGCGCGTCGACGTAGGTGACGACCTCCTCGGGCGAGTCCGCGTACCCCGCCGGCGAGCCCCGGTAGTCCAGCTCGTCACCCCTGACCCGCTCCCCCGATGAGGTCGTGACCTCGTAGGACCGCAGGTTGCCGGCCAGCCCGAGCTTCACGAGGTCGCTCTGGTGCGCCAGGTCGGCCGCCTCGTCGGCTCCGCCGTCGTTGACGGTCGACGGGTCGTCGAGCCGCGCGTCCCTGCCGTTCGGGTCGGTGAACAGCCCCGTCCCGAAGCCCTGCGTGAACAGGGAGGCGCCGTCGACCGGGGAGCCGCCGTGGACGGCGTCGCGCAGGCGGTCGCTGAACGTGCCGATGCCCGTGCCGCCGAGCTGGCCCTGCGTGGCCTGCTCGAACCGCGCGTTGTCCGCGACCTCGCCGAAGTTCCAGCCCTCGCCGTACAGGTACACGCTCTTGCCGTCCACACCGTCGCGTCGCAGGGTGAGCTCGTCCAGCGCCGCCCGGACCGCTTCCATGTTCGCCGTGGAGTGGTGTCCCATGAGGTCGAACCGGAAGCCGTCCACGCGGTAGTCGCGGGCCCAGGTGACCACCGAGTCCACCATCAGCTTCTGGGCCATGGCGTGCTCCGTGGCGACGTTCTGGCAGCAGGTGCTGGTCTCTACCGCGCCGCTGACCGGGTTCTGCCGGTGGTAGTAGCCAGGGACCACGCGGTCCAGCACCGACTTCGGGTCCTGGCCCGACGCCGCCGTGTGGTTGAACACCTGGTCGAGCACCACCTGGAGACCCGCCCGGTGCAGGTTGCCGACCATCGAGCGGAACTCGGCGACGCGCTTGCCGCCCTCGGCCTCGACGGCGTAGGAGCCCTCCGGCGCCATGAAGTGGTACGGGTCGTAGCCCCAGTTGAAGCCGTCCTGCCCCTGGACCTCCGCGACGGCGGCCTGCTGCTCCTCGCTGTCGGGCGCGAAGCCGGACAGGTCGCCGGTCGTGGCCTGGGCCGCACGGTCCTCGGGGATCGAGGCGATGTCGAACGTGGGCAGCAGGTGCACGGTGGTCAGACCGGCGTCGGCCAGCGAGCGCAGGTGGGTCATGCCGTCCGAGCGGCTCGCGCCGAATGCGCCGTAGGTGCCGCGCAGACGTTCGGGCACGGTCTCGTCAGTGATCGAGAAGTCGCGCACGTGCAGCTCGTAGATCGTCTGGTCCACCGGGTTCTCGACGACCGGCGCGGGCGTGGTGCGCCAGACCTTGGGCCGCCAGTCCGCCACGTCGAGGTCCACCGCCACCGAGTGCGTCGAGTCGAGCGTGAGGCCCACCGAGTAGGGGTCGGTCACGACGTTGGTCTCGACCTGGCCGGTGCTCGGCACGTACACCTCGACGGCGTACCGGTACCGAGCCCCCTGCCAGCCCGTTCGCTTGTCGAGGCCGCGCCCGCCGTCGAACGTCCAGGCGCCGTCATCCTGCCGCTTCATCTCGACGATGCGCGGCTCGGCGTCGAGCGACGTGCCCGCGGGCCAGGCCTGCAGGCGCACCGCCCGCGCAGTCGGCGCCCACAGGCCGAACGACGCCTTGCTGCCCCGCCACGTCACCCCGAGCGCGCGGTCGGTGGCGAACAGGTCGTCCAGCACGCCGGGGATCTGCACGCCGGTGGCGGCGGTGAGCGTCTCGCCGTCGTGCCGGGTCACCTTGAGCGCTCCGCGCAGGGCCGACGTCGCCGCGGCCCGGTCCATGCCCTCGACCTCCAGGGCGAGGTGCTCGGCCAGGTGTGGGAAGTCCTCGGCGACGTCCGCGGGCAGCTCGCCCGGGTGCAGCGCGTACGACGTCGGGTCCCCCGGATCGCCGGTCTCGAGGGCCCAGCGGTCGCCGGCGCCGAAGTCCTCGGTCGGCACCAGGACCAGGTCCTCGCGCACCCAGTGCGCGGCCTGCTGCCCCTCCCCCGGCGTTCCCGGTGTGCCGACCTGCACGGTCGGCACCTTGGTCTCCGGGTCCCAGGTGAACGTCACCGGGCCGCCGCCCGTGGAGTACGAGATGTTGGCGCCGTCGCGGACGCCGTCCGCCCCGTAGTTCTCGGCCCAGGAGCCGTTCAGCGCGACCTTGAACTCGTACGAGCCGGCGGGCAGCTCGAACGTGCCGGTGTAGGTGCCGTCGTCGGCGAGGGTGAGGCGCGCGGCCTCGCAGTCCGGGGTCCAGTCGCCGGCGCAGCCCATCTCGCTGTTGTGCGAGCCGGCGACGGTGACCATGTCGATGTCGGGGTCGGTGCCGTCGTCCACCACGCCGCTCACGTCGACGCCGACCGACGCGTACGAGCTGGCCGCGGCGCGGTCGCCATCGGCGTCCTGGGTCACCGTGCGGTACTCGATGAGGCTGCCGTCCGGCAGGGCGTCGCCGCCCGCGCCCACGTCGTGGAACACGCGCGGCGTCGTGTCCTCGGCGGTGCCGAGGTGGTGCCACTCGTCCGTGCCGACCGCGCGCCAGGCGAAGGAGGTCTCGGCCCAGGCGTCGTCGATGCCTGCGGCGACCGGGGCGACGCCGGACACCGCGGCACCAGCCCGGGCGCTGACGCCCGGGACCACTGTGACTGTTCCCGCCGTGTCGGCGTCCACTGTGCGATCGGCGACCAGGACGATCGTGGAGCGCGCCGGGACGGCCAACGTCACCGCGCCGTCGGCGTCGGCCGTGACCGGCGTGCTGGTGCCGTACAGCGGGGCGAACGTCGCACCCGGCGTGAGGGCGTCGAACGTGACCGTGCGCTCGGCGGCCGCGTTGTTGGCGGCGACCAGGTGCTCGACCAGCTCGTCGCGGTGCACGCGGGAGAACGCGTAGACGCCTGCGCCATCGGCGGCGAAGCGCTCGCTCTGGGCGCCCGTGGCGAGCGCGGGGTGGTCCTCCCGCAGGTCGGCGAGGGCCGCTATGTGCTCGTAGAGCGGTGCGTCGGTGCCGTAGCGGTCGACGCTCCCGGCCTGCCCACCCGTGACCAGGGGCTGGTTCGCGTACTCGTCGACCTGCGTGGCGAAGAGCGTCTGCCGGGCGTCCTTGTCACCGCCGGTGCCCGCGAAGCCCTGCTCGTCGCCGTAGTAGACGACCGGCTGGCCGCGCGTGAGGTACATCAGCTCGTGGGCCAGCTCGTCGCGTGCCAGCGGGTCGTCGGAGCCGGCCAGCATGTAGCCGACGCGGCCCATGTCGTGGTTGCCGAGGAACGTCGGCAGCGCGGCGGGGCTGCTGTGCGGCGTGGTGTACAGGTCGTCGGAGGCGTACAGGTCCGCGAGCCGCTGTGCGCTGTTACCGCTCGCGTAGCTCGTGGCGGCGGACTGGAAGGAGAAGTCGAGCACGGAGCTCATGTCCGTGCGGCGCACGTACGGGGAGGTCTTGGCGGCGTCGGCGTCGTACACCTCGCCGAACGTGAAGAACTCGTCCTGGCCCTGGGCGTGCGCGTACTCCTCGATCTCGGCCGACCACTCCTCCCAGAACTCGAAGTTCACGTGCTTGACGGTATCGATGCGGAACCCGTCGATGCCGAGGTCGATCCACGCCTTGTAGATCTCCTCGAAGCCGTCGACGACGTCTCCGTGCTCGGTCATGAGGTCGTCCAGACCACTGAAGTCGCCGTAGGTGACGGACTCGCCGGCCCACGTCGAGTTGCCCCGGTTGTGGTAGAGCGTCGGGTCGTTGAGCCAGGCGGGGACCTTCACGTCCTGGTCGGCCGGGTCGATCACCGGCGTGTACGGGAAGCTCGTGGCGGCGTCGAGCTCGGGGAAGCTGCCCGTCCCCGCGTGGTCGGCCGGGTCGAACGGGTTGCCGGCGGCGTCCGTGTACGGGGCGGTGGCCTGGTCCACGTAGTCGTAGGTGCCCTCGGCGTAGTCGACGACGTCGGCCGTGTGGTTGGTGATGATGTCGAAGTAGACCTTCAGGCCGCGCGCGTGGGCGTCGTCGATCAGCGCCTCGAGCTCGGCGTTGGTGCCCAGGTGCGGGTCGATGCGCGTGAAGTCGGTGATCCAGTAGCCGTGGTACCCGGCGCTCACGTCGTCGCCCTCGCCTTGTACGGGGCGGTTGAGGAAGCTCGGGGTGAGCCAGATCGCCGTCGTGCCCAGGTCCTCTATGTAGTCGAGGTTCTGGCGCAGGCCCGCGAGGTCGCCGCCCTGGTAGAAGCCCTTATCGGCCGGGTCGAAGCCGGTGGTGAGCCGGTCGCCCGTCAGACCGCCCTCGTCGTTGGCCGGGTCGCCGTTGGCGAACCGGTCGGTCATCACGAAGTAGAAGCGCTCGTCGCTGCCCGGCTGCCGGACGGGCTCGCGCACGAGGGCGCCGTCCTGCTCCGTGTACTCGCCCGCGAGGGTGAGCGGGGCCAGGGCGGTGCGGTGGGTGGCGTCGTCGTAGGTGACGCGGAGCGTCGCGGGGCCTTCGAGGTGGAGCGGGATGTTGTCCTGGCCGCCGTCGCGGCCGTAGGACTCGTCCCACGCGTCGTCCATCGCGACCTTGTACTCGTAGGTTCCGGCCGGAACCTCGAACTCAGCGACGAACGTGCCGTCGCCCTGGGCGACCAGCTCGGTCGCGGCGCACGCGGGATCCCAGTCGGCGGCGCAGCCGAGCTCGTCCTGGAGGCTGCCCACGAGGGCGGCCGTACGGTCCGCCGCCTCGGTCGCGGTGATCGCGACGGGTACGACCGTGCCGGTCACCGCCGATGCCGAGGCGGCGAGCCCGACCGATGCCGCGAGGGCTGTCGCGACGGCGGCCGCGCCGAGCTGTGTGAGGCGCGGGCGCGCGGTGCGAGACATGGATGACCCCTTCGTCGTCCGGAACCAGGATGTGTGGTCCGAGCGCGACTGTAACGCTTGCAGAACTTTGCAGCAAGGATCCATGCATAGTGGTTTTGGTGGCCGGACTTTCGACCGCGGGCGTCAGAGCGGCAGCTTGAAGCCCTCGTGGGACTGCTCGTAACCGAGGCTCCGGTAGAACCGGTGCGCCTCGGACCGCTGCTTGTCCGACGTCAGCTGGGCCAGCGCGCAGCCGCGGGCCCGGCCGCGCTCGTGGGCGTGCTCCATGAGAAGCCGGCCGATGCCCTGGCCGCGCAGCTCGCTGCTCACGCGGACCGCCTCGACCAGCAGCCGGGAGGCGCCGTTGCGCGAGATCCCCGGGATGAACGTCAGCTGCATGACGCCGATCACCTCGCCGTCGGCCTCCACGACCACCAGCTCGTTGTCCGGGCTCGCGGTGACGGCTTCGAAGCCCTTGATGTGCAGCTCGCCGTAGCTGCCGGTGCGGGCGGCAGCCACGGCGTCGTCGGCGATGAGCTCGACGATGCGTTCGAGGTCGTCGCGCTCGGCCTCACGAAAGTTCAGGTCCACGGCGCCACCCTAAGCACACAGTGACCATCGACTGGCATGTGGACGACTACTTGTGCGAGAGTAGTCGCATGAGCGCCATCCGCCTCTTCGTCCTCGGCTCACTCGACCGCCGCGGCCCGATGCACGGCCACCAGATGCGCCTCCTCGCCGAGGAGGAACACATCGACAGGTGGACCGGCGTCACCGTGGGTGCCGTCTACGGCGCGCTCAAGCGCCTCGAGTCCGAGAAACTGATCACCACCGTCCGCACCGAGCGGTCGGGGAACTATCCGGAACGCAAGGTCTACGACATCACCGAGGCCGGCCGTGGAGCCCTTGCCGACGTACGAGCCGATGCGCTGACCCGCGTCGAGCTGCGCCCCGACCCCTTGGACCTCGCCCTGACCCGCCTCGACACGGCATCGCTCGACGAGCTCGACGCCGTCGTCCGTGACCGCCTCGACGAGCTCAGGCGCCGCCTCGCGGAACGCGAGGCGCACAGCGAGAGCATCGCGCAGCACCTGAGGACGGTCGAGCTCGTGACCATCACCCACACCACCGACCGTCTCCGCGCGGAGATCACCTTCCACGAACGACTCCTCGCCGCCGTGCCGCAGATCGTGGCCGACGAGCTGAGCCGAGAGGACAAGCCATGACCAGCACCAGCACGCCCACCCCGGAGCCGGGCCGAGGATCACCCGGCGGAGGCACGAACGCTGACCCCACTCCACGCAGCTCGTGGATCGCGCTCGCCGTACTCATCCTCGGCGTCTCGATGGCGCTGCTCGACACGACGATCGTGAACGTCGCGCTGCCGACCATCCGCACGTCGTTCGACGCCTCGGAGGGCACGCTGTCCTGGATCATCTCCGGGTACGCGCTCGCCTATGGCCTGGCCCTCATCCCTGCCGGCAGGGTAGGTGACCGGGTGGGCCACAAGTGGGTGTTCGTCGTCGGCCTGGCCGGGTTCACGCTCGCGAGCCTCTGGTGCGGCCTCGCATCCGGCGCCACCGAGCTGATCGTGGCTCGCGTGGTCCAGGGCCTGTGCGGCGGCATCTTCTTCCCGGCCGTGACGGCGCTGATCCAGCTGATGTTCGCCGGGCGCACACGGGGCAAGGCGTTCGCGGTGATGGGCGCGGCCATCGGGTTCTCCACGGCGCTCGGGCCGATCGTCGGCGGTCTGCTCATCGAGGCGTTCGGCGAGAACGAGGGCTGGCGCTCGATCTTCTTCGTCAACCTGCCGTTCGGGGTCATCGCGGTCGTCGCGGCGATCGTTCTGCTTCCCCGGATCGTCGTGGGAGCCACCGCGCGCGGGATCGACGTCGTCGGACTGCTGATCGTCACGGCGGCGCTGCTCGCGGTCCTGGTGCCGCTCATCGAGGGTGAGGACGCCGGCTGGCCGTGGTGGACCTGGACGTCCCTCGCGGGCGGGCTGCTGCTGATCGTGGCGTTCGCGTCCTGGGAGCGCCGGGTGGCGGCACGGGGCGGCAACCCGCTAGTCCCGCCGCGCCTGTTCGCGCACGCCGCGTTCACCGGCGGCGCCGTCCTCGCGCTGGTCTACTTCGCGGCGTTCACCAGCATCTTCTTCACGATCTCGATCTTCTGGCAGTCCGGGCTCGGCCACTCCGCGCTGGCGTCCGGGATCGTGTCGGTGCCGTTCGCCATCGGGTCGATAGTCGGCGCGTCGCAGAGCGAGCGGCTGACGCACCGCCTGGGTCGCACGGTGCTCGTGCTCGGCACGGGCATGGTCGCCATCGGGCTCGTGTCGCTGTGGCTCGTGCTCTGGCTGGTGCCGACCGGCGACCTGACGCACTGGACCCTGGCCGCGCCACTGCTCGTCGGCGGCATCGGCAGCGGCATGTTCATCGCCCCGAACTCCCAGTTCATCGTCGCCACGGTGGACCGCAACCAGGCAGGGGCCGCGTCCGGCGTGATCGGCACGATGCAGCGGGTCGGGTCGGCGGCCGGTATCGCCGTCGTCGGCTCCGTGCTCTTCGGGTCGCTCACGTTCCCGCCCGGCCGCCCGACGCCGGAGGTGGTCGCCGACGCCTTCGGCCACGCCGCGACCATGGCGATGGGGACCAGCGCGGGACTCGCCGTGGCGGCGTTCCTGCTGGTCTTCACGCTGCCCCGCCGGGTCGACGACCGGGTGCGGCCCGCCTAGCCGGCGAGGTGGCTCCACCTCGCCGCGAGCTCAGCCCACGGCCCGACCTCTGCGACCTTGCCGTCGACCAGCACCACCACACGGTCGGCTCGGGAGAGCGCCGCACGCTTCGATGTCGCGCCCACCACCGTGGTGCCCCGCTCACGCAGGGCGGCCCACAGCTCGATCTCGGTCGAGGCGTCGAGCGCGCTGGAGACGTCGTCCGCCAGCAGGAGCTCCGTGTCCGCGGCGAGCGCCCGGGCGAGCGCGAGCCGCTGGACCTGGCCACCGGACAGCCGCACACCACGGTGCCCGACGAGGGCGTGCGGGCCGCCCGCTTCCTCCATGTCCTGTGCGAGACGCGCGCCCTGGACCGGGCCGACGATGTCGCGGGCGTGGTCGAGCGCCACGTTGTCGGAGAACGTACCGGACAGCACGCGCGGCACCTGGGCCACGTGGGCCACCTGGCCGGGGCGCATGAAGACCTGGGCGTCGGTCACCTCGGTGCCGTTCCAGCGGACCTCGCCGGTGTGCTCCATGAGCCCGGCCAGGGCGGACAGCAGCGACGACTTGCCCGAGCCCACCTGGCCGAGCAGGAGCACGAGCTCGCCGCGCCGGATCACGAGGTCGACGTCGGAGACACCGATCGTGCCGTCGTCGTGCAGCGCGGTGACGTTGCGCAGCTCCAGACGGTCCAGGGGCTCGCGCGGGGCAGGCTCGGGCGACGGCGCGATGCCGGTGACCAGGTCGACGCCCCGCCCGCGCGAGACGAGGTCGGCGCCTCCCGCGAAGCGGGCCGTCGCGACCTGCCAGGCCCGGGTCCCGGGCGCCTCGGTGACCACGGCGCCGGCGACGACACCGAACCAGGCGAAGCCCATCACGGCGCTCGAGACGAGCAGCGTGGTGGCCAGGTCCCACCGGTCGGTGAGGTAGAACGCCCATGCGGCGACCACGCCCACGTACAGGGCCACCAGCGGCACCGAGTCGAGCACCGCCTGCACCCGGTGCTCGAAGATGGCGGCCTGCACGCGGCCGGAGTCGACCACGCCGAGGTGCCTGCGGACGTCGGGCGTGCGGGCGGCGAGCTTCACCGTGCGGGCCGAGTCGAGCGCCGAGACCAGGGCGCGCCCGAACCGCGCACGCGCCGCCGAGGAGCCCGCCGCCGAGCGACCCGCGATCGGCCGGCCGATGGCCGACGCCGCCGCCGAGACGACCATGACCGCCAGCAGGACGGCGCCCGCGGTCCAGGTTCCGCTGATCAGGGCCGTGACCGCCACGATCGCGAGCCCGTTGACGAAGTCGACCCAGCGGTCCGCGTACCGCACGAACCGGTCAGCGTCCATGGACCTGGCCACGACCTCGCCGGGCGGCGTCTCGGGCAGGCGGTACTGCCGGGTCTGCCCGCGCATGACCGACATCCGGATCCGCAGGAGGATCTCGATCCACCAGCGCGGGTACACGCCCATGGCCCGGGAGACGAACAGCGGCTGCATCAGCAGCAGGACGGCGAGCGAGACCAGCAGGGCCACGGGTAGCTCACCGGTGCCCACCTGCTCGACCGTGCGGCCCCACAGGAACCCGGTGACGGCTCCCTGTGCCGCGACCAGGCTGGCGAGGAGGAACAGGACCGCGCCGACCAGGCCCCACTTCGGACGCACGAACAGCGCGTGCAGCACACCGCGCGCGAGGCTCGGCCCGTCGCCGGGCCGGGCAAGGTCGGGCGGGGTTCCGGCGCGACGGCGACCGCCGACCGCGTCAGGTTCGCCCGTGGCGCTGTCAGGCTCGGTGGAGCCGGACCCCGCGGTGTCGGACTCAGCCGTGTCGGACGAAGCCGTGTCGGACGAAGCCGTGTCGCGCGGCAGCGTGCCGGGAGCCGCGACCGACTGGGCGCGTGCCGTGTCGGTGGCGTCGGTCGTCTGACTTGCCCCCTGCGCGTCCAGCGACCCGTCGCTCGCGCCCGCCTCCAGCAGCGAGCGGAACGGTCCCGGGTTGCGGGCGAGGACCGCGCGCCGCCCCTGCTGCACCACCCGGCCGTGATCGAGGACGGCCACGAGGCCGGCTCGTTCGATGGTGCCGAGCCGGTGCGCGATGAGCACGCCCGTGCGTCCGGCGAGCAGCCGGTCCGACGCCGCGACCACGCGCGCCTCGGTGAGCGGGTCCATCCGCGCGGTCGCCTCGTCGAGCACCACGAGCTGAACGTCGCGCACGAGGAGCCGGGCGAATGCCACGAGCTGCTCCTCGCCCGCCGAGAGCTTGGTGCCGCCGGGGCCGAGGAGGGTGTCGAGGCCGTCGGGCAGGCCGGCCGTCCAGTCGGTCAGGCCGAGCTCGCGCACCGCCGCCTCGATGTGGGCCCGGGGGACGTCCGCGAACAGCGCGATGTTCTCCGCGAGCGTCCCGGCGATGATCTCCGTGCGCTGCGTGACCACGCCGACAGCAGCCCGCAGCTTCTGCAGGTCCAGGTCGCGCACGTCGGCGCCGCCCAGGAAGACCGAGCCCCGTTCCGGCTCGACCGCGCGCGACATGAGCGCGGCCAGCGTCGACTTGCCCGAGCCGGTGCGGCCGACGAGCGCGATCGTCTCACCGGCGGGCACCGTCAGGTCGACGCCCTGCAGCGCGAACGTGCCCTCGGCATAGGCGAAGGTCAGGTCGCGCAGCTCGAGCCCGAGCGGTCCGTCCGGCAGGTCGTCGCCGCCGTCGGGCTCGGGCTCGACCGCCAGCATCTGGCGGATGCGCAGCACCGCGCCGAATCCCTCCTGGATGTCCGGCAGGTGGTGCACCAGGTTGTCCATCTGCCCCACGAACATCGCGGTGACCAGGAAGAGCGTGACGAGCTGCTGCACCGACAGGCCACCACCGACGGCCACCACGGCGCACGCGACGGCCGTACCGGCCAGCAGCGCGTACATCACCAGGCCGGCGCGCCGGAGCAGGCGCTCCTCGACGCGCACCACCGAGCGGAACTTGTCGTGCACCGTCGCGGAGAGCTGCGCGACCCGGCGCACGGCGAACGCCTGCCCGAGGCTGGTGCGCAGATCGTTCCGGGCGGCGACCGCCTCTTCGAAGGCGGCGGCGTGATCGGTCCACGCGGCCTCCTCGATCACCTTGCGGCGTGCGATCTCGCCGAGCAGCGGCTTGGTGAGCACGGCGACGATCCCGCCGAGCACGGGGAACAGGAACCAGGCCGGCCACCAGGTGATGCCCGCGATGATCCACATGGGGATGACACCGGCGACCGTGCGGCCCGCGCCCCACAGCTGGCGGCGCACGAGCGTGCCAACCGCGTGCGTGTCGTCGTCGACCCGGTCGAGGACCTCGCCGACCGCCTGCTCCGAGAGTGTCTCGAGCGGCTGGCGCAGCGCCGCGCTGAGCAGGTCGCTCCTGAGCTTGCCCTCTGCCCGGTCCACCACGCTCGCCCAGACCACCTGGCCGAGGCCATCGAACAGCGCACCGCCCACCACGCACAGGGCGAGCAGCACGAGCCCCAGGACGGTGGCGTCGGCCGCCAGCTTCCCGGCCGCGGCCGCGCCGAGGGCCTGGCCCACCGCGCCCGTCGTCAGCGCGAGCAGGGCGATGACCGCGGCCGCGCCGCGCAGCCGGCGCCAGTCGAGCCGGCGGTCCGGGTCGTCCGTCAGCACGGGCGCAGGGCGAGGCGACGCCTCGGGAAAGGGCGTGGTCTCAGGGGTCCGCGGTGCGTCGATCATGGTTTCTTGAGGCTACGTCGAGACACCGACAGTCCCCGCCTCTTTTTCCACGGAGCGACCAACGTCACGCCCCCACCGCGAGGTCCGGCGAGGTAGTCACCCAGCGTGCGCTGGGTGACTACCTCGCCGGACGACTACCTCGCCAGAGGACTACCTCGGCGGGGTCAGAGGGACGCGAGTGCCTCGTTGAACGTCTTGCTCGGACGCATCACCGCGTTGACCTTCGCCTCGTCCGGGCGGTAGTACCCGCCGATGTCGGCAGGCTTGCCCTGGACCGCGAGCAGCTCCTCCACGATCGCCTGCTCGCTCGCGGCCAGCGCCTCCGCGAGGGGCTTGAACGTGGTGGCGAGCTCGGCGTCGTCGGACTGCGTGGCCAGCTCCTGCGCCCAGTACAGGGCGAGGTAGAAGTGCGAGCCGCGGTTGTCGATAGTGCCGAGCTTGCGGCCCGGGGACCGGTCCTCGCCCAGGAACGTCCCGGTGGCGCGGTCGAGCGTGTCCGCAAGGACCTGGGCCCGGGCGTTGCCCTCGTTCACCGCGAGGTGCTCGAAGGACGCGGCCAGCGCGAAGAACTCGCCGAGCGAGTCCCAGCGCAGGTAGTCCTCCTCGACGAGCTGCTGGACGTGCTTCGGCGCGGAGCCGCCGGCACCCGTCTCGAACAGGCCGCCACCGTTCATCAGCGGCACGATCGACAGCATCTTCG
The DNA here is from genome assembly GCF_040639635.1 of Promicromonospora sp. NPDC023805. Lineage (NCBI taxonomy): Bacteria > Bacillati > Actinomycetota > Actinomycetes > Micrococcales > Promicromonosporaceae > Promicromonospora > Promicromonospora sp. NPDC023805. The sequence continues at coordinate 20,381 of NZ_JBFAAH010000036.1, read as the reverse complement.
CCGACGTGCCGACCTCGAGGATCGGGAACAGGTCGGTGTTGTAGTCGCGCAGCACGTTGCCGGTCACCGAGATGGTGTCCAGGCCCTGGCGGATGCGCGCGAGCGAGAACGCCGTGGCCTCCGACGGGTCCATGACGTGGATCTCGAGGCCCTCGGTGTCGTGCTCCGGCAGGTACTGCTCGATCTTCTTGATCAGGTTCGCGTCGTGCGCGCGGCGCGAGTTCAGCCAGAACACGGCGGGGGTCGCGGAGGCGCGGGCCCGCGTGACGGCCAGCTTGATCCAGTCGCGGATCGGGGCATCCTTGGTCTGGCAGGCGCGCCAGACGTCGCCGACCCGGACCGCGTGCTCGATGACGACGTCGCCGGCACCGTTCACGATGCGGACGGTGCCGTCCACGGCGATCTCGAACGTCTTGTCGTGCGAGCCGTACTCCTCGGCCGCCTGCGCCATGAGGCCCACGTTCGGGACGGAGCCCATCGTGGCCGGGTCGAGGGCGCCGTTGGCGCGGCAGTCGTCGATGACGGTCTGGTAGATACCGGCGTAGGACGAGTCGGGGATCACCGCGAGGGTGTCGGCCTCCTCGCCGTCGGGCCCCCACATGTGGCCGCCGATGCGGATCATGGCGGGCATCGAGGCGTCGACGATGACGTCGGACGGTACGTGCAGGTTGGTGATGCCCTTGTCGGAGTTCACCATCGCCATCTTCGGGCCGTCGGCCAGCGCGGCGTCGAACGCGGCGCGGATCTCGGCGCCGTTCGGCAGGGACGCGAGCCCGGAGAAGATGCCGCCCAGGCCGTCGTTCGCCGACAGGCCGGCGTCGGCCAGGTCCTGGCCGTACTTCTCGAAGACCGGCTTGAAGAAGGCCTTCACCACGTGGCCGAAGACGATCGGGTCGGAGACCTTCATCATCGTCGCCTTGAGGTGCACGGAGAACAGCACGCCCTCGGCCTTCGCCCGCTCGATCGACTCGAGCAGGAACGCGTCCAGCGCGGCGCCGTCGATGAACGTGCCGTCCACCACCTCGCCGGCGAGGACGGGCAGCGACTCCTTGAGCACGGTGACGGTGCCGTCGGCGGCGACGTGCTCGATGCGCAGGGTGTCGTCGGCCTCGATGACCACCGACTTCTCGTTGGAGAAGAAGTCGTCGTGGCCCATGGTCGCGACGTTCGTCTTCGAGTCGGGCGTCCACGCACCCATGCGGTGCGGGTGCGCCTTCGCGTAGTTCTTGACCGACGCCGGTGCCCGGCGGTCCGAGTTGCCCTGGCGCAGCACCGGGTTCACGGCGGAGCCCATGACGCGGCCGTAGCGCTCGCGCGCGTCCTTCTCGGCGTCGGTCTCGACGCTCTCCGGGAAGTCCGGCAGGTCGTAGCCGAGGCCCTGGAGCTCGGCGATGGCGGCCTTCAGCTGCGGCAGCGAGGCCGAGACGTTGGGCAGCTTGATGATGTTGGCGGACGGGTCGTGCGCCAGCTCACCGAGCTCGGCGAGCGCGTCGGCCTGACGCTGCTCCTCCGTGAGCCGCTCCGGGAACTGCGCGATGATCCGGCCGGCGAGCGAGATGTCGCGGGTCTCGACGTCCACACCGGCCTTCGCCGCGTATGCCGAGACGATCGGCAGGAACGAGTACGTCGCCAGGAGTGGGGCTTCGTCCGTGTGGGTATAGATGATCTTGGCCATGGGTGTGGCTGACTCCCCGGGTTATTGGAATGTGCCGATCTCTCGACATCAAGATACCCGAGGGTGCCGCGGTCCCCGGAATTGCGAGACGCACCTCACGCCCCGGCATACCCGTTGGTCGGGTTCGACCAACGGGTACGTCGGGTGCGGGTCAGACCAGGCCCAGGGAGCGGACGGCGTCGCGCTCCTCGGCCAGCTCGGCGACACTCGCGTCGATCCGCGCTCGGGAGAACTCGTCGATCTCGAGGCCCTCGACGATCTTCCACTCGCCGGTGCCGTCAGAGGTCACGGGGAAGGAGGAGACGAGCCCCTCCGGGACGCCGTACTCGCCGGAGGACCAGAGGCCCGCGGAGGTCCAGTCGCCCTCGGGTGTGCCGAGCGTCCAGTCGCGGACGTGCGCGATCGCAGCGTTGGCCGCCGAGGCCGCCGACGAGGCCCCACGCGCCTTGATGATCGCCGCCCCGCGCTTCGCCACGGTCGGGATGAAGTCGTCGGTGAGCCAGGTCGTGTCCGCGGCGATCTCGGCGCCAGGACGCCCGCCGACCTCCGCGTGGAACAGGTCGGGGTACTGCGAGGCGGAGTGGTTGCCCCAGATCGTGAGCTTCTTGATGTCCGCGACGGCGGTCCCGGTCCTGGCCGCGACCTGCGAGAGCGCGCGGTTGTGGTCGAGCCTGGTCATCGCGGTGAACCGCGTGGCCGGCACGTCGGGCGCGTTCGTCGCCGCGATGAGCGCGTTGGTGTTCGCGGGGTTGCCGACCACCAGCACGCGGACGTCGGAGGCGGCGCCGTCGTTGATGGCACGGCCCTGGGGGCCGAAGATGCCGCCGTTGGCCTCCAGGAGGTCCGCGCGCTCCATACCGGCGCCGCGCGGGCGGGCACCGACGAGGAGCGCCACGTTCACCCCGTCGAAGGCCTTGACCGGGTCGTCGAAGATCTCGACGCCGGCCAGGGTGGGGAAGGCGCAGTCGTCGAGCTCCATCGCCGTACCCTCTGCTGCGGCGACGGCCTGGGGGATCTCGAGGAGGCGGAGCCGTACTGGCGTGTCCGCGCCGAGCATCTCGCCCGCGGCTATGCGGAAGAGCAGCGCGTACCCGATCTGGCCAGCGGCTCCGGTGACGGTGACATTCACGGGTTCAGTCATGACCCCACTCTTGCATCGACCGGCCCGCCTCGCCCAGCCCCCACGCAACATCCGTGCGCAGGGCCCTGACGACCGCCGGAGACCGGCTCTAGACGATGCCGTAGGGCACAGCATGGGTACGGTGATGAAAATACCTGCGCGCATTCAGGTATTGCTCAGCCAGGTAATGGCAGGATGTGCGCGACATCGCACGCACGCCGCCACAACGCGCACCGAATCGGTGTGCCACTGAAAGGATCTGACTTCATGTCCCAGGACCTCGCCGCGACCCGCGGCGTCACCGAGGTCGAGGAGCGGTCTCCGAGCCTGCTCGTCCGCCTGCTCGCCGAGACCTTCGGCACGTTCCTGCTGACGCTCGTGATCGTGGGGATGCTCGTCTACGGCCCGCTGAACTCGGCCCAGGCACTCGGCGTCGCGCTCGGTGGTGCCTTCGCGTACATCGCCGGTGCCGCTGCCGTCGGTCGCATCTCCGGCGCACACTTCAACCCGGCGATCTCGCTGGGCGCCTGGCTCGGTGGACGTATCTCGGTCGGCGCCATGTTCAGCTACTGGGGTGCGCAGCTCGTCGGCGCCATCCTGGCCGTCGCCGTGCTCTTCGTGACGCTTCCCGGCACTCTCGTCGAGCTGCTCGGCAAGGAGGACACGGCCGGCGTCTTCAGCTCGGCGGTGAACGGCTTCGGGGAGCTCTCCCCGCTCTACCTGCAGACGCAGGGCGGGGCCCAGTTCGACTGGGGCTTTGCGCTGCTGATCGAGGTCATCATCTCCGCGGTGCTCGTGGGCGTGTACCTGGGCGCCAACGACCCGCGCCGTCCGATCGGCTACGGTCCGCTTGCCGTCGGTAGCGCCATCGCCGCGCTGACCCTGGTCTCGTGGTTCGTCACCAACACCGGCATGAACCCTGCTCGCTCGACCGCCGCCGCGATCTTCGCGGGCGAGTGGGGCCAGCTCTGGCTGTTCTGGGTCGCCCCGCTCGTCGGTGCCGCCCTGGCCGCCCTCTTCTACCGCGCGTTCGGCTCGAGCGAGCTCGAGGAGACCGACGAGCTGGACCTCGACGAGGACGACGATCTCGATGACGACGGCGTCGTAGTGGTCGAGGAGACGGAGATCGTCGCCGTGGAGACCCCCGCCAAGGCGGAGGCCGAGGCCGAGGCTGAGGTCGCCACGCCGGAGCCCGCGAAGAAGGCCGACGACAAGGCCTGATCCACCGCAGCACCTGCACGACGCCGGGGCCGCACCTTCCGTACGGGAGGTGCGGCCCCGGCGTCGTGCGGGCACTGTGCAGACCGTGCGCCGATCGGCAGCCGTTTGCCGGGTCGGAGCTTCCCGGCGCTACGATCCCGGATCATGGCCGACAAGAAGCAGACACCCGGTGACGAGCCGGAGCCGGCTACGGAACCCGAGACGGCCGACCTGGCGGACGACGACGCGGACGGCGCGGCTGACGCCGCGACTGACGCCGCAGAAGACGACGTAGAAGGCCCGGCGGGCGACGTCGTCGACGACGCTGCGAAGGCCGCAGAAGCAACGCCCGCCCTGCCCGACGCCGGGCCGGCAAGCTCCGCCGACGCCGACGCCGACGCCGACGCCGACGACCAGCGGCCCACCGGCCCCTACCCGACCCGGGTGGGCTGGGTGGTGGCCGCGTTCCTGCTCTTCTGGCCGTTGGCGATCCCGGCGCTCGTGCTGTCGATGCGGACCGCCGAGGCCAACGGCACGGGGAACGTCCGCAGGGCGGAGAAGTCCTCCGTCCGCACGCTCGACTTCGCCCTGGGCGCCGTCACCCTGGGAGTGCTGGGCATGGTCGGGCTGGCGGTCGGCGTAGTGGCCGCCCCCACCTACGCGTCGTCGCTCCCCGCGGGGTTCGTCTCGGCGGTCCGGTCGTTCGTCCCGCCGGCCCTGGCCGGCCCGCTCGGCATCACCCTGCCCGACGACGGTGCCGAGCTCGCCGCGCCGACGTCGTCCCCCAGCCCGAGCGAAGACCTGTACGGGGCCGCCGACCCCTACGCCCCCGAACCGTCCGCCACGGACCCGTACGGGGACCTTCCGGTGGAGGGCCAGACGGAACCGTCCGGCGAACCGACCCCGGACTCCGACTCCGACCCGGACTCGGACTCGGACCCGACGATCCCGGAGCTGGACGAGACCGCCACGGCCGGGGCGGAGATCCCCGACCTCGCGGTGGGCGACTGCTTCGACACGTCGGGGACGTCGGGCCAGACGACGCTCTACCGGATCCCGGTGGTCGCCTGCAGCACCGCGCACGGCGGCGAGATCTACGCCGAGACGACGGCGCCCGACAGCCTCGCGCGGAACGGCAGCACGCCGACACAGCAGGCGCTCTGGGACGCCGCGGACGCGTACTGCTACCCGGAGTTCACGAAGTTCGTCGGCATGCGATGGGCCAGGTCGGAGCTGCTGTACTGGCCGATCGCGCCGTCGGAGGAGAGCTGGGCCGAGGGCGACCGGCGCATCCTGTGCGTCGTCGAGTCGGAGAAGCCGGTGACGGGCTCCCTCAAGGGCGCGGACCGCTGACGCACGCCGGGCGGCTCCGGCCGCCCGGCGGGGCGCCCGCCCGGCGGAACGGCGTCAGATGCTGGGCGTCGCCACGGCGAGGATGCCGATCAGCACCGCCGTCACGCCGTACAGCACTATGTCGACGGTCCGTGTGCGGATGACGAGCCCGACCGGGCTGTCGAGGACCGCGCGGAAGATCGCGCAGACCACGAGGACCACACCGATGCCGATCGCCCCGACGCGTGCCCCGGCGGTCAGGCCGAGCAGCACCGAGAGGGCGACGCCGATCAGCACGAGCCAGATCGCGAGATTGCTCCGCTGCGGCTCGGGTGACGTCATATCGGATGCCTCGCCGCTGGAGGGCTCACTGCGGTCGAGCTCCTGGCTGGTCGTCGTCGTGGTGGCAGTCGTCAGACGTGCCTCTCCGGTTCGTTCGAGCGTAGCCGTTCCGGCGGATACCGGCTCGAGGAGCGCCGTAGCGCCACCCGATGCGCCGGAGGCAGTCCGCGTCTCACTGAGATCCACGGCACGAGACTACAACCGAAACGTCGCGATTCTGCAGGGCCGTGACCTGCTTGCAACCTGAATACCAGTCCGTTCCCAGGTTGGCGACCCTCCGAGCTACCGTGAGGTCCATGCCCACGCCTTCAGCACAGGTCCCCAGCAGCGTCGTCATCGTGGGTGCGGGACTGGCCGGTGCACAAACCGCCGCGGCGTTGCGGAAGCACGGTTTCGAGGGTCATGTGACGCTGCTCGGGGCGGAGGGCCTGCCGCCCTACGACCGGCCGCCGCTGTCCAAGGAGCTGCTCAAGCGTACGGAGCCGGTCTGGCTCGCCGACGACCTCGGCATCGACCTGGCCGCCCTCACCGACGACCTCCGGCTCGCCGATCCGGCGGTCCACCTCTCGGTGGACCGGGAGCGCGTGGTGGTACGGACGGCGTCGGGCGACGACGTGACGGCCGACGTCGTCGTGCTCGCCCTCGGCAGCGAGCCCGTCCGGCCGGCGGGCTGGGAGGCCGCCGTCACCCTGCACACCGCCGCGGACGCCGAGCGGCTGCGCGCGGCCCTCGCGCCCGGGATGCGGCTCGTCGTGGTGGGCGCCGGCTGGATCGGGGCGGAGGTAGCCGGCGTCGCCGCGGGCGCCGGCGCCCGCGTCACGGTGGTGGAGGCGGGTCCGGTTCCGCTGGAACGGCAGCTCGGTCGGCGGGTGGGCGGCCTGGTCACCCCCTGGTACGACGCCGCAGGGGTCACCCTGGTCACGGGCGTCGCCGTCGACCAGGTGCTGCCCGGGGCGCACGAGGACACGCAGGACGGCGCGCGCGTTACGCTGGCCGACGGCCACGTGCTCGAGGCGGACCTGGTGCTGGCGGCGGTCGGCGCGCGGCCGGCGTCGGGCTGGCTCGCCGGCACCCTGCCCCGTGAGTCGAACGGCGGGCTGCGGGTCAACCGCGCGGGCCGATTCATGGGGCTGCGCTCCCCCACCGACCCGGCGGGCGGGCTGCACCTCGACGCGCTGCGCCGGGTCTGGGCGGTGGGCGACATCGCGACGCGGGAGCACCCGGTGTTCGGGCCGGTCCCGGGCGGGCACTGGTCGGCGGCCCTGCACGACCCTGACGTCACGGTCCGGGCACTGCTCGGGCTCGACGAGCGCGCCGCCGAGCCGGAGCGGGTGCGCGCGCGGCTCGGGCTCGCGCCGATCCCGGCACACGCGCCGTACGTCTTCTCGCAGCAGCTGGGGCACGACCTGGCGCTGTTCGGCGCACCGTCCCCGTTCGACGAGGTGGTGCTGCGGGGCGACCCCGCGGCGTCGGGCGGCTGGGCCGCGCTCTACCTGGAGAACGCGCTGGACCGGCATCCCCGCCAGACCACGGACGGCCACCGGGTGGCGACCGTCCGGGCCGTACTGCTCGTCGATTCGCCCCGCGAGGTCGGGCAGGTGCGCAAGCTGATGAACCGGGGCGTCCCGCTGGAGCTGGAGCTGGACCGCGCCCTGGACCCGGCGGCCAAGCTCAGGGACGCCGTCGTCTGACCGATCCCGGCGGCCATCTTCCCTCGCCGCTCCCGGGCGTCGCCGCCCCCTTCGAGGTCTAAGTTTCTCCGCTATGAACCGTTTCAGAGCGGAGAAACTTAGACCTCAAAGGGAGGCATACGGAACCGGTATCCACAGGGTGCTGGTGCTTCGTCAATGTTGGGGGTGGTTGCGTGTTGTTATTGGGTTATGCGACCGCTCAGAGCTTTGCCTCCGCAGCTGCAGGTCATCGCCTCCGGGCAGGAAGGGCTGATCTCCGCCAAGCAGCTTGACGAGATCGGCGTGGACGCCTCGTGGCGTTACCGGCTGGTGCGCCAGTGCCGCCTGACCCGGGTCACCCAGGGTGTGTTCGACACCGTCCTGGTTCCTCCGGAGCAGAGGTCGCGGGCCGACGTCCTGGATCACCTCCGACGACGCCCCGCGTGGCTCGGTCTTCTCGCGGGCGGCCCGGGCTCGACGGCGGTCGGCGTCTGCGCTCTCGCGCTCTATGAGGCCAAGGGCCTTCCGCGCACGATTCGGCCCGAGGTGGTAGCTCCGGACGGAAAGTGGCGGCCGCCGCGGGACGGGATCGTGTTCCGCAAGCTCGGCAACCTGGCCACGACCGAGCTCCGCGACACGTTCCGGATCGCGAGCGTCACGCACGCACTTGCACGGGGCGTCGCGCAGCTGCGCCGGGACGACGCGGTCGCCGTCATGGATGACCTGCTGCATGCCGGGAAGATCACCGTCGACGACCTTGCCCGCGCGCACGAGCTCGCCCGCGGGCACAGGAACGTCGAGGCGACGCATCCCTGGTGGTGTCTGGCAGATGGCCGGTCGGAGTCACCTCTCGAGTCCGCGGCGCGGCTGGCCTGCCTCGATGCCGGCATCCCGCCAGATGCCCTCCAGCTGGTGGTCCGAGACACGAACGGCAGGTTCCTGGGCCGGATCGACCTCGCCTGGCGGCTCCCGGACGGAACCTGGCTCCTCGTCGAGATCGACGGCGCCGAGGTGCACGGCACGCCCGAAGCCGTCTTCCGCGACCGAAACAGGCAGAACTCGCTGGTGTCGGCCGGTGGCTCACGGATCCTGCGCTTCACGGGCAAGGACATCCGCTCCCGCATGACCACTACCCTGTCCGAGCTGCTCCGCCAATCAGGCTGGATCGCCGGGGCATACGACGACCACGGCCAGCCGGCCATCCTCGGCGCGCATCCCGCCGCCCGTGGCCGTCTTCTTTGAGGTCTAAGTTTCTCCCTGCTGAATCGGTTCAGGGCGGAGAAACTTAGACCTCAAAGTGGGGCCGGGGGTCAGTGGGCGAAGTGGCGGGTGCCCGTGAGGTACATCGTGATGCCCGCCGCCTCTGCCGCCTTGATCACCTCTTCGTCGCGGATCGAGCCGCCCGGCTGCACGACGGCGGTGACCCCGGCGTCGAGCAGCACCTGCAGGCCGTCCGCGAACGGGAAGAACGCGTCGGACGCCGCGACGGCGCCACGGGCCCGCTCGGTGCCGTCGGCCAGGGTGTTCGCGCGCTCGACCGAGAGACGGCACGAGTCGACACGGTTCACCTGGCCCATGCCGATACCCACAGCCGCACCGTCGTGCGCCAGCAGGATGGCGTTCGACTTGGCGGCGCGCACGGCCTTCCACGCGAAGGCGAGGTCGGCGAGGACCTCGGGCTCCGCTGCCGCGCCGGTCGCCAGCGTCCAGTTCTCCGGGGCGTCGCCGTCGGCCTGGAACCGGTCGGTCGCCTGCATGAGCAGCCCACCGGAGATCGGCCGGGTCTCGACAGCACCGGACGGCGCCTCCGGGACGACCAGCAGCCGGATGTTCTTCTTGGCCCGCAGGATCTCCAGCGCCTCCGGCTCGAAGCCGGTCGCCACGACGACCTCGGTGAACACCGGGGCGATCTGCGCGGCCGCCGCCGCGGAGATCACGCCGTTGGCGGCGATCACGCCGCCGAACGCGCTGACCGGGTCGGTCGCGTGGGCCCGCGCGTGGGCCTCCGCGATGTCAGCGCCGACGGCGATGCCGCACGGGTTGGCGTGCTTGATGATCGCCACCGCCGGGCCCTCGTGGTCCCAGGCGGCCCGCCACGCGGCGTCGGCGTCGACGTAGTTGTTGTAGCTCATGGCCTTGCCGTGCAGCTGCTCGGCCTGGGCCAGGCCCGTGACCCCGTCGCCGCGCGTGTAGAGGGCGGCCCGCTGGTGCGGGTTCTCGCCGTAGCGGAGCACGTCCGCACGCTCCCAGGTGCCGCCGGCCCAGGCCGGGAAGCCCGTGGACACGGGACCCTCTGCACCGTCCACCGCGTCGGTGGGCGAGAGCACGGAGCCCATCCAGGACGCCACCGCGACGTCGTACGTGGCGGTGTGCACGAACGCCGCCGCCGCGAGCGCCTTGCGCTGCGCGTAGGTGAAGCCGCCGGCCTGCACGGCGGCGACGACGTCGGCGTACCGCGCCGGGTCGACGACGACGGCGACCGACGGGTGGTTCTTCGCCGCGGCGCGCACCATGGACGGCCCGCCGATGTCGATCTGCTCGACGACGGCGTCCGGCCCGGCGCCCGACGCGACGGTGGCCGCGAACGGGTAGAGGTTCACGACGACCAGCTCGAACGGCGCGATCTCGAGCTCGACGAGCTGGTCGAGGTGGTCCTGCTTGCGGGTGTCGGCGAGGATGCCGGCGTGCACGCGGGGGTGGAGGGTCTTGACCCGGCCCTCGAGGCACTCGGGGAACCCGGTGAGCTGTTCGACGGGGGTGACGGGGATCCCGGCGTCGGCGATGCGCGACGCGGTGGAGCCGGTGGAGACCAGCTCGACCCCTGCGTCGTGCAGGGCGGTGGCGAGCTCGATCAGGCCGGTCTTGTCGTAGACGCTCAGCAGGGCGCGCCGGACGGGGCGCTGCGAGCTGTCGGTGAGCTGGACATCGGGTGTGGACGGGGCGCCGGACATGGCGGTTCTCCTCGGAGTGAGCTTCGCGGAAAACCCTGGCACCCAGGCGGGCGGCGCGCATCACGGGTCGCTCGGCCGCTCCCCGGTGGTGACCCACCCTCGCCAGTCACGGCCACAAGAAGTGTAGCCGGACGTCAGTACACGTAGCGGTGGACGGTCTCCGGGTGGATGACGACGCGGGTCAGCTCGCCGGCCAGGATCGTCGCGAGGCTCCTGGCCTGGGCCGGGTCGTCGAGGTCCCAGTAGCGAGCCGCGAGCCGGGCGCCCAGCTCGTGCGCCCCGTCGGCCTCGACGGTGGTGCGTCCGGCGACGGACAGGAACCCGTGCAGAGGGCGGGCGAGGAACTCGAGGTCTTCGGTGGTCAGGCTCGCGCTGGTGGTCATGACAGCGATTCAACGCGACCTGACCGGACGTATCCATGGGCGATGAGCCGGATTACCTTTGTGATCGTCTAACCTCGGTGGATGGACTCGTTCGGTGATCTCTTCCGCGGGATGCGCGCCCAGGGCTCGCTGTTCGGCAGCTCGACCCTGTCGCCGCCCTGGGCGCTGGACTTCGTCGACGGTGCGCCGCTGACGCTGTGCGCGGCCATCAGCGGAGCGGGCTGGATAGTCACAGAGGGCCAGCCGCCGGTAGAGCTGCGCGCCGGCGAGACGGCGGTCGTGCGCGGCCCCGCGCCGTTCCTGTTCGTCGACGAGGTCGGCACGACCGCCGAACCGGTGGCGTGCGGCGAGCACTGCGCGGTGCCCGAGCTGGGCGGGACCAGGTACCGACGCGGCTGGAGCGGCTGCGGCGAGGGCGCGACGACGCTCGTCGTCGGCGCCTACCCGGTACGCGGGGAGATCAGCCGGCGGCTGCTGGACGCGCTGCCCGTGGTGCTGCGCGTCGGTGCGGGCGGCGCGAGCGACGCCGTGCTGGACCACCTTGCCGCAGAGGTCGCCACCGACACCCCTGGGCAGCAGGTGGTCCTGGACCGGCTGCTGGACTGGTTGCTGGTCTGCGCGGTGCGCGACTACTTCGACCGGCCCGACGGCGAGCCTCCTGCCTGGTACGCCGCCCAGCGGGACCCGGTGGTCGGTGACGCCCTGCGCCTCCTGCACGCCGAGCCTGCGGCGTCCTGGTCGGTCGCCACGCTGGCCGCCCGGACGGGGGTGTCCCGGTCCACCCTGGCCAAGCGGTTCGCCGACCTGGTCGGCGAACCGCCGCTGACCTACCTCACGGGCTGGCGGATGACGCTCGCCGCGGACCTGCTGACCGAACGCGAGAGCGCGACCGTCGCAGAGGTCGCCCGCGTCGTCGGCTATTCCGACCCGTTCGCCTTCAGCGTGGCGTTCAAGCGGGTGCGCGGCGTCAGCCCGAGCACGTTCCGGCGCACCGGCGCACTGGCCCGCAGCGCGTAGCCCTCAGGCCGGGATCCGCACCTCGAATCCCAGCAGCTCCCAGGCCCGCGCAGCCCTGGGCACCCGGTCGTCCCTTGCCACCCCGGACAGCCCGCCGGCCACCATCGAGACGGCGAGCAGCAGGTCGTCCGACGTCGTCCCGGGCGGGGCGTCACCGGCAGCCCTCGCATCCTCGAGCCGGGTCCCCAGCGCGACGGCGACCCGGTCACCCAGGTCGGCCAGCCGCCCGTCGGGCACGCCTGACCGGACCAGGTCCACGAACCCGACCGACTCGACGGCATGGCGCGTGACCAGCCCGAGCAGGTCGGGCAGCCCGACGCCGGGGGTCGCCGCGAGCTCCTCCACAGCGGCCACCTGCTCCTCGAAGACGGCGACGACGAGGTCGATCCGCTCCGGGAAGTGCCGGTAGAGGCTGCCCTGCCCGACACCCGCGCGCTTGGCGACCGCGCTCAGCGGCGCGCCGGTCCCGGCGGACCCGAAGACCTCACGAGCCGCCGCCAGCAGCGCGGCGCGGTTGCCCGCCGCGGCGCGCGGCCCCAGGTTGGGCACTCCCCCGCGGCGCGCGGCCATGTGCGGGACGCCGCCGCGTCGAGGGTCGCGAAGTACACCGGTCATGGCGCTATCCTAGATACCGGACAACACTGTCCGGTATCGTCCCCGTCCCAGGAGCGCACCATGGCACTGACCGTTCACTCCACCGTCGGCGAATGGCTGGATCACCCGGTCGGTGGTCAGATCCTCGCCGGCTTCCTCGCGCAGGGCGGGGCGACGCCGGACTCCTTGGCCCCCGCCCGCGGCCTGCCGCTGGGGCAGCTCGTCGCCATGTCCGGCGGCAAGTTCCCCGCCGAGGCGCTCGACGCTCTGGTCGGGGCCTACCGGGAAGCGGCGCCCGACGAGGCCGCCCAGGCGGACGCGGACTCCGACAGCGAGCAGCCGGCCGGCTGGGTCGAGCAGCTCACCGCCGGCCGCTTCGCCGGCCAGACCGTGGTCGTCACGGGCGCGGCGTCCGGCATCGGCCGGGCCGTCGCCACCCGCGTGGCGCGCGAGGGCGGCCGGGTCGTCGCCGCCGACATCTCCAAGGAGAAGCTCGACGAGCTCGCGGCCGCGCTGACCGACCTCCCCGCCGGGGCCGAGGTGATCCCCGTCGCGGGCGACATCTCCGACCAGGGCGACGTCGAGCGGATCGTCCTCGCCGCGGGCGACCGCATCGACGCGCTGGCCAACGTCGCAGGGATCATGGACGACATGTCCGCGGTCCACGAGGTCAGCGACGACCTGTGGGAGCGCGTGCTGCGCGTGAACCTTGAGGGCACGATGCGCCTGACCCGCGCCGTCGTGCCGAGCATGCTGGCGGCGAAGGAGGGGCGCATCGTCAACGTCGCCTCCGAGGCCGGGCTGCGCGGTTCGGCCGCGGGCGTCGCCTACACCGCCTCCAAGCACGCGGTGGTCGGCCTGACCAAGTCGTCCGCCGTGATGTACGCGAAGAGCGGCATCCGCACCAACGCCGTTGCGCCCGGCGGAGTCGCCACGGGCATCCCGGTGCCCGGTGCCGCCGATTTCGGCGCCGCCGTCCTGCGGCCCTACCAGGCCAACATCCCGAGCCTGGCCATGGCCGAGGAGCTGGCCGCCTCCATCACCTTCCTCCTGTCGAAGGACTCGGTGAACCTCAACGGCGCGATCATCGCCTCGGACGGCGGCTGGTCAGCGGTCTGACGGCTTCGGACCGGGTGACCGACGGCGTGCGCGGCGTCGGCCACTCGACCACGTCGGCCGCCCAGGTGTCCGGCTTGCCGATCCGCATGAGCGGCCGCGTGCAGCAGAGCGCCAGGAGCACGCACACCATCGCCCCCACCATCACCCACAGGCTGGCGCCGATGCCGAGGCCCTCCAGCAGCGCACTGCCCAGGACGGGTGCGGCCGGCGCGGCGATCAGCCCGGTCAGCCCGAGCAGGGACGTGGCGCGGCCCATCATCCGGTCCGGGACGATCACCGTGAGGTACCCGGTGAAGCCCGCGTTGAGCGCCGGGTAGAGGAACACCCCGAACGCCAGCATCGAGACGAAGACCCAGTAGGTCGGCGCGAGCGCCATGACAGCCAGGGCGACGACGAGCAGGCCGATGGTCAGGAGCCCGAACCGGCCCACCCTGGTGCGCTGCACGATCGGTCCGGCGACGACGGCTCCCGCCAGCATGCTGATGCCCGCACACGCGTCGACCAGCCCGATGAGCCGGGGATCGGTGCCGGTCCGGACGAGCTCCAGGTTGACGACCACGATCAGGGAGATCGCCGTCAGGTTCAGCAGGGTGATCAGCACCAGCACGGCGCGGAAGAGAGGCACGGCGCCCACGAAGCGCAGCCCCTCGCGCAGGTCGGCCAGCGGGTGGCTCAGCTCGGTCCGCTCGCGGTTGAGCGGCTCGCGCACGAGCGAGACCGCTACCGCCTCTACCGCGTGCCCGATCACGGAGGCCACGAACGGCAGCACGTGGGCCATGCCGTAGAGCAGTCCCCCGATCGGCCCCGCGAACAGCCCGACCGCCGCCATCCGCCCCTGGTTCACGGCCATGGCGTTCGCCATCTGGGCAGGCGGCACGACGGCGCGCAGCGCACCCCCCGACGCGGGGTTCACGAACGCGCTCACCATCGAGGAGCCGAACAGCACCGCCGCCAGGTGCCAGCCGCTCAGGGCTCCGGCGAGGCCGGCCACGAGCGCCGTCACCCAGAGTGCAGTTCCCGTGGTGGCAGCGAGCACCAGCAGCCGACGGCGGTCCACCCGGTCCGCGACGACGCCCGCCGGCAGGGTCGCCACCAGCGCGCCGACCTGGCCGATCCCGCTGATCAGGCCCGCCTGCGCGACCGATCCGGTGAGCTCGAACGCGAGCAGCGGCACCGCGAACGTACCGACGCCCGCCCCGATCGCCTGCGCGAACCGCCCGGTGGTCAGGAGCAGGTAGGCGCGGTTCCGCCGGAGCGGGACGTCGGGTATCGACGGGGTCGCTGCCACTGGGATCGCAGCGCTCGGAGTATCTACGGTCGGTGTCTCAGCGGCCACGCGGCACAACGTAGCCGTTAGGCGCATCGAACGGGTGAAATGTCCGCAACCACCCCGGCGAGGCGGTCTCTTACGAACTGACCCTCGGGAGGTAATAGAGGCCGGCTCCGCGACGATTCGGCCGCGACGGCTCGATCAGCCCTTGATCTTCGAGGCTCCTGAGAAGCCGGCCCATGTTGGTCGGATGCGCGCTCAGGAGCGATCCGAGCTCGGTCGAGCTGATGCGGCCCCGAGCGCGGACGTAGCTCAGCGCTACCGATTCCCGACTTGCCCGGGCACGCCGCGGCGCGCGAGACCCGTATCCGCTGTCGAGCGCCTTGCGCGCACCCTCAACCAAGGCCCAGGCCTCGGACATGCCATCAGGAACGCCGTCCACGGGAGTGATCACCGGTGAGCGCGCAACGGTCAACCCAAGGAGCTCCTCAACCACGGGCAGAGCCTCCCCCTCCGACACCTGAAGTGACGTGGCGAGCGTTGCCAGGTCGATCCATCCCTGCCGGGTCAAGAGGTCGAGTGCCATCAGGCGTCGCAGGTTACGCGGGGTACCTGGGTCGCTGAACGCGGCGAGCCACGTCATCCAGCCCTCGTCGACCGTCTCGGCGATCAGCGAGACGATTACGGTCGGCGACGGTGTCTCCGTGATCTCGGGTCGCGGATAACCAAGGCGAAGCATGTCAGCGACCATGCGGTCGACACCGATTCCTTCCCGCTCAGCCACACGGATGGCCGCGAGCAGCTCGGTCAGCGCGGTATTCCTGGACCGGGAGGGGTGATTGATGATGTTGTCCGAAGTGACGCCGCCGAAGAACGCTCCAGGACTCGTCACCTTGAGGCTGTTTCCCAGGTGCTCCACAACCGTGAGGTCGTCAACTCCCCACTCCCGGTGCGCCACGCCGTTCACGACCGCCTCGCGCAGTGTCCGCTCGGGGATCCGGCGCGTCTGCCCGATGGCGAGCCCCTGACTCACGTGGACCATCGGATTGTGAGCGCGCGCGGTACTGAAGACCGCCTGCAGCTCCTCGATCAGCGAGAGTCCCGCGTCACGGACGCGGTCCGTGCTGTCCGCTCCGGCTCGGTCACGCCGGATGTAGTCGATCGCTGGAATGCCCCTTCCGACAAAGACAAGGAACCCCGCGTTCGTGAGATGCCCGTCTCCGGTCACGGCGTTGAGGCGACGAAGGAGGTCAGGCGTTGCCGCCTCGGCGAGGTCGTTCGCGCTCGAGTCGACCGACTCACGCAAGAAGGTCCGTACGATCTCGACCGCCGTAGGGCGTGCCGACTCGCTCAGCACATTGCTCGGCTGTGCGGACCAGTCGACCAGGAGCCCGTGTGCGCGGCGCTCATGCCACGTTGCCGCGTCGATCTCGACGCACCGGTCTGCCACCCGCCAGCTGATCCGGTCGTTCCACCGAACAGGCTCGATCGCTTCCACGACCCGCACCGCGAGAAGTCGCGATCCACGGACGAAGACGTCTCTCGCATCAACGGTGATCCGCCGCTGCGTCAGCTCGAAGATGCGGGCGCGCAGCCACTCCGGGTCGAGCTCGGTACCGATGAGGGTGGAGTCGTCCGCAACACCGACGAGCAGTGCCCCACCACCAGGAGTGTTCGCCATACAGGCGCACTCTCCCGCCAGCGCTCGCGCCGCCACGTCGTTGCGCGCCGACCCTGGCAGAACGACACCGCCCGGACCACGTCGACCTGCCTCTTCCTTGAGGTCTAGCTGCTGATGCTCGACCACCGCGCCGCCGTCCGCCAGGATCGCCAGTGCCTCCTGCAGTGCCTCCACCACGGGATCCGGACCATAAAGTGTTGCCATGGTGCGAGCCTACGCCCGAGGTACAATTTTCTCTCGAATTAATTGTACTGAAGGTCTCCAAGCACACCAGACGACACATTCGGGAAGGTCGGCGTACCGTCGCGCGTCCCGCCAGGAACTCAGCGGCCGATCGAGGCCTTCCGGCCCGCGACGTACAAGCCCTCGCGAGCGATGCGGCCTACGGTCTCGACGAGCAGCGCCCGCTCGGCGACCTTGATCCGTTCGGTCAGGGTCGGCTCGTCGTCGTCATCGAGGACCGGCACCACCGTCTGCGCGATGATCGGGCCGGTGTCCACGCCGTCGTCCACCAGGTGCACCGTGCTGCCGGTGACCTTGACGCCGTGAGCAAGCGTGTCGCGGACGGGGTGCGCCCCGGGGAAGCTCGGCAGGAGGGCAGGATGCGTGTTCATCATGCGTCCCTCGAACTTCCGCACGACGCTCGGCGCGAGGATGCGCATGAACCCGGCCAGGACCAGGTAGTCCGGCTGGAACACCGAGACGGCCTCGAGCACGCCGTCGTTCCAGGCCGCACGATCGTCGAAGTCCTTCATGGCGACGACGGCGGAGGCCACACCCGCGGCGCGCGCGAGATCGAGCGCGCCGGCGTCCGGACGGTCCGTCACGAGGCCGACCACGCGCGCGCCGTAGGCGGCGTCGTCGTGCGCGGCCAAGAGCGCACCGAGGTTGGATCCGCCGCCAGAGGCGAGCACGACCAGACGCTTGGCGGAACTGGACTCGACGGGGTGACCGGAGGGCGTCTGCACGAGACCCAGCCTACGTGGACCGGACCGCGGGCGGCGCCGTCAGCCGACGCGCCACACGCTCAGGGTCGCCCGGCCTCCGCGGACGCCGTCCACACCGACCGCGACCTCGCCGTTCAGCGTCAGCTCGCCACGCGGTTCGCTGCTCCACGTTGCATAGCTGTCGCCCATCGAGATGCTCCCGCTCGTGTTGGCGTACGAGTAGAGCATCCCGCCCAGGCTCATGTCGGCGGAGCCGTCCTCCACGCTCGCGAGCAGAATCTCGTAGGGCCCGCCAGGTCCGCCGAACGTCAGCACCTCACCTTCCTCGACCCACACCTGACACCTTCCGTCGGAACAGGCCCCGTGGTCGGACCCGTCGGCCGGGCGGTCGGCACGGACGACGGCCTTGTCCCTGGCACACTCGTGCCGGGCGGAACGTTCTGCGTCCTTCCGCACATGGTCGAGGACCCGGACGATCTGGTCGCGCGACTGCCCGGCCTGCTTGGCGGAAGGCTCGTCGCCGTACTCCTCGAGGTACTCGTCGTACAAGGCACGCGCGTCCTTCAACGGTTCGACGTCGATGAACGACTCCAGGCCGGCCATCGAGCCGAGCTCCGTCGACTCCATGGCGAGGGGCTCGGCACCGGCCGTCTCGTCCGCGCAGGCGAGAAGCCACTCGTCGCGCAGGTCGGCCGTCCGGGCGATCGGTTCGGCGAGCTCGGGCTGTGTCCACCCGCCGTCGAGCAGGTCAAGATGCTCGTCACGGGTCATGCAATAGCCCTCCTCGATGTTCGACTCGCCGTAGCGGGCGTTCTCCGCCGAAAAACGCTCGAGGTACGCCTCCATGAGGCCGCGGACGCTCTGCGACTCCTCCGGGTTCTCGTCGAGCGCCTTCGCCAACAGCGGGAAGGCTTCCTCCGGGAACCCTTGGACGAAGTTGACGCCCAGGTACTTGCTCTCCCGGCGGTGCGGCGGATCCAGCTCGTCCAGCGCCGCGATGGCACCGGCACAGTTCCCGTCCGCATGCAGGCTGTCGGCCTCGTCCACGAGCCGGGAAGCGTCAGCCCGTACCAGGAGACCCATCCCGACAGGCGCGACCAGCACGACCGCGGCAGCCACCGCGACCACCGCGACAACGACCCGCCACCGCTGGGCCAGAAACCGCCTGGTACCGCGCCCCCACGTGCGGAGCGTTGACGCGGGCTCACGCAGGCGCGGGGTCGTCTGCTCCTGTGACGGGCCGACCGGGCTCGGGCCGCTCGGGCTGGGGTCCGTCAGACTCGGGCCGGTCGGGCCACCTGCTCCGGTCAGGACCCCATGGTCCGTCTGGTTCGCCGGGTCGGTCGGGCTCGACAGATCCGTCGGGATCGGGTCCGTCGGGCTCGGAGCGGTCGGGGTCGCCGGCTCCTTCGGATCGCTCGGGGGCGTCGACGTCGCCTGATCCTTCGTCATGCAGCAGGTCGACGACGGAGCTCTCGGGACCCTGCCCAACCTCCTCGACCCGGTCCCGCAGGCGCGCGGGCAGGCCGACGGCGTCCAGCTTGGCGCCGAGCAGCACCGCGGCAGCTCCCCCACCGATCTCCGCGGCCACGAGGCCGGCGGTCAGCAGCGCGTTCGCGCCGACGTCGGCCAGCCGGCCCGGACCGCCCGCACCCGCCGCCATCCACTGCCCGAGGAGCATGACGACGGCCGGGGTGAGGACTATCCCGCCGAGCACCCATCCGACGTCGGACCAGCGAACCAGCGACGGCTCCAGCCGGCGCCAGACGAACAGGCCCGCCGCCACCCCGCACACGACCACGAGCACGGGTGCCCAGGCGCTGACCGGGTTGGCCCAGTCCTCCCCCGGCAGCGCGCCGAGGAGCGGGATGGCGGGCAGCGGTCCGGAGATCGTGCCGAACGGCGTGAAGCTGGTCCCCTCGCCGATGGCGAAACCCGGCCCCGCGAGCCAGGCGATCGCCCACAGCACCATGTTGGGCAGCAACGCCAGCTGCGCGACGGCGAACACGATCCCGCCGGTCCAGCCGGGTTCGAGAGCGGTGATGATGTCCGACGACGTGGCACGCCCGGCCAGCGCCCACGCCGCCACGAGGAGCGCTCCACCGCCGAGGAGCAGCGCGCTGGCCAAAGTTCCGCCCCGCAGTCCGAGCCGCAGCGTCGCGGGCACCAGGTCGACGCCGGTGACCCGGTGCACCAGTGCCTCCGCTCGCTCGCCGAACTCCGTGGCCGCCGGAGCATCCGGACGCGCCAGGATGCCGAGCGCCATGCCGAGGCCGCCCATGAACAGGCCGGCCAGGGGCGCTGTCGCGAACGTCCAGCCGGGTGCGCTCCCCGCGATGGCGGCCACCGCCGTCGTGCAGAGGGCGTAGGTGGCGGTGCCTGCGGCCCACGCGGCCACCGAGGTGGTGGCGAAGCGCTTGGCCGAGACGTAGGTGAGGAACAGCGCCAGGCCCGTGACGCCGAGCGGCGCGAGGGAGACGGTGACCGTGTCGGCAGTGAGCGGGACACCGTGGCCCAGCAGCCAGAGGCCCATCGCGACGTCGACGGCCGAGCGGACCTCTGCGCCGTCGCCGGGCGTGCCGGCGGCCGTGGACGTCGCGGCTGTGCCGACGAGGTAGGCGACGACTGCGGGGAGGACCACCACGGCGAGCGACAGCACGAGCGCCTGACCGGCCGCGAGGACACCGGCGACGATGTGGGAGACCGTCGGCGGTTCGTGCTCCGCCTGGGTCGGCTCCTCGACCAGCCGGCTGCGGCGGGCGGTCGGCCTGCTGGCCGGTCGGCTCGTCCGGGCGCCGGGAGTGCGGGTGGCCGAGCTGGGGCGGGGTGGTGCGCTCACCACCCAATCTTCACCCGGGTGGGGCTGTCACACGGCGGACGCGGCCCGGCGTGGCCTGGGTGAACTTCGGGAAAAATCACGGCCAAGCATGGAGTTCACGAGGGGTTCTGGTGTAGAAATGACCCTTTTGCGCACCCTGGCCTTGAGTCACGCCGCGAAGTAGACAGGCAGCGAGGTGGACACCCCGGCAACAACACAGGCTCGTTCACCAATTCACTACTCAGGACGGCCGAGAGTATCG
>NZ_JBFAAH010000035.1:0-51443 GCF_040639635.1 Promicromonospora sp. NPDC023805 | reverse complement strand
TGCTTCGATGCGTCGATCCGGAACCCGTCGACGCCGAGCGAGACCAGGTCGTCGAAGTACGCGGCGAGCCTGCCGCGGACGTAGTCGGAGCCGGTCCGCAGGTCCTGCAGTGCGACCAGGCGGCAGTTCTGCACCTGGTACCGGTTCGTGTAGTCCGAGATGTCGGTGCGGCAGTCGTTGAAGTCGGCGGCGCTGTACGTACCCGCGAAGTTGTCGTCCGAGTACGCGGTCCCCGCCACGCCGGTTCCCGACCGGCCGGCGCCCGCCATGTGGTTCACGACGGCGTCCGCGATCACGCCCACACCGGCGGCGTCGCAGGCGGCGACCATGTTCGCGAACTCGGCGCGGGTGCCCAGCTTGGACTCGATCCGGTAGCTGACGGGCTGGTACGACGTCCACCACTGGGAGCCGCGGACGTGCTCCATGGGCGGGGAGACCTGCACGTAGCCGAACCCGGCCGGGCCGACGACGTTGGCGCACTCCGCGGCGACGGAGTCCCAGGTCCACTGGAACATGTTGAGGATGACGTCGCCGTCACCGTGCACGGGGGTCGCGGCCCGGGCAGGCTCGACGGCGGGGGTGGCCGTGGTCACGGTCAGGCCCAGGGTGAGTGCGGCGGCGAATGTCGTCAGGGTGGCGAGCAATCGTCGGGGCGCGTTCGGACGGCGCGTCATTGCGGCTCCTTGCGGCGTGGTCCCGGGCTGAGGCTCGTGCGGCGTTGCACGGCCGTTTCCGGATCTTGCTGCAAGCCTTGCAGAGCAATCGACGACACGCCAGAGGCCCGGGTGAAAGACCCGGGCCTGGCGTGTCGGAGGTGTGGACTCAGTCCTCGTTGGGCATGAGGATCCAGAACGCGATGTACGCGAGAAACTGCGGCCCCGGGATGAGGAACGAAGCGACGGTGAGGATCCGGACCAGCGTGGGATCCCAACCGAATCGGCGCGCGATACCGGCGCAGACGCCGGCGATCATGCGTCCCTGGCGCGGACGAGAAAGTGTCTGTGTGCTCATGTCATCGACGCTACGTTCGTCGCCGGCGCCCGAGTATCCGGTGATGCCCCGGTCGGTCCCTGATCTTCCCCTGGGAATCCCAGGGTGAATTCCGGAGTCCCACGAAGAACGGCGATCCACTGCCCGTAGCCTGACTGCGCCGGTCGGCCGGAGCTTGGACTCCGGAGACCCGGCTCGGATGGGAGAGGGAAGGGACAGCGGTGGGATACGTCCACAGGACGCCCGCATGGGCGGGCCCGCTCGGCGCGAAGGATCGCACGACGTACTGGGGTGTGGTCCCCCTCAAACCCGACGACCCGCCCAGCGGGCTGCCGCCGCACCCGGACGAGGTGCCGCCCGTCGGGGCCTTCGGGGACTGGTACGACGCCGCATGCGGCTACCTGTGGCGCGCCGAGCGGGTGGACCTCTCACTGGCCAGGCTGCTCGCCGGCAGCCTGCTGGTCGTGCTCCAGTTCGTCGCGCTGGTACCGCTGGTGCAGCTCGCCGGCTCGATGCTGCTGGGTGCACCGGTAGCGATGCCCGAGACGCGGTGGATCCTGGCCGGCCAGTTCCTGCTCGCTGTCGTCTGGACCGGGTGGGTCGTGTACCGACGCAGCTGGAACCGGGCGTGGGAGCTGCGGAAGGCCTGGTCCTGGGCGATCCACGACCCTCGTGTCCTGGAGCTGCCCGAGCGACCTCTCGACGTGGGCGAGGAGCGTGACATCGACACGGACCCCGAGATGACCCATCCGTACCGGGCCCGGCGGCTCGTCCGGCTCGAGGACCGGCCGTTCGTCGAAGCGGCCTTCTTCAGCAACAGTCACACGGACCGGGTCCGCCGGCGGGAGGTGGTGCGGGTGTACCTGCCGCTGGTCGCTTTTTTCGTGGCACTGGCGGGTGTCGCCATCTCTCCGGTCTGGTGGGAGCTCGAGCAGGGACAGTACGGGCTGCTGCTCGTCACCTACCCGCTGGCCGCTTTGCCGCCCGTGGTGTTCTCTCAGGTTCGCAACTTCCGGCGGATTCTCCTTGCCCAGCGGCTCGCCAGGGAGGACGTCGAGGAGCGGCACCGGTGGATGGGCTGGCAGCTCCTGCACGGGGTACCCGGTACGGCTGATGTGGCAGATCGGATCCGGGACGTCGCCTCTGACCGTCCACCGGTCGCGCGTTCCACTCCTCGTTCGAACATCCGGGAAGCGCGCGCCGCCGAACACGGAGCGCGGTCGACAGCAGTGTTCGGTGCCGCGTTCTTCTTCGGTGTCTTCGGGCTGGTCGGCGCGCTGCTCATGGTCAGGGAACCGGAGAAGGGCCTCACGTTCCTGACCGGCCTCGCGTTCATCGGGCTGGTGTGCTTGATGCTGTTCCTCTGGCACCGGTCAGGACGGCAGGACGCGGGACGGGACGGCACGGGATTCGTCGTCCGGGTCGAGACCCCGAGCAGCCCCCGATCGCCGAACACGACGGTGCCGTCCGGTGACATGGTCCTCACCCTGTCAGACGGGCGGGTCCACCTGACCCCGCTCGACAGCTCCCTCCCCGAGGTCAGCCTCCGCGTGACGGCGCTGATCAGCGGTGTCGGGCAGCTCCTTCGCGACGGCAAGCACTGGCTAGTGCTGCCCGACGACAGCCACGTCGCCGTCGCCTGCTCCGACTATGTGGGCCTGCGCGACGCTGCGGCCGACGCCGGGATACCCGTGCTGCTCCCAGGACCGCAGCCGCTGTGAGCAGGATCGTGGCGGTCAGGCCGCCTGGCGCTCGTTCGGGATGAAGATCCAGCCGATCACGTAGGCCAGGACCTGCGGTCCCGGGATGAGGATCGAGGCGACGGCGACCACGCGCACGGTCGTGGGGTTCCAGCCGAAGCGGCGGGCGATACCGGCGCAGACGCCGCCGATCATGCGGCCCTGACGAGGACGGAAGAGTGTGGGTGTGCTCATGTCATCGACGGTAGTTCCGTCGTAGGCCCAGGGCTATCCGGTAACCCCCCGGTCTGCCCCTGATCAGTCCCAGAAGACAACCAGGGATGCGTGCCGACCGCATCCCTGGCCCACCCTTCTGCGGCGGTCACCAACCGTTCGGTACGAGCACCTTGCGGATGCGTTTCTCGCTGACCGTTCCGTCCGTACCCAGCTGCTGCGCGAAGAACGAGACCCGCAGCTCCTCCAGCATCCAGCGCACGTCCGCCAGCTCGGCGGCGCGCGCGGCGTCGGGGGAGCCTGCCGCGTAGGTGGCGAGCGCCTTCTCGTACGCGGCGGTCACGTCGCCGATCCGCCAGGCGAGGTCGGAGTCGCGCGCCGGGTTCTCCGCCGCCTTCGTCAGGCGGTGCGAGTCCGCGCGCAGGTAGCGCGCCAGGTGCGGCAGCCGCCGTGGCGGTGTCGCCGAGACGAACCCGTCGTGGATGAGGGTTGCGCGATGCTCGCGAAGGTCCTGCAGCGTGTTCAGCAGTGCGAGGCTGCCCGACGCGCGGATCTCCGCCTCGAGCGTCCGGCTCGCTGACAGGGCCGCCACCACGTGCCCGACGACGCGGTACACCTCGTCCTCCAGATGCCGACGCACGAACGCCAGCGCGTCGGCGTAGGCACCAGCAGACCGCACCGCCGCAGCATCCGGCCCACCAGAGGGCGTGTCGTACCGCGCCGAGTCCGCACCCGAGGTCAACGACACAACAGCCGCCAGCTGCAGATCGGCGACCAGCGCCTCGGTATTCGGATACGGCGACGCCGCCATCGTCAGCGACTGCGTCCCGGTCCACCGCGACGTTACACGCCCGGTACCGAGCCCAGCCTCGGACACCAGCAACCGCCGAACCCCCGCGGCGTGCAGCACGTCCCGCCGCGTCTCGTCGGCCAGGATCCGCAGCGCGACCCCCACGGACCGAGCCTGCCCCTTCACCTTGGGCGCGACCTCCTCGACAAGCGCAGGAAACCCCCGAACCACCACCCCGGCCCCGACCCCGGTAGACACGGAAAGCGGCAGCCCCCCGCCGTCCCCCAACCCAGAAGGCCAAGAGGTCAACCCAACCTGCTCCCCGACAACAACACCCACAGCATCAGCAGCAACACCCCCGCCAACACCAGCACCCCCGCCAACCACCCCACCACTGGAGCTACGCGCACCCACCTCAGAAGGCGACGGACCTACGGAGGGCGCGGAAGGCGAAGACCCTCGCGCGGACGTATTCCTTCCCGAAGTGGAGGGCCCCCTGGGGCCCGTGAACGCGTCCGCGCGAGGGTCTTCGCCTTCCACGCCCGCCCCAGCCGAAGCACCAGAAGCACCAGAAGCAACCCGAGCCTCAGCAAGAGCCGCCCCAACCGCCCCCCGCACAGCCGACCGCACAGCAGCCTCAGCCCGCGAAGCCAACTTCCGCTGCAGCAGCAAAAGATCCTTCGACTCGTCCAGCACTATCGCCGACGCACCCCGCCCCCGCCCCCGCTCCTCGACGACCCGGAACGTCACCCGGAGGTGCCCGGGAAGGCGTGCGACCCGATCCTCGTCCCAGACCTCCGGCGGCACCAGCACGTCGCGGAGCGCGCGGACCGCCCGCGTGAACGCGGAGACGTAGGACTCCGCCATGTCGCCGGCCCGGACGACGTCCTCCCAGGCCGGGCACTCCTCGCGGATCCACGCGACGACGTCACGCGCGACGTCCGGCGCCGGGACCAGCTCGCGCCGCACCGCCTTGGGCAGCGACTTGATGGTCGCTACGGTCAGCTCCTCGAGGAGCCCGGGCACCATCCAGTCGAACCCGTCGGGCACGACGCGCGCGAGCACCGCGATGGGGATGTGCACGGTGACGCCGTCGGCGTCGGAACCGGGCTGGAACTGGTAGGTGAGCGGCAGGGAGAGCTCGCCCTGGGGCCACCTCTCGGGGAACGCGGACGTATCGACCGACGCGTCACCGACCAGCTGTTCCATCGTGAAGGTGAGCAGGTCCGGCGTCTCCTTGCGGGCACGCGACCACCAGCGGTCGAAGTGCGCGGCGGACACCACGGAGTCGGGGACGCGCTCGTCGTAGAAGGCGAACAGGTCGTCCTCGTCCGCGACCAGGCCGCGCTGCCGGGAGCGGGCCTCGAGCTCGCCGGCCTCCTCCAGGAGCGCGCGGTTGTCGTGGAAGAACCGGTGGTGCGTGGTCCACTCGCCCTCCACGAGGGCATGCCGCACGAACATCTCGCGCGCCGCCTCGGGGTCGACCTTCGCGTAGAGCACGCGCCGGTCGGCCACGATGGGCACCCCGTACAGCAGCACCTTCTCCGTACACATCGCCGCGCCCTGCTTGCTGGACCAGTGCGGTTCCGAGTAGGTGTGCTTCGCGAGCGGACCGGCGAGGTCCTCCGCCCACTCGGGCTGGATGCGGGCGACGTCGCGCGCCCACAGGCGGCTGGTCTCGACGAGCTCGCCCGCCATGATCCACCCGGGCGGCTTCTTCGACAGGGGAGACCCGGGGAAGATGGCGAACCGCGCCCCGCGGGCGCCTATGTACTCGTTCCGCGCCTGCTTCTTGGCACGCTTCAGCGCTATCTCGCGCTGCGTCCCACGCAGGTGCGCGACGGCGGACGCCTTCACCTCGCCGGTGTCCTGCATCCCGAGCTGCGAGAGCAGGCCGGCCAACAAGGACTTGTGAATCGTGTCCTCGTCCCACAGCTGCCGATACGAAGGCGGCTCGACCTCGTCGCCCTCCACCGGACCCGACCGATCGTCTGACGCTGGGCGGTGACGCGGCTGGAAGGACATCTCTATGCCCAGCGGCCGCGACATCTCGCGGAGCTGCGCGACGACGTCCTGCCACTCGCGGATGCGCAGGAAGTTCAGGTACTCCGACTTGCACAGACGCCGGAAGGCCGAGCTGCCCATCTGGTGCTGCTGCTCCCGGACGTACTCCCAGAGGTTCAGGTACGTGAGGAAGTCGGAGCGCGGGTCGGCGAACCGGGCGTGCAGCTGGTCGGCCTGCGCGCGCTGTTCCGCCGGGCGCTCGCGGGGGTCCTGGATCGAGAGCGCGGCCGAGATGATCGCCACCTCGCGGGCGACGCCGTGCCGCGAGCCCTCGATGACCATGCGGGCCAGCCGCGGGTCCATCGGGAGCTGGGCGAGCGTGCGGCCGACCTCGGTGAGGCGTGTGATCGTCTCGCCGGTCGAGCCGCCCTCGCCGGTCGAGCCTGTCGAGACCTCCTCCAGCGCACCGAGCTCCGTGAGCAGCTGGACGCCGTCGCGGATCGCGCGCGTGTCCGGGGGTTCGACGAAGGGGAAGCGGGCGACGTCGTCGGGCGTGCTGACCACGCCTACCGAGATCATCTGCAGCAGCACGGACGCCAGCGACGTGCGCAGGATCTCGGGCTCGGTGAACTCGGGGCGCCCGTTGAAGTCCTCCTCCGAGTAGAGGCGGATCGCGATGCCGTCGGCGACACGGCCGGACCGGCCGCTGCGCTGGTTGGCCGAGGCCTGCGAGACCGGCTCGATCGGCAGGCGCTGCACCTTGGTCTGCTTGGAGTAGCGGCTGATCCGGGCCGTACCGGGGTCGACGACGTAGTGGATGCCGGGGACGGTCAGCGACGTCTCGGCGACGTTGGTCGCCAGCACTATGCGTCGCGACGTGTGCTGCTGGAAGACCCGGTGCTGCTCCGCGCTCGACAGCCGTGCGTACAGCGGCATGATCTCGACGTGCTGCGGATGCTTCGGGTCCCGGACGCGCTCCTTGAGGTGGCCGGCGAGCCCGTCGGCGGTGTCGTGGATCTCGCGTTCGCCCGAGAGGAACACCAGGATGTCGCCGTTGCCCTCGCGCAGCAGCTCGTCGCAGGCGTCGATGATGCCGGTGACGAGGTCCTTCTCCTCCCGCGCGTTCTTGGGTGCGCGGGCGCTGCCGGCTGGCCGAGCGCCGCCCGCCGGTCGTGCTGGTCGAGACCCCTTCGCGGAGGAGTCGTCGGCCCCCGACGGGTCCTCGTCCGGCGACAGCGGCTGATAGCGGATCTCGACGGGGAACGTCCGGCCGGAGACCTCGATGATCGGCGCGAGCTCGGGGAGCACGTCGGTGACGTACGCGGGCGCCCCGCCCCGTTCGGCCAGGGCTGCGGGGGAGAAGTGTGCGGCGAACCGCTCCGAGTCGATGGTGGCCGACGTGATGATCAGCTTGAGGTCGGGCCGCTGGGGGAGGAGCCGGGACAGGTAGCCGAGCAGGAAGTCGATGTTGAGCGACCGCTCGTGCGCCTCGTCGATGATGATCGTGTCGTAGGCGAGCAGCTGCGGGTCGCGCTGGATCTGGGCGAGCAGGATGCCGTCGGTCATGACCTTGACCAGCGTGTCCTCGCTGGACTGGTCGGTGAACCGGACCTGGTAGCCCACCACGCCGCCGAGCTCCGTGCCGAGCTCCTCGGCGATGCGCTCGGCGACCGTACGGGCCGCGAGCCGCCGGGGCTGGGTGTGCCCGATCTGGCCCTGCCGTCCGCGCCCGAGCTCGAGCGCGATCTTCGGGATCTGCGTCGTCTTGCCGGAGCCGGTCTCGCCGGCCACGATCACTACCTGGTTGTCCCGGATCGCCGCGGCGATGTCCGCTCGGCGCGCGGAGACGGGCAGCTGCCCCGGGTAGGTGATGGGCGGCACCTCGACGGCGGCACGCTTGGCGGCTGCCTTTTCGAGCTGGGCGGTGGAGACGCGTTGCGGCCCGCTGCGCCGGGGTCGCTGGTTCTGCCTGTCGGTCTGCTTGCCCGGCCCACGGCGGCGGTTCCGGCCTCCGCCCGCGCGGCCGCGATCGCCGTCGGACACTGGGGTGGAAGAAGGCTCGGTACTCACAACCCCCCATTCTCCCAGGAACGGCAAGGTCATTTGCCACCGGGCGCCCGCCACGTGTCAGACGCACAGGTCAGGCGAGTGACCTGTGCGTCTGACGCTTCGGGAAATTCAGCTCGCCTGCGCCGCGTTGAGCAGGTCGAGCGCGCCGTGCTGGCAGCCGTGCCCGGAGGTCACCGGGACCCGCGGGCCGGCCCAGTGCGGGCCGTACATGTGGAGGGGGTCGCGGGCGTTGGCGTACGCGGTGTCGGCCTGCCGGTCGAGGTAGGCGCTGTACGGCCGGTCGCCCAGCGCGGCGTTCAGCTTGCCCAGGCCGCGGACGTAGGCGCCCTTGAAGGACGCGCCGTCGCTGTTGCAGTCGTTGCCCTCGTTCACCTCGCGCAGCACCCCGCCCGGGTTCAGGTACGTGGACGACGTCGAGGCGTTGGCCAGGGTCCGGGCGGTGCTGAGCAGGGACGCGTCGCCGGTGGCCCGGTGCAGCTCGGCCAGGGCGCCCAGGATGACGCCCTGGTTGTACGTCCACGTCGGCTGCCCGTTGTTGACGCACGAGTCGTTCAGCCCGTCGTTGACCAGGCTGCCGGAGTTGATCATGCCGCTGGCGCGGAACCAGTTCCAGCCCTCCCGGGCGCGCTGCAGGTAGGCGGTGTCGCCGGGGATGCGGTTGTGCAGCGCCGCGTTGAGCTGGATGTACAGCTCGTTCGTGATGGCGTTCTTGTAGGCGATGTCGGTGTTCCACTGGACGCCGCCGCCGCACTTGGAGGTCCAGTAGGCGCGCATGTGGTCGGCGTCGGCCCGGGCGGTGTTCAGGTAACGGCTGTCGCCGGTCAGGTCGTAGGCGGCGATCCAGGCCAGACCCCACCAGCCGGTGTCGTCCAGGTACTCGTTGCGGAACTGGCCCTGCCGCGCGTTGACGTTCTTGTCGTACGTCTGCGCGATCGCGTACCGGTAGCTGCCCATCCCGCTGATCCGCGCGTTGTCGATGACGGCGGTCAGCGCGTTCGCACCCGTCCACCAGCCGTTGGTCTCGAACAGGCCGGTGTTGCGGTCCCACTGCATCATCAGCGCGGTGGCGGCCGCCGTCGAGCGGCTCCCGGCGTTGCGGTCGTTACGTGCCCAGCCGGTGCAGGCGATCTCCGGCCGGTCACCCGCCTTGCCGCAGACGCGGAGGGCGCCGATGCCGGCGTTGTTCCAGTCGTCCACGTTGTACATCTGGGTGCGCCGGCTCGTGGAGCCAGCGGGGATCGTGGTGACACCGAGCCTGCTGCCCGAGGCCCACGTCCGGCCGCCGTCGAACGACCGGTCGAGCCAGACCTCGTCGCCCGACCGGCCGCCCTCGATGGAGCCCCAGCCCATGACGTCGGGGTCGGAGACGTGCAGCCGGAGCGTCCGGCCGTGGACGGCGGCGCTCACCGGCGTGCGGTCGCCCGCGGCGAGCCCGGGGTCCCGGGCATCGCAGTAGATGTCGCAGATGACGGCGTCCGGCGCGGCCGCCGCTCGTGGCGCGGCTGCGGCCTGCGGTGCGGCATCGGCCTGCGTGGCCGGGGAGAGGGGTACGGCCAGGAGGCAGGCAAGTGCCAGGGCCGTCGCGGAGCCGACGGCGCGGCGGGTGCCGGCATGTCGGCGTGGGTGGTCGGAGGGTACTGACAGCGATGTCATCGAAACTCCCTGTGCTCGTCCTTGCTTCGTCTTTGGAGTGGTGGAGCGATGGAGCGATCAGACGCGGCACGACCCGAGTCGCGGTCCGGGTCGCGGCCCGACAAGATTCACCCGGAACGGACACCAGGTCAATAGCGTCGGCGGCCCGGGTGGGGGACCGGCGCTCGCGGGATGGGGATGGCTCCCCATATCGCGATGGGCGATGCCTCCGTAGGCTTTCGAGATTCCTGTGACGTGCACCGGGATGCCCGAGGGGAGCGGTATGACTGACAGGTTGACGGCCGATGCGGACGCGGTGCCCACGGCGCCGCGGACCGTGCGTGCGGGCGCTCGGGCCGGAGGCACGGAGGTATGAGCCCCGAGACCATCGCGCGCTCGGTGCAGCGGCTCAACGCGGCAGGCGTCACATGGCCGACGACGCACCGGGTGGCCGTCACCGTCCGGCCCGTCCGGCGGGCAGTCACCGACGGGCCGGCATGACGGCCCGTGAGCTCGCCGCTCTGTGCGAGAGCCGGATCAACGGCCTGAGCCGCATCCGGCAGGCATTCGAGCACGGTGACGCGCCCCAGCACGTCGCGGGCCTGGTCGACGACCTGCGGATCACGGCGTCCGACTGGGACACGGCAGTGAGTCGTCCGCCGGAGGGGGACCCCGTGGCACTCCGCGTCGGCGCCCGGACCGTGCGGGACGGGGTGCCCGGTTTCGGGGCGGTGGCTGATGCGCTCGAGTCCTACGCCTCAGCCCTCGAGTCGGGACAGGCCCGGCACGGTGCCGGGCTGGCGCAGCTCCGGGCTGCCCGGCAGCACGCGGCGGACCTCATCGCGGCTGGTGACGCACACGCCGATATCGACGTCGACCCGGAACGGACCGAAGCCGCTTCGTCTGCTGCGATAGTCGCGGTCGACGTCGCCTGCGCGGGCTACGCCGCCTGTCAGGACGCCTACGAGGCCACGCGCGACGCCGAGGCGGCGCTGTACGCGGCGCTGTCCTACGTCCGTGTCAGACCCTCAGGTCACCGGAGCGACCTGAGCGTCTGACATCGGGCAGCGGACGGGTCCGTTCAGGACGAGCAGGTGTTGAGCAGCGGCTGCAGTGCCGCCTTCTCCGCGGCGTCCAGGGTGAGGCTCCAGCGGTACTTCGTGCGGATCCACATCTTCGCGTAGGCGCAGTGCGAGCTGGTGAGCGGCGGGACCCACTCGGCGGGGTCGTTGTCGCTCTTCGAGACATTCACGTTGTCCGTGACGGCGATCAGCTGCGGGCCGGTGAGGTCGTTCGCGAAGTCCTGGCGGCGGCTCGTCGTCCACCCGCTGGCGCCCGAGTGCCAGGCCTCGGACAGGGCCACGACGTGGTCGATGTCGATGTCTCCCGCGGCTGTTTCCGTCTTACCGTCCCACTCGCTGTACCAGCTACCCGACGTCGGGTAGCAGTCGCTGCCGACCACTACGCCGTCGCCGTCGCGCTGCAGGACGGTCTCGCGGGTGGTGCAGCCGTTGACGGTGATCCAGTGCGGGAACAGGGTGCGGTCGTACGGGGCGGACGCGCCCTCCGCCCGCACCGTGAGCGCGTTGAGCTCGGACTGCGCCACCGCCTTGGTGGGCAGTCCCGGCGGGTAGGCGCCTGCCTGCTGCGGGAACACCACCATCAGCAGCGCGACGAGTGCCAGCGCCGTGACCGCTGCGATCAGGTGGCGGGGGCGAAACCCTCGCCGAGGTTCGTGCTGGACGACGAGCTGCGACATGGGCAGACCTTTCGCGAGACCGATCAGGGCGCGTTCATCGTCGGCCTGGGCGGTGTCGTCCAAATGACCGGGATGTGACGGTTAGCGAAATTTCACCCGGTCTGTCGTCAAAGTCCGCCGTGTCGCTCCACGGCGCAGGGTCCGCCTCCGCCCGGCCGCTCGCGGCGGGTCTGGGGAAACCGCGCGAGGGGACCGGGTGGGGGCGGACCCTGAGGGGTCGAGCGGCTCAGGTGGCTCAGCCGGCGCTCAGCACGCCCAGGTAGTAGCCGAGGCCCACCAGGGCGAGGGCGCCGAGCGTCTCGATGATGGCGAGCGCGAGGCCCCAGCGAGCGAGCCACAGGTCGAAGCCCTCCTTGCCGGCGCGGGCGACGGCTATCGCGTTCAGGATGACGCCGATGACCGGCAGGGCTGCCAGGAAGAAGGTGAGGAGGCTGAAGACCGCGGTCTGCGGGTCCTCTTCCTCGACCGCGGCAGCCGGCGCGGCGACGGCGGTCTCGGGGGCCGCGGGGGTCGCGAGGGCCACAGCGGCCTCGGTGACGACATCAGCGGGGGACGTCGCGGCAGCGGTCTCGAGGGGCGCCGTCTCGGCTGCCGGGGCCTCGGCCTCTGCCGTCGCCTCGGACGTCGCCTCCGGCGCGGCAGGCTCGGTCTCCACGACCTCGGTGGTGGTGGCTACCGCTGTCTGGTCGACAGCGGCCTCGGGAGTCGTGGTGTCGGGCGTGGTCATGTCGGGAGTGCTCCCCTGGTTGCAGGTCTTATGAAATGTCAGGCCATATTGTGGAGTATCCGGATGATCCTGGATAGCCCGGTATCAGCCATTCAAGCGGCAGAGGCCGCCGCTCCTCCGGGGAACGGCAGCCTCTGCGCTGCTGGTGACGCACGGTCGCGTCGCGGGGCGCGTCGCGGCGCCCGGGTCCGGCTCGGATCAGCCCGCGGCACCAGGCAGCGTGAGCGCCGCGTAGGTGGCGAGGCCGACGAGCACGAGGTACAGGACCGTGAAGACGATCGAGAGGCCCAGGCCCCACTTCGAGAGCTTGCTGTCGAGGCCCGCCTTGCCTGCCTTCGAGGCGGCGATCGCCGAGACGACGATCCCGATCGGAGGCGCGACGAACGCGAGGATGAAGCCCACGATCGCCAGGGTGTTGGCCTTCGGGTCCTGGACCGTGCCCTGGTCGGCGGGTGCGCTCGTGGTCTCGCTCATGAAGGACTTTCCTTTCACGGCCACTGTTCCGGCCGTTCGATTGCGGACGCAGGTGCGCCCGTTGGGACGCGGGCCAGTGTGAAGCATCACGAGATGTCCACGAAAGGTTTCATTGCGCCGTACGCCCGAATCGTTACCCTTGGCGATCGGGGCGTCATCGTGACAGGGACCGGCTCCTGACCCAGGAGGCCGGTTCACCCTGGGCGGCCGAAAATTACGCCGCTCGAGTTCACCTGGGCGTGATAGGCCTGTGCAAGGACCCACAACGCACGTACCGCACCACGAAGTGGCGCACCGACCGAGGGGGCGACGCGTGAACGACGAGGCGAAGAAGCCAAGTCCGCACAGCTCCCGCACGGGTCTGCGCAAGTACTTCCGGACCGCCTGGACCGGTGCGGTCGCCACCGTCATCGCGGTGGGTGTGCTGTTCACCGCTTCCGCGAGCGTCCCCGCCTCGCACCTCGCCGGCGGGAACGGCGGCGAGCTGCCCATCAGGCTCTACGGGCTGCTGCAGAGCGTCACGGTCGGTGAGACCGAGACTGCCCCCGACGGCGTCACGCTCGCCCAGATCGTCGCCGTCCTCGAGCGGGCCGAGGAGCAGGCGCAGGAACAGGGACCTAACTTCAGCCCCACTATCGCGCAGGCCGCCGCCGAGCTCGGCATGCTCTACACGACGTACCAGATGCAGCAGCTGGCCTTCGGCGAGAACAACAAGGGCCTCCGCCTCGAGGATGCGCCAGTGGCGCGCGACGCCCAGGAGGGCGCAGAGGATCCGGCTGCGGATGCCGACAACGAGCAGGACAGCCCTGAGCAGGACCGCCCCGAGCACGAGCCAGAGGAGCGCGAGGCGCGCCCGGAGCCGCGGACCGACGACGAAGCCCCGCCTGCCGTGCAGGTGTCGAACGAGCAGACCTCGGTGATCGACTCGCACGACGAGGACCCGACGGCCGGCTACATCACCTATGACGAGGTGGTGATCGCCGCGGTACGCCTCGCGAACATGCTGGACCCGTCGGTGCCCAACGCGCTCGTCGAGGTGGACGGGCCCGGCCAGCGCCAGGGCTTCTCGCTGCGCGAGAGCCTGCTCGACATCGTGAGCATCTTCGGCGGGACCACCACCGGATACGCGAACGGCCGCATCCCGGCCGACGTGCTGTGCCCCCTGGACTTCGCGTCCGGCCACATGCTGCGCTGCGACGCGGCCGAACGGCTGACCGCGCTCAGTGCGCTGTTCGAGCAGGAGTTCGGCTACCCGATCCCGATCACCGACTCCTACCGCTCCTACGAGGCCCAGGTCACCCTGGCCGGCATCAAGCCGCACCTCGCCGCGATCCCCGGTACGTCGAACCACGGTTGGGGCATCGCGGTGGACCTCGGCAACCCGATCGCCGGCGGCCGCTCACCGGAGTACGTCTGGTTGCGGCTGCACGGCCCGGACTACGGCTGGGACAACCCGTCGTGGGCCCAGCTCGACGGGTCGAAGCCGGAGCCGTGGCACTTCGAGTTCTTCGCCGCCGGCTCGATCCCGAACCGCGCGATCGACCCGTCCGACGTCGGGACCTGGGTGCCGTCGGACGACACGACCCCGCGCTACAAGCCCGCGCTCGACCCTAAGCCGAGCAACGGCTCCGACGACGGCGGGAACAAGCCGCCGACCTCGAAGCCGTCCGACCGGCCGGGCGACAACCCGCCGTCGCAGAAGCCGCCGAAGCCCACGCCCAAGCCGACGCCGAAGCCGACACCCACGCCGTCGACGACACCGACTCCGACGCCCACGCCGACTCCGACGGAACCGACCCCGTCGCCGTCTCCGTCCTCGCCGAGCCCGTCACCGAGCCCGTCGCCGTCTGACCCGACGTGCCCGGGCGGCGAACCCGAACCGGAGCCGAGCGCCTCGCCCGAGCCGAGCGTCAGCCCCGAGCCGACGCCCACGCCGAGCACCGGGACCGAGGAGCCGGCGGACGACCCGTGCGCGCCCGACGACGGCTCGGAGGCCGGCAAGGCCGCCGACACGACGGAGCCCGCCGGGTCTGCGGACGCGAGTGGCGACGGGACCCCGGCCACGGTGACGTCGACCGCCCTGTCGGCGGCCCGTCCCGAGGAGCGCAGCCTGGCCAGGCGGCGAGGACTGATCGCCACATGACGGCGGAGCAGGTTCCGAGCGACAGGGTCGCGGCGACTCCCTCGGGAGGCGCCGCCGGCGACCCGCGACGGTTCCTGCGGTCCGGGCGGCTCGAGTCGATGCCCCGGAGGTGGCGCGACAAGGTGGCGGTGACTCGCTACCTGGCGGCGCAGGTGCTGCCCACCCTGCTGGAGCCGGTGACGGAACGCGACCTGACCGACCGGCTGCACGAGCTCGCGCACGACCCGGTGGGCATGCGGCGTGCGATGGTCGACCACGGTCTGGTGCAGCGCACCCGGGACGGGGCCGAGTACTGGCGTACCGAGCGAACCGAGTACGACGTCTGAGTTGCCTGCGGGCGAAGTCTTGACCATATTTCGAGACAACGAAGACTCGTCTTTTCGGGATAGGAAATTTCATGAGCGAAGAACGTGCCGTCGCGGCGCTCGAGGCGGCCGGCATCCCGTTCGAGATGACGCGACACGGTCAGGTCGCTAGCCTCGCTGAGGCAGCCGCAGCGCGCGGTGTCGAGCCGGCGAAGCTGATCAAGACGATAGTGGTGCGCCGGGCGGACGAGGACTACCTGTTCGTGCTCGTCCCGGGTGACCGGCAGATCTCGTGGCCCAAGCTGCGTGCGCTGCTCGGCGTCTCCCGGCTGTCGATGCCGAGCAAGGACGTGGCTTTCGAGGTCACGGGCTATGAGAGGGGAACCATCACTCCGTTCGGGTCGTTCCACAGGTGGCCCGTCGTCGCGGACTCTCGGCTCAGCGAGCCGGGGCCGGTGTCGATCGGCGGAGGCGCTCGCGGTGTGGGTGCCACGGTTGACGCCGTTGATCTCACGACGGCGCTCGACGCTACGGTTGCGGACGTGACCGACCCGCTCTGAGACGTTCTCGGGCCGGGATCGAGCAGGCCCGCGAGGGTGCGGAGGCCGGCAGTTCGCCTCCGTGCAACGTGACCGTAACTCCTGGGGGGTGGACGGAAGCCATGTGACGGGTGAACACTCGCCCTAGGCAATTCTTGCCCCTCCCGACCAAGGAGCGGTCAGAGAGCACCAAGAAGAGTCCAAGTCGCCAGTGAAGGTCAGTTGGTAAGTCAGTGTCTAGTGAAGTCGAGGCCCGACCAATGCAGGACGGAGCGAATGACCCCATGGACCCTCTCCCGTCAGACTCAGCGCAGGACATGGTTCCCGGTCGCCCGGGATCCGGTATCGCCTGCCGGAACACCTACGAGGGCACGGTGCTGACCCTCTGGGGTGACATCGACGCGCTGCTGCGCGAGAACGCGAGCGCGGCGATGGCCACGCTCGCAGCACGACCCGATCCCGACCCCGTCATCGTCGACGCGCGGGATGTCACGTTCATCGACTCCTCCGGGGTGGCCTTCATCCTGCAGGTGTTCGTGCTCGGTGAGGAGACGGGTTCGCCCGTACTGCTCCGTGAGCCGTCCGCCGTGGTGATGGAGGTCCTGGACATGGTCGGCATCAGTCAGCGGATTCCGGTGGTCCGCAGCGCCGCGGCCAGCGCCGCGGCCAGCGCCTGAGCCGGAACCCAACCCATCTGGTCGGTCGCACTCGATCCGTCGGAGGAGTGGCACGCTTGACCGGTGAAGAACTGGGCAGCGAACCTCACCTACTCCTCCGAGCGCATCGAACGTCCCAGGACCCTCGCGGAGCTCGCCGGCATCGTCGCCGGTGAGCCCCGCGTCCGGGCCCTCGGCTCGCGCCACTCGTTCTGCGACGTCGCCGACACGACGGGCGTGCACGTCCAGCTCGACCTGCTCGACGACGGCAGGCCGTCCCTCGAGGTGGACCCAGGGACGGGAGTCGCGTCGGTCCGTGCCGGCCTCCGCTACGGCGAGCTCGCGGCCGGCCTGCACGCCGAGGGCCGGGCCCTTGGCGCCATGGCCTCGCTACCCCACATCTCGGTGGCCGGTGCGGTTGCCACGGGTACTCACGGCTCGGGTGACGGGACACGCTCGCTCGCGGGCGACGTCGTCGGGGTGGAGCTCATGACCGCCTCTGGCGAGGTGGTGATCCTGCGCCGTGGCGACGCCGACTTCCCCGGATCCGTGGTGGCGCTCGGCGCCCTCGGCATCGTGACGCGCGTGGAGCTGGCGACGGTGCCGACGTTCGACGTGCGCCAGGACGTCTTCACCGGCCTGCCCTGGGACGCGTTGTTCGAGAACCTCGACGCCGTCATGGGCAGCGCGTACTCCGTCAGCATCTTCACGAGCTGGTTCGAGCCGGACGTTCGGATGGTCTGGTGCAAGTCGAAGGTCTCGGCCGGCGGCGAGGCGCCCACGCTCCTGGTCGAGCTGGGGGCCGCGCCGGCGACCGAGCCCATGCACCCCCTGCCGGACGTAGCAGCTGTCGCGTGCACCGAGCAGGGCGGGGTGCCGGGACCGTGGTTCGAGCGGCTGCCGCACTTCCGGCTGGACTTCACGCCGTCGCTCGGCGAGGAGCTGCAGACGGAGTACCTCCTGCCGCGCACGGCGGGGCCCGACGCCGTCCGCGCGCTGCGGGCGCTCGGGGACCGGATCGGGCCGCTGCTGCTGACCTCGGAGATCCGCACGATCGCCGGTGACGACCAGTGGCTCAGCACCACCGGCGAGGACAGCATCGCGTTCCACTTCACGTGGCAGCAGGACTGGCCGGCCGTGCGGGCGTTGCTGCCCGAGCTGGAGGCGGCGCTCCTGCCGCTGGGTGCGCGCCCGCACTGGGGCAAGCTGTTCACCGTTCCCGTGGCCGACCTGCCGGGCCTGTACCCGCGTTTCGAGGACTTCGCGGACCTGGCCGCGCGCCTCGATCCGACGGGCAAGTTCCGCGGTGGGTACGTCGAGGACCTGCTCGCCCGATGAGCCCGATTTCGCGCTCGGGGGGATTTTCTCGGAGGATCAGGGTATGAGCGACGCGCAGAGAGCTACCGCGGAGCCCGAGAAGCGGGAGGAGTTCAGCGGACAGCTGGGATTCATCCTGTCCGCCATCGGCTCCGCTGTCGGGCTGGGGAACATCTGGCGCTTCCCGGGGGTGGCATACGAGAACGGTGGGGGCGCGTTCATGGTGCCCTACCTGATCGCGCTGCTGACGGCGGGCATCCCGATCCTGTTCCTCGACTACGCGATCGGACACCGGTTCCGCGGTTCGGCGCCGCTGGCCCTCCGGCGCGTCAAGCGCTGGCTGGAGCACCTGGGCTGGTTCCAGGTGTCGATCTGCTTCGTCATCGCCGTCTACTACGCGGTGATCATCGCGTGGGCGCTCAGCTACTTCGTCTACTCGTTCGACCTGCGCTGGGGTGACGACACCGCTGGCTTCTTCACGGGTACCTACCTCCAGCTGGCCGACGTCGGCGGCGCGGACCCGTGGTTCACGCTCGACTTCGTGCCCGCGGTGCTGATCCCGCTGGTCCTCGTGTGGGTGGCGACGATCGTCGTGCTGGCGGCCGGGGTCGCGAAGGGCCTGGAGAAGGTCAACTTCGTCTTCATGCCGCTGCTGCTGCTCGCGTTCGGCACGCTGGTGGTGCGGGCCCTGTTCCTGCCGGGTGCGGCCGAGGGGCTCAACGCGCTGTTCACGCCGAACTGGGGTGCGATGGCCGATCCGAACGTCTGGATCGCCGCCTACAGCCAGATCTTCTTCTCGCTCTCCATCGCGTTCGGGATCATGATCACGTACGCCTCCTACCGGAAGCGCCGCGCCAACCTGACCTCGCCCGGTTTCGTGGTCGCGTTCGCGAACTCCGGCTTCGAGGTGTTCGCGGGAATCGGTGTGTTCGCGGCGCTGGGCTTCCTCGCGCACGAGCAGGGTGTCGGCGTCGCAGAGCTCGAAGGGCTCACCGGGCCGACGCTCGCATTCATCACGTTCCCCGCACTCGTCTCCCAGATGCCGGCGGGCGGGATCTTCGGGGCGCTGTTCTTCGGGTCGCTAGTGATGGCCGGCTACACGTCGCTGCTCTCGATCCTGCAGGTCGTGTCGGCGTCGTTCCAGGAGAAGTTCGGCTGGACGCGCACCCAGGCCTCGGTCCGGATCGGCGTGGTGGCCGCGGTGCTCTCCGTGCTGGCCTTCTCCACCACCACCGGCCTGATAGCGCTCGACACCGTCGACCAGTGGGCCAACAACATCGGCATCGTCGCCTCCGCGGTGGTGACCACGGTGGTCATCGGCTGGGTGCTGCGCCGCACCGAGGAGATGCGGTTCCACCTCAACGGGGTCTCCACGATCCAGGTGGGTCGCTGGTGGACCTTCTGCATAGTGGTGCTCGGTCCGGTGGTGCTCACGTCGATGCTGGTCTCGCGCATCGTCACCCTGATCCTTGACGGGTACGAGAAGTACGCGGGGTGGTACCTCAACGTCATGGGGTGGGGCACCGTCGCCCTGTTCGTCGTCGCGGCGGTGGTGCTCACCCGGATGCGGTGGCGCGTCGACCCCGACAGGTTCGAGGCCTGGCCCACGTTCGGAGGTAAGTCATGAGCGGCGAAGCAATCGCACTCCTGGTCGTCTCGCTCGTCGTGGTGTGGGGTGGGCTCGCGGTGAGCATCATCGCCCTCGCCCGACGGCCCGAGCGGACGGAGTTCCCGCACGGCTGGGAGCACGAGGGCGGTCCGGAGGACCGGCCGGACGAGCCCGTCGAGCGCGACACCTGAGCAACATCCCCGGCAGGTCGGCCTGCGGCCGGCTTGCCGGGGATGTTTACGCAGGCCAGACCACATGGACGTGGATTAAAAGTTAACGAGACGCGCAAAACATCACAATGTGACATCGGTCTCGATCTTCCGGGTTTACGCCAGGAGGGCGTCACGGTTAGGTGAGACTCGCACACGAGGCGCCCAGTGCGCCGTCGGGTCCTCTGCTCCCCTGATGACGGAGATCTGCCGGGTCGTAGCGCCTCGTGACACACCAACGATCCGACCCAGGAGACCCCTGATGCGCAGGCTTCCCGCCTTCACTGCTGCCGCGGCACTTACCGCTGCCGCCCTTGTCCTCACCGCGTGCACCGACGCGTCACAGCAGCCCACTGGTGGCACCGCTAGCGACGAGGCCAATGCCGAGGCATCGTTCGACCCGTCGACCGTCAAGGCCGACGAGGAGATCGCCGCGATGCTCCCGAAGGAGATCGCCGACAAGGGCACGCTGTCCGTCGGCTCCGACACGGCGTACGCGCCTGCGGAGTTCATCGACGTGGACGGCGAGACGCCCGTCGGGTTCGACATCGACACGATCAACGCCGTGGCCGCGGTGCTCGGCCTGGAGGCCGACGTCCAGACTGCGGCGTTCGACGGGATCATCCCCGCCATCGGCTCCAAGTACGACGTGGGCATCTCGGCGTTCACCATCACGGACGAGCGCACCGCCGAGGCCAACATGATCAGCTACGCCGTCGCCGGCTCGCAGTTCGGCGTCGCCGCGGAGAACCCCGAGGGCTTTGACCCCGAGAGCCTGTGCGGCAGCACCATCGGCGTGCAGACCTCGACCATCCAGGACGAGGAGCTCACCGAGGCCGCCAAGGACTGCGAGGACGAGGGCGCGGAGCCCATCGACGTCGTGCGCTACGAGTCGCAGGCCGACGTCACCACCAACCTCGTGGGCGGCAAGCTCCAGGCCATGTACGCCGACTCGCCGATCACCGCCTACGCGGTCGAGCAGACCTCCGGCGAGGTCGAGACCATCGGCGAGATCAACGACGCGGCGCCGTACGGCATCGTCGTCGCGCAGGGCGACGACGAGCTGACCGAGGCCGTGCAGGCCGCGCTGCAGAAGCTCATCGACGACGGCACGCTCGAGCAGATCTTCGCCGGCTGGGGCAGCGAGGGCGTCGTCGTGGACGAGGCCGAGCTCAACCCTGCCGAGTGACCAGCGCCGCCGGACAGAGAAGAGGGGCGAGATGAGCTCCAGCAAGAACCTGGCATCGGGTAACGACCCGGTGCCCAACCGGATCCATGCGCGGCCGGTGCCGCGACCCGGCCGCCTCGTCGCGGCCGCGGTCGTGCTGGTGCTGGCCGCCATGGCTGCGAATGCCCTGATCACCAACGACAACTTTCGCTGGGACGTGGTCTGGCTCTACCTGCGCGACATCGTCATCATCCGCGGTGTCATGTGGACGCTGATCCTGACGTTCGGCTCCATGGCCATCGCCGTGGTGCTCGCGGTCACGCTCGCGATGATGCGGCGGTCGGACAACCCGGTGATGCGGTGGGTGAGCTGGCTCTGGATCTGGTTCTTCCGCGGCACGCCGATCTACACGCAGCTGATCTTCTGGGGCCTGCTCGGGGTGCTCTACCCGCGGCTCTCGCTCGGTATCCCGTTCGGTCCGGAGTTCTTCTCGTTCCGCACCGACGACGTCCTCACCGTGTTCTGGCTGGCGCTGTTCGGGCTGGCGTTCAACGAGTCGGCGTACCTCGCCGAGATCATGCGCGCCGGCCTGACGTCCGTGGACCCGGGCCAGGCCGAGGCCGCCAAGGCGCTCGGGATGAAGGACGGCAAGATCATGCGTCGCGTGATCCTGCCGCAGGCCATGCGGGTCATCGTGCCGCCGACGGGTAACGAGACCATCTCCATGCTGAAGACCACCTCGCTGGTGGTCGCGGTGCCACTGACCTTCGAGCTCACGTACGCGACGTCCGCCATGGGCAACCGGCAGTTCGTGACCATCCCGTTCCTGGTCATCGCTGCGCTCTGGTACCTGCTCATCACCTCGATCCTGATGGTGGGCCAGCACTACCTGGAGAAGTACTACGGGCGCGGGTTCGGCACCGCCACCGGGCGGCGCGGGCGTGGCAAGGGCCCGGGTGGCCGACAGGCCGCCATCGCCGCTGCCGGGACCGTGAAAGAAGACGTCAACAGGGAGGTCACGCCATGAGCGTCGGCGCAGGCTCCACGACCGCTCCGGCGGACGCCACGGACATGGTCTCCGTACGCGCAGTGCACAAGGTGTTCGGCCACGGCCAGGAAGCCGTGCACGTCCTGAAGGGCGTCGACCTCGACGTCGCGCGGGGCGAGGTCACGGTCATCCTCGGCCCGTCCGGTTCCGGCAAGTCCACCCTCCTGCGCTGCATCAACGAGCTGGAGGAGATCACCGGAGGCTCCGTCGTCGTCGGCGGTGACCTCATGGGCTACCGCAAGGACGCCAA
Organism: Promicromonospora sp. NPDC023805; assembly: GCF_040639635.1. Lineage (NCBI taxonomy): Bacteria > Bacillati > Actinomycetota > Actinomycetes > Micrococcales > Promicromonosporaceae > Promicromonospora > Promicromonospora sp. NPDC023805. Next base: position 29,840 of record NZ_JBFAAH010000035.1, on the reverse strand, counting down.
GGGGACCCTCCACAGGCTGCACCCGAAGGCGGTCGCGAAGCAGCGCTCGCGCATCGGGATGGTCTTCCAGCGGTTCCACCTGTTCCCGCACATGACGGCGCTCGAGAACATCATGGAAGCGCCGGTGCAGGTCCGGGGGATGTCGAAGAAGGCGGCGAAGCAGCGCGCGCTCGAGCTCATCGAGCGCGTGGGCCTGTCCGACCGGATGGAGCACTACCCGGCACAGCTGTCCGGCGGCCAGCAGCAGCGGGTCGCCATCGCCCGGGCGCTCGCGATGGATCCGGAGCTCATGCTGTTCGACGAGCCGACGTCGGCCCTCGACCCCGAGCTGGTGGGCGAGGTGCTGTCGGTGATGCAGGACCTGGCGAAGTCCGGCATGACGATGATCGTGGTGACGCACGAGATCGGGTTCGCCCGTGAGGTGGCCGACCACGTCGTCTTCATGGACGACGGCGTCATCGTCGAGACGGGCCCGCCGAGCGCGGTCCTGGACGACCCGCAGGAAGAACGCACGCAGAACTTCCTCTCCCACGTCCTGTGACCCACCGTTGAGTGCTGGGTATTTGCGGGTCTGAAGCCTTTCAGCCCACAAATACCCAGCACTCAACTAGGGGTATCCCCGGGGCGGCGTCAGGAACTCGTAAGAACCCGTTCCGAAAGGGCGCAACCCTGGCGGTCCTGGCCTGCGTCTATGGTGCATGACGCAGACGAAGCGACGCGGACGGCGCCGCAAACCAGTGCCGGGGCAGGTTTCCGGACACGGCTCCGGGCGGTGCTCGGGATGAGCGAGGTAGCGGTGAGTCCTGGGGTGCAGCCGAGCACCGGCGAGATGGTCGTCGTCCGGAGCGGTGTGGACCCCGTCGCGGACTTCACGGCTTTCGCCCAGGCCAACACTCCTGCGCTGTACCGGATCGCCTATCTGCTCTGCGGTGACCAGCACCGCGCGCAGGACCTCGTGCAGCTCGCCCTCGAGCGGACGTTCAAGGCCTGGAAGAAGGTGGGCGACGGCGACCCGTTCGCCTATGCGCGCCGCGTGCTGGCCACCGCGCGCATCGACACCTGGCGCCGCACCCGTCGCGAGGTGCTCACCGACGACCCGACGAGCAGCACCCGGGTGCGGAGCGCACCGGCGTCGGACGCCCAGCTGGCCGAGCGCGACCGCCTCGTCCGTGCGTTGATGTCACTGTCGGTCAAGCAGCGCAGGGTGGTGGTCCTGCGCTACCTCCTGGACCGTTCCGAGTCCGACACCGCGGCCGAGCTGGGTATCTCCACCGGCACGGTCAAGTCCACCGCCTCACGCGCCTTGGCGCGGCTGCGCACCCTCGTGGTGTCCGACGGCGAAGGGAGCCGATCATGAACGTGCACGACATCCACTCGAAGCAGGACGCAGCGATGATGGCCGGCCTCCGCGCGGCCGGCTCGACCATCGAGCCGCCCACCTCGCTGGACCCGACGACCATGGCGGTGCGCGCGGTGCGGAACGTCCGCCGACGCCGGATGGTGGTCGCGGCCACGGCGAGCGTGGCGGCGCTCGCGCTCACCGGCGCGGGCATCGGTGCGGTCGGCGCGATCTATGCGGACCGGCAGGGGCCGTTGCCCGGCACGGTCAAGACGACCGCCGAGTCGGCCCGGGCGACCGAGCCGCCGGCCAGCGCCAGCCCATCGCCCAGTCCGAGCGGTGAGCCGGACGCCGCACCCACGGAGTACCTGGAGACCGGCGGCGGGACGCTGCCGGTGCTGCCGGGCGTGGAGCGCGGCGTCGTCGAGGACGGCGGGCACGCCCCCTACATCCTCGGCGGCCTCTGGTACGAGGTGCCGCCGGGCGGCTGGATCACCGTCGGCGACGTCAACGCGGGCGGCGTCGCCGGATGGCTGGACCCGGAGCACCCGGAGGCCGGCGGCCTCGGCGAGAACGGCACGATCGACGACATGGACGCGACCATCGAGCTGCGGAACGTGTTCGACGTCGCCGGCTGGACCGTTCCGGCGAAGGACTCGGGCGCGACGACGCTGGACGTCGAGGGCGCCGACCTCGTGGTCATCGAGCAGCACAAGACGGAGGGCAAGATCCGCCCGGTGACCGTCAGGCTCCGCAGCGGCGACGAGGGCTGGGTCATCGAGACCCGCTTCGCGGCGAACGAGCAGGGCGACGCCATGCTGCGGAACTTCGTGGGGAACCTCTGGCTCAGGGATCAGGGCGAGCCCGACTGGTACCAGCCGGAGTTCTCCTCCCCGGTCCTCGCCGCCATCGAACGCGGGGTACCTGCCGACTGGGTGCGGGCCGAGCACAACGGCTTGAAGTTCGCGGTGCCCGAGGGGTGGGCCGACAAGAAGACGGACGGTGAGTTCTCACCGGGCGTCGAGTGGACCGGGCCGACGATCACGCACGTGGACCCGGGCGTCGACGCGGAGACCCTCAAGTTGTGGACGGATGCCTCCGCCAAGGAGAAGGCGCGCGCTGCCGAAGACACGGAGTGGCCAGAACGCGTCTACGTACAGGGCGGCAAGCCCGGCGGCAACTGGTGGACCCGGAGCAGTGACGCGCCCCAGTCCCAGATGATCGACGTCCCGGGCGCCGACTACGCGGAGATCCTGCCGACCGCCTACTACGCGGGCGGGGAGGTCGACTACTACTGGTTGAACATCTACCTCCATCAGGAGGACCAGGGTGAGAACCTGTTCCTGGTCGTCGAGTTCGACGGTACCGAGCAGGGACTGAAGGACCTCCACACCTTCCTGGGGACGCTCGACTTCCGGCGGTGACGGCGCGGGGCGCGCGGGCTCTGGCCAGGGCCCCAAAAAATTCGTGGAGCTGGAATGGAACCTTCGGCCTCGCCGGCCCGTGTTCCGTTCGTGACAGTCACGAGTCCGCGCGCACTAGCGCCAGAGTCCCGGGTCCCCAAGCCCGTGACCCTGCACGTCGTGCGCGCCGACTCCAGCTCTGCGGACGACCTGGAGAACGTGACCACCGAGCAGAACACCCCAGACTCCCTATCCATGACGACGCCGGACCCGGTGTCGGGCGGCGCCCCAGTGAAGACCCATACCGTGCAGACCCCTACGGTGAAGACCGATACCGTTCCCGCCACCCGGCCGCTCACGGTGGTCCGAGGTGGGGCGGCGGACGTCGATGACGTAGCCTCGCTGCCCGTGCGGACAGACCGGCCTACGGCCACTCACGCGCGCAGGAACGCACAGATCTCGAAGAACGAAGAGTTCACCGCGTTCATGCGAGAGGCCAGAGATCCCCTCCACCGGATGGCGTTCCTCCTGAGCGGTGATGCGCACCGCGCGGAGGAGCTCACCCAGCAGACCTTCGAGCGGTGCTACCGGCACTGGCACAAGGCCAGGGCGGGCGATCCGCTCGTCTACGCCCGGCGTGTCCTGGCCAACCTGCGCATCGACGCCTGGCGGCGCACCCGGCGCGAGGTCCTGACCGGCCCCGACGAGCTGCCCCAGGACGACGTGCGCGTCGCCCGTGCGGCGGCCCGGATGCCCACGCGCACGGTGGACGACCGCGACGCCGTCGTGCGCGCCCTCCTGCGCCTACCCCTGAAGCAGCGCCGTGTAGTGGTGCTGCGTCACCTGCTGGACCTGTCGGAGTCCGAGGTGTCGAGCGAGCTCGGCATACCTCTCGGCACCGTGAAGTCCACCGCCTCGCGCGGCCTCGCCCACCTGCGCGCGATCCTCGACATCGATTCACTGGGCGGAAGCCGATGAACATGAACTCCTCCCACGGCGCCCCGGACGACGACTTCGTCGCACGGGTCCGCGAGTCGGCGCACGCTGCGGTACCCGCGTCGACGCTGGACCTGAACAGCGTCCTGCGGTCGAGCCGTCGTAAGCAGGCCACACGGCGCGCGAGCGTGACGCTGGCGTCGACGCTGGCGCTCGCCACGGTGGGCGCGGGGGCCGCAGGTGCGCTCCCTGGCATCCCGGGTCTCTGGAGCAGTGCCCCGGTCCAGGTCGCGCCCAGCAGCGCGGGACCGAAGGCCGAGGGCGAGGTGATGGTCGACCCGCCCGCGCCGTCGCCCACCGACCTCCCGTTGCAGGATCCGGAGGCGAGGCTCGCCTACCTCGCACCAGGCGTGCGAACGGTGGCCGCGCCAGCGGTCTACCCCGTCGACAGGGACACCGTGGTGCTCGACCTCGGTCTGGATGCCGGGGGCGACGACCGCTACCTCGCGGTGGTGACCCTGGCGAAGATCGACGGGCGCCACAGCGCCACCGACCTGGAGCTGCTCGCCGGTGGCGACACCGCCCTCGAGAACCTCCGCGCGGGGAACCTCGGCGGGACCTTGCTGTGGCGAGGCGTCACGTCCGACGCCATGATCCTGCCGACCGATGGCGGACCGGCGCTCGTGTTCGGCTTCTCCGGCGCGGTGGAAGGGGACCAGTTCCTGGTCTTCGACGACCCGACGACCGGTGGTGCCGCGGGCGCGCAGGGGGCGCCCGCGTCACCGGAGCCCGACGACGCGGCCGCGGGCGCGCCAGAAGCGGGCACGTCGCTCCGGGTCACGCCGTTCGACGTGCTCGGCGACGGCAGCGTATGGATGCGGGTCCTGCAGGTCGACCGTTCGACGGCGGAGCCACGCGGGTTCGTCTACTCGAACCAGGACACGTGGAGCGCCTCGTGGTGCCACAGCACGTCTCCCGAGTGCGCGGTCATCCACGACGTGGCGGGCGAGTCCGTTGAGACGCCAAAGGCCGCCGCACCCGCGCCGATGGTCGCCAAGCTCGTCCCGCTGCTGACCGAGGACGCGGCGGCGAACGAGGTCCCCGCGATGGAGACCTGCGTCACGCAGCGCACCGGCAAGGAGTGGACGGCGCCGCCGCAGCTCACCGGCAAGTCGTTCGGTCAGGCGCCGAAGGGTGTGGACGCCGACGTCTGGCGGCTGTGCCTGATCGACACGAGCGAGGCACTGCAGGTCGCCTCGACGAGCGAGGCTCCGCCGCCCGGCGGCGTGACGCCGCGCCCGGCTCCGAGCAAGGAGCCGACCCAAGCTCCCGAGGACGAGGATCCCCTCGGCCTCGGCGCACTCCTGGAGGGACTCTTCGGGGGTTAGGACTTCCCGGTCCGCGTCTCGTCTGGGGAGATGGCGTGGACCGGGAACACACGAGCGGGCCGAGGCAGAGTCTGGGGATCTGCCTCGGCCCGTTCCATGTCTCCGGCCGGTTCCGGCCCGGCCGCGTCTCAGGCCGGTGCCAGCCGGCCGTCAGCCGGCTTCGTCCGGCCTACTCGCCGTCCTCGCAGGCCGTGCCGTTGCCGTTGCCGTCGAGGTGGGGCATGTAGCCCGGCTGCCCGTTCTGGAGCGGTGCGGCGCCGGCCGCGCGGACCGCGTCGCAGTTCCAGTAGAAGACGGTGCCCGGGTCCCCTCCACCGTTGTCGTTGTCGTTGTTCTCCTGCTCTTCCTGCTGCTGCTGTTCCTGTTCTTGCTGTTGCTGCTCCTGCTCCTGCTGCTGCTGCTCGAGCGCCTTCTCGCGCTCCTCGAGCTGCGCCTCACGGTCGCCCAGCGCCTGCTCGCGCTCTGCCACCTCGTCACTCTGCTTGTCGATCTGGGCGCGCTGCTCCTCGATCTCGGCCTGGTTCGCCTCCATCTCCGAGCGGATGTTCTGCGCGTCGGCGATGGCCTGGTTCGCGTCAGCCTGCTGGCCGGCGGTGACGATCACGCCGATGATCACGCCGAGCGCGATACCGGCCACGGCGACGGCGATCATGATCCCGACCCCTGGCGGACGCGGCCCTCGACGTCCGGGCGCGCCGGGTCGCGGCCCAGCAGACGCCGGTGCGACCGCGACGGGCGCGGACATCACCGGCCCGCCGGGTCCGGTGCGATTCGCATCGTCGATGCTCAGCGGGCCGGGGCCGGGTCGGGACGGGGGTGCCGACGGGCCGGCGTCCGCGGCGGAACCCTTGCCGCCCAGACCCTTGAGTGCGGCGAGCATGCCGGTCGTCGGGCCCTTCTTCGGCCCGTCCGGGGGTGGTGGCGGTGGCGCCATCCCGGGATGCGGCGGGTAGACAGGCTGCGGGCCGGAGCCGGGGCGTGGCGGGGCCGGGGGAGCGCTGATCGGCGCCATCGTCATGGTCGAGCCCATCGCCTCCGCCGACATGCCGGGCGCCGACGGCACCGCTGCCGCCGGGCGGGCCGGCGGAGCGCTGATCACCTGGATCGCGACGGTCCTCGTGTCACCTCCTGCACCCGCCGGGACGACGGCCGGCGGGGTCGGGCCGGGGGAAACCGGGGGCGCGGGTGGCCCGGGTAGTACTGGTGGCGCTGCTACGCGGGTCTCGGCTGCGGGCTGCGGGGCGTCGGGTCGGTCGACCCAGTAGTTCCAACCGGGCGGGGCCGGAGGCCACGACGGGTCGGGAGCCCAGGCGGAATCGGGCCGGAATCCCGGGGGCACCTGCCAACCCGGAGGCGGGTTGAAGCGCACGGGCATGGTTGCTCCTTCGATACGGTCGGCCCCACTATCGGCCATCCAGGCGGTTCGGCGCCAGAACCAGGCGCCACGACTAGGGGTCTAACCGGACATATCTACCGCCTGCGAGGGTGACAGTAGCGCGCTTGTGTCAGGGGTCACTGGTAGACCTGGGTGCATGTTCCTCCTGGAGCGAGACGACGCAGGCACTCTCGTGCACTCCGCAAGCGACCTCGTGATCGCCGGCGAGTGCGAGTTCCGCCTGCTGAGACGCCTTGACGAGCTCCTGGGGCGCAGCCCGCGCCGGCCGCGAGAGGAGGACGAGATGCTCGCCCGCACCGCGGCACTCGGCGAGGACCACGAACGGCGGGTTCTCGACGGTCACCTCCGCACCTTCGGCCCGGCCGACGCCGGACGCCCGGGTGGCGTCCTCGAGGTCCCGGCCGCGCGGCGGATGGCCCGTGACGAGCTGATCGAGGCGCACGCGCGCACGCTGGCCGCGATGGAGCAGGGCGCCGACGTCGTCTACCAGGCCTCGTTCTTCGACGGCCGGTTCCACGGCCGCGCCGACTTCCTGGTCCGCGACCCGCTCGGCGAGATGGCGCACGGGGTCGGTGCACCTCAGCCGCGCTATGCGGTGCACGACTCCAAGCTTGCGCGCCGCACCAAGGTGCGCGCCCTGCTCCAGCTCGCCGCGTACGCCGACCAGCTCATGGACGCGCGGATCGACCCGACCGACGAGGTCCACCTCGTGCTCGGCACGGGGGAGACGACGTCGCACCGGCTGGCCGACCTGCTACCCGTCTTCCGCAGGCGGCGTACACGGCTCGTCGAGGTCCTGGACGCCCACGTGGCCGACGATGCCCCGGTGACCTGGGACGACGGCCGCTACCTGGCCTGCGGCAAGCTCCGCAGCTGCCCGGACTGTGCAGAGGCCGCCACTCAGGCCCGCGACGTCCTGCTGGTCGGCGGGGTGTACGGCGTGCAGCGGTCGAAGCTGTCGGAGGCCGGGATCTCCACCATCGACGCCCTGGCGACGGCCGAGGAGCCCTCCGACGGCATGGCCGCCGCCCGCTTCGAGAACCTGCGCGCCCAGGCGCGCCTCCAGCTCGGGCTCGACGACGGCGACGGCTCGGTAGCGCTCGACCACCTGTCCGACGGCGTCGACCCGGACGGGCCCGACGCACGGCTGCGCTGGCAGCTCACCGCGACGGAGGCCATCGACCGGCTCCCGGCACCGAGTGCGGGCGACGTGTTCTTCGACTTCGAGGGCGACCCCCTGTGGGAGGAGGCCCGCCTGCCCGGGGACGACCAGGCGCGGGCCATGGGGCTCGACTACCTGTTCGGCTGGGTCGAACGCCCCGGTCCGGGCGACGGGACCCCACCCTTCCACGGCCTCTGGGCCGACGACCTGGCGGGCGAGCGCGCTGCGCTGGTCCAGTTCGTGGACTACCTCAACGCACGCCGCCAGACCTACCCTGACCTGCACGTCTACCACTATGCGGCCTACGAGAAGACGCATCTGCTCTCGATCGCGGCACGGCACGGGGTGTACGAGGACGAGGTGGACCAGCTCCTGCGCGACGGTGTGCTGGTCGACCTCTACGCGGTGGTCCGGTCGTGCCTGCGGATCTCGAACCGGTCGAAGTCGATCAAGAAGCTCGAACCGCTCTACATGCAGGACGACCCGGCGCGGGAGGGGGTCACGAGCGCGACCGCCTCGGTCACGGAGTATGCGGAGTACGCGAAGCTGGCCGCTGACGGGGCGGAGCGGGCGGTCGAGCTGAAGCAGCGGATCCTGGACTACAACGAGTACGACTGCCGGTCTACGTTGCGGCTCCTCCAGTGGTTGAGGGATGCGCGGTCCTCCGTGGTCGATTCCGTCGAGGCCTTGTCTGCTGGGGCGGCCGTGGGGAGCGAGAACGCGCGCGCGGATGCGTTCACGGGCCCCAGGGGGCCCTCCACTTCGGGAAGGAATACATCCGCGCGCGCATTCTCGCTCCCCACGGCCTTCGTTGCTGACTCGCCTTCTGGGGGTGGTGAGCCCGCGTCGGGTGCGGTTGGGGTGGCGGGGGTACCACCGGTGGTCGGGTCTGTCGAGGGTTCGGCGGGGCGTGGTGAGGAGAGTGCTCGGGTTGTGGCTCGGCGGGAGGGGCAGGAGCGGCGGCTGGCGTTGGCTGGCGAGATCTCCGCTCGGGTGGGGGAGAACCGTGGGGAGCGGTCGCTCGAGGTGCAGGCGCTCGCATTGCTGGGGGCCGCCGTCGGGTACTACCAGCGGGAGGACAAGCCGTTCTGGCAGGAGCACTACGCGCGACTCGAGCTTCCGCTCGACGAATGGCCCGGTCGGCGGTCGACGTTCCACGTGGAACATGCGACCGTGCTGCGCGGCTGGGGGGTCGTGGGGCGTGATCGACTGCCCTCACGTGAGATCGAGCTGGTGGGGCGCATGCTCGACGGTTCGCGGGTCGACGGATCCGATCTCGGCGTCGGGAACACGGTGCACGTGCTGTACGACCAGCCGGTGCCGGCCGTCGTCGGCGAGCTGGAGGCGCGGGCCGTGCGGGGTGAGCATTCCGGCGGCGTGATCCAGGAGGTTCGGGAACCCGGCGAGCGGGGCGACGGGCCTCGCGGACGCGACGTCGTCGTGCTGCGTGAGCGGCTGTCCGGGGGAGCGGAGTCACACGACCAGGCGCCCGTCGCTCTGGCGCCGCAGTGCGGACCCGCACGCGACGCGCAGGCGCGGGCGGTAGAGGAAGCCGCCCGTGCGGCACTCGCCTCGTGGGACACGGACCGGACGCTGCCCGACGGGGCGGCGGTCGATCTCCTGCGCAGACGGCAGCCACGGCTGGTCGGCGGGGTGCTGCCCGAGCTTGGCGACGAACGGGACAGCGGTCTCGATCTCGAGGCTGCGGTGCACGCCGCCGTCGAGCGGCTCGACCGTTCCTACCTCGCGGTGCAGGGCCCGCCCGGCACCGGCAAGACCCATGTCGGCTCGCACGTCATCGCCAAGCTGGTGGGCGCCGGCTGGCGGGTCGGCGTGGTGGCCCAGTCGCACGCGGCGGTCGAGAACATGCTGAGCGCCGTGGTCGACAAGGCGGACGTGCCCGCCGAGCTCGTGGCGAAGAAACAACGGGCGAAGGGCGCCGAGCAGGCCGGCGGTCAGCCGTGGGAGGAGCTGTCGAGCACCCAGCTCGCGGACTTCGCGGCGAACAGCTTGGGCGGTTGCGTGGTGGGCGGCACCGCGTGGGACTTCGCGCACGAGCGCTGGCCCGACGAAGGGCTCGACCTGCTCGTCATCGACGAGGCCGGCCAGTTCTCGCTCGCCGACACGATCGCCGTCGGCCGGTCCGCTCAGCGGCTACTGCTGCTCGGCGACCCGCAACAGCTGCCGCAGGTGAGTCAGGGCAAGCACCCCGAACCCGTTGACGAGTCGGCGCTCGCCTGGCTCGCGGCCGGCAGCGCCGTGCTTCCGGACGGGCTCGGCTACCTGCTGCCCGAGTCGTGGCGCATGCATCCCGACGTCTGCGCCGCGGTGTCCCAACTCTCGTACGCCGGACGCCTCTCGGCCCATCCGGTCACGACCACGCGATCGCTCGACGGGGTGACACCCGGAGTGCTGCACGTCCCGGTAGTGCACGAGGGGCGCTCGACGTCGTCCCCCGAGGAGGCCGCCGAGGTGGTGCGCCAGGTGCGGAACGTGCTCGGGCGCACGTGGACGCCGGGCGGCGGCGGGCCGTCCCGCCAGCTCGGGGCCGACGACGTGGTGGTGGTCGCCGCGTACAACGCGCAGGTCCACCTGGTCCGCCAGGCGCTGCGCGAAGCTGGTCTCGACGGCGTACCGGTCGGAACCGTCGACATGTTCCAGGGGCGGGAGGCGCCCGTGGCGATCCTGACGCTCGCCGCCTCGACGCCCGACGACGTCTCGCGGGGCATGGGCTTCCTGCTGTCGCGCAACCGCATCAACGTGGCGGTCTCGCGCGCGCAGTGGCACGCGGTGGTCATCTCGTCACCCCGGCTCACCGACTACCTTCCGGGAGACCTGGAGGCCGACGGCGTCCGCCGCCTCATGGAGCTGGGCGGATTCCTGCGCCTGATCGGCGGCTGATCGCCGCCCGGTCGAACCAAGATCCGCTGGTGAGCAACCCGCTGGTCGAGCTTGTCGAGACTGACAGGGCCTCGACAAGCTCGACCGACGGGGCGGCGCCCCGTCCAGCAAGGGTTAGAACTCGCCGCCCCCGAAGTCGCCCCCGCCGAAGTCGCCGCCGCCACCGAAGTCTCCGAAGAAGCCGCCGCCGGCGTCGCCGCCCGCATCGCCCCCTGCGTCCCCACCAGAGGCTTCGACCGGCTCTGCGCCAGCCTCGGCACCTGCTTCCTCGCCGCCGCCTTCACCGCCACCCTCTTCGCCACCGGCGAAGTCCTGGGCGGGGTCTCCGAAGGAGCTGCCGAACATCATGTCCGCCACGGCGGAGCCGATGACCATGCCGCCGATCGTGCCGAGCATGCTCGCACCCAGCATCGAGCCGAAGCCCGGGCCGCGGCTCTGGCCGAAGTTGCGCTCCAGGGTGCCCGGGTTGCGCATCTCCGCGCGGGTGGCCATGCGTGCCAGGTCTCGCGGGTCGTCCGAGGTCGCGCGCTCGTTCTGCGGGACGGTCTCGCTGAGCTGGGCCAGGACCTGGTTGCGCTGCTCGGGCGTGAGTTGCGCGAACGCCTCGGCATGCGCCTCCTCGACCCGGTCCGGCGGTGCGGTGCGAAGCAGGTAGCGGTAGCGCTCGATCGCCACCTCGTCCTCGCTGCGGCCGGTGCTCGCGGCGGAGCCGTAGACGGGTGCGGTGCCGTACTCGGGAGTCTGGCCCGACGTCTGCCGGTACTGCTGCTGCGGCATTCTGCCGCCCTGATACATGCCCGGGGTCTGCTCGCGCGGCTCGCGGCCAAGCAGTCGGTCGAGGAAGCCCATGATCTCGTCCTTCGTAGGTGACGGTCCAGGTGGGAAACGCCCGGCGCGGCCCAACGGTTCCGGATCGAGCCGTCGGTCCACGGGCTGAAATGGCGAAGGCCCGGTCACCTCGAAAGGTGGCCGGGCCGACGTCGTACAACCTGCGACGAGCTCAGATGAGCTCAGCGCGGTGGTTGCGAAGTCTGAGGGATCAGATCGGGCGGATGTTCTCCGCCTGCAGGCCCTTGGGGCCCTGCTTCACGTCGAACTCGACGCGCTGGTTCTCCTCCAGTGAACGGTAGCCGTCCGACTGGATCGCACTGAAGTGAGCGAAAACGTCCTGCCCACCGTCCTCGGGTGCAATGAACCCGAAGCCCTTTTCGGCGTTGAACCACTTGACGGTTCCGAATGCCATGTACTGCTCCTTGCATGAGGCGACGACCCCGACCGTCGGGATCGCATAATCACGGTGTCGTCGTCATCTCACGGAAGAACGATCGAGGCACTGCAATGTTCCTACCCTACCTGCCAGACGCAAGGAAAGCCCGACCAATCTCGAGTGACTTGCATCCGACTTGTCTCCGAGGCGTCCGAAGCCCGGATTTCGGGGCCTCGTCCACGGTGTCTCGACGGTGTCGGAGGCGGATGTTAGAACGGATGGCATGAACGCAGCCACCGACATCCCGTCCGTCAAGCTCAACAACGGCGTCGAGATCCCGCAGGTGGGTCTTGGCGTGTTCCAGGTGCCCGACAACGGCACGCAGGCGTGTGTCGAGACGGCCCTCGAGCTCGGCTACCGGCACATCGACACAGCTGCCGCCTACTACAACGAGGAGGGCGTCGGCGCGGCCGTCCGGGCCACCGGCGTCCCGCGCGAGGAAATCTTCGTCACCACCAAGCTGCGCAACGGCGACCAGGGCTACGAGAGCGCACTGCGGGCCTTCGAGGACAGTCGCCAGAGGCTCGGTCTCGACGTCGTCGACCTGTACCTCATCCACTGGCCGGTCCCCGGCCGCGGTCTGTACGGAGAGACGTGGCGAGCGTTCGAGAAGCTGCTGGCCGACGGCGCGGTGCGGGCCATCGGGGTCTCCAACTTCCTGCCCGAGCACATAGACCGGCTGGTCAGCGAGTCGGACGTGGCGCCGGCGGTGAACCAGGTGGAGCTGCACCCGACCTTCCGCCAGCCCGCCACCGTCGAGCGGAGCCGGGCCCACGGCATCGTTCCCGAGGCGTACTCGCCCCTGGGGCAGGGTGCCGACCTGGAGGCACCGGCAGTGCTCAGCATCGCGAACGAGCTGGGCGTGACGCCCGGCCAGGTGGTGCTTCGCTGGCAGGTGCAGCACGGCGTGATCCTGATCCCGAAGTCCGTGAACCCGGAGCGCATGGCGACCAACCTCGACCTGTTCTCGTTCTCGCTGACCGAGGCGCAGATGGCCGACATCGACGCCCTTGACTCGCCGGACGGCCGGATCGGCGCGGACCCGGCGACTGCTTCGTTCACACAGTTCCGGAACTGATCTGAGGGCCGACGGCGGCGTGTGCGGGGTGCGGAAGGGCCCCGTGCCGAGCTGCCGTCGGCGCGTTTCTTGCCGGTTCAAACCCTGTTTCACCCCTGCTCTTGGGGCACAGTGTGGCCTGGGTAACATCCTCGTAACGATCGAGTCGGTGCGGCGGACTAGACACATTGGTGACACAGAGTGTGACTACGTTCACGCCACGACGAGGCAAGTCGCCGCGTCCGGTTCACTCCCGCTCGAAGGGGAACAGCAGAATGATTCGACGTTCCACGGCGGCGCGCGGTCTTGCGATCGCCGCTGTCCTCAGCGTGGGCCTCGCGGCCTGCTCCACCACCTCCGGAGGCGGCGACGGGGAGGGCTCGTCCGATCCGCTGAAGATCGGAACCCTGCTCCCGCTCACCGGAAACCTCGCCTACCTGGGCCCGCCCGAGGTCGCGGGTGTCGGCCAGGCAGTAGACGACATCAACGCCGCGGGCGGCGTCCTCGGCAACGATGTCGTGGTCGAGAACGCGGACTCCGGCGACGGTGACAACCTGCAGGTCTCGACCAACTCGGTCAGCGAGCTGCTCGGCAAGGATGTCAGCGCCATCATCGGCGCGGCGTCATCGACGGTGACCCTCAACGTCGTCGACTCGGTGACCGAGGCCAGCGTCATCCAGGTGTCGCCCGCCAACACCTCGACCACGCTGTCGGGCTACGACCCGCTCTTCGCGCGTACCGCCCCGCCGGACACGGTGCAGGGACAGGCGCTCGGTTCGCTCATGCTCGAGGACGGCCACCAGAAGGTCGCCTTCCTCACGATGCAGGACGACTACGCGACCGGTCTGCGCGACAACGTGCAGAAGGCCATCGAGAACGGCGGCGGTGAGGTCGTCTACGGCGGCACCGACGAGGGCACCGAGTTCGCCCAGGCCGAGACCAACTTCTCGAACCCCGTGGCGGACGCACTCGCCGCCAAGCCCGACGCGATCGCCATCTTCGCCTTCGAGGAGACCAAGGCTGCCATCGCCGAGCTGGTCACCCAGAAGTGGGAGTTCGCCGGCAAGACGTACCTGTGCGACGGCAACACCGCCGACTACTCCAAGGACTTCGACCCGGGCACGCTCGAGGGCGTCAAGGGCACCATCCCCGGCGCCGACGCTCCTGAGGAGTTCAAGCAGCGCCTGAACGACTGGTACGTGGCGGAGAACGACGAGGAGCTGAGCGACTACGCGTACGCGGCGGAGTCGTACGACGCCGCCATCCTCGTCGCGCTCGCCGCCGTTCGCGGTGAGGGCACCGACGGCCAGACGATCGCGGACAACATCCGTGCAGTCTCGGGCTCGGAAGAGGGCGCCACCGAGGTCTCGACGTTCGAGGAGGGCGTCGAGGCGCTCGAGGCGGGCGACCAGATCGCGTACCAGGGTGTCTCCGGCATCGGGCCGCTGAACGAGGACAACGACCCGTCGTCCGCGTTCATCGGCGTCTACGAGTACGACGGCGACAACAAGAACATCTGGACCAAGGTCGTCGAGGGCTCGGTCGCAGGCTGATCTGATCGCTCCTGGTCCTCGCTCCTGATCACTGAATGACAGGACTGCAAGACGATCGGCCCGGCCACCTCTCTGGGTGACCGGGCCGATCGTTGTCGAACTGCGATCCAAGCGGGTGTCGAAGCGGACACGGCACCCGCCACCAGCCGCGCTACCGACGGTCCGACGCTGGTCTGCAACGGTGCAGATCACCCTGGCGGTCCATCTGCGGCCAACGAAACCCTGTGTGACACGACACGTGTAATCCGTGACACATGGTGCGGCTACACTTCCGGCACGCTGATGCCATCAGTTTGATGCAGGCCTGGTTAAGCAGGGCTAAATCATCCTGGCATCGAGCGGCACCGAGACCTCGGGCACCACACACCAGAACCGACGGAGGACCCGGCAGATGACAGCCGACCGACCGAACCTCGCGACAGCCGCGCGCAGGCTCGTGGCCACGCTCGCGGCAGTGGCCTTCCCGGCCTTGCTCGCCGCAGCGCCAGCCATGGCCGCCACGGCGCCCGTCGCGACAGACTGCACAACCGACGCCTCGACGGCCTGCGTCGCGGCGATCGTCATGGACGAGGAGAACAACTTCGTCCCGGACGTCGGCGTCACCATCTCCGGCGCCGGGTTCGAGGCCCAAGTGACCACCACCCAGGAAGGCCCCGTCTCCGTCAAGGTGCCGGAGGTCGGGACGTACACGATCACCCTGGACGAGGCGACGCTGCCCGACGGGCTGTTCCCCGACCCCACCGAGCGTGAGGTGACAGCGCAGACAGGCTCGACCGCGCGCGGCGCCTTCACGCTCGGCGACGAGCCGGTGGGCAGCACACCGTCGGCCGATCCAGGCGCGACCGGGGGCACGGAGACGCCCGCCGCCGGCGAGGAGGGCTCCGAAGAGGCGACCTCTGGCGGGTTCTCGTGGTCGAGCGCGTGGCAGAAGTTCGGGCTGGGCATCCGCCTCGGCCTGCTCCTGGCTCTGGCGTCGGTGGGCATCAGCCTGATCTACGGCACGACCGGCCTGTCCACCTTCGCGCACGGCGAGCAGTTCACCCTCGGGGCTGTGCTGGCCTTCATGGGGGTCAACATGTGGGATCTGCCGTTCTGGGTGGCGGCAGCCCTCGCGCTGGCCATCTGTACGGCCACCGGATTCGTGCAGGACGTCGTGCTGTGGAAGCCGCTGCGACAGCGCTCCACACCGCTGACGCAGCTCATGATCATCACCATCGGGCTCTCGCTCGTCCTGCAGTTCTCGATCCAGCTCATGATCGGCAACGGCTCGGAGCGCATCCTGAGCGCCAACCCGACGTCGATGACCATCGCGGGCATCACGCTCTCGTCGTGGTCCTGGACGTCGATGGCCGTCGCGGTGCTGGCGATCCTGTTCATCGGCTGGTTCCTCACCCGCACGCGGATCGGTCGGGCCACTCGGGCCGTGTCGGACAACCCGGCGCTCGCCGCCGCCACCGGCATCAACCCGGACAAGATCATCCGCATCGTCTGGACCATGTCCACCGGCTTCGCCGGCCTGGCGGGCCTGATGTACGGCCTGTCCGTTGGCACCTTCAGCTGGAACACCGGCATGCAGATCCTCCTGCTGATGTTCGCCGCCGTCACGCTGGGTGGCCTCGGGACGGCGTTCGGCGCACTGGCCGGGTCCATGGTCATCGGCATCGTCGTCGAGATGTCGCCGCTCATCCCCGGCATGCCGAACGACCTTCGCTACGCCTCCGCGCTCGCGATCCTGATTCTCGTCCTCCTGCTGCGCCCGCAAGGCTTGCTCGGCCGGCGCGAGCGGATCGGCTGAAAGGACTACTCCCATGGAAGAACTGAGCCGAATCCTCACGCAGTCGGCCGAAGAGCTGATCGCGCCGACCACTGCCGCCTTCGTCCTGGCCGCCATCGGCCTCAACCTGCACTTCGGGTACACCGGTCTGCTCAACATGGGCCAGGCGGGCTTCATGCTGCTCGGTGCCTATGGCTTCGCGATCTCGACGATCGCGGGCGCGCCCATCTTGCTCGCGGTGATCGTCGCGCTGGTCGCCAGCATCCTGTTCGCACTGATCCTGGGTATGCCCACCCTGAAGCTGCGCGGTGACTACCTGGCGATCGTCACCATCGCGGCGGCAGAGATCGTGCGCATGCTCGGCCGGTCCAGCGGTCTCGCCGAGTGGACCGGCGGCCAGGCCGGTCTGCGCGGCAACGAGTTCAAGGAAACGTTCGCCGCCCTGTCGCCCCTGCCCGACGGGAGCACGGCCATCGGCCCGTTCGAGCACCTCAACAACGGCTCGGACTCGTGGTGGGTGCGGATCGTCGGCTGGGGCCTCGTGGCACTGGCCCTCGTGGTTGTCTGGCTGCTCACCCGTAGCCCGTGGGGCCGCCTGCTGAAGGGCGTCCGCGAGGACGAGGACGCCGTCCGCGCCCTGGGTAAGAACGTCTATGCCATCAAGATGCAGGCCCTCGTGCTGGGCGGCGTCTTCGGATCCCTCGGCGGCGTGCTGTACGTGCTGCCCCGCGCCGTCCAGCCTGACGGCATGGCCCGGTCGATGACGTTCTTCGTCTGGATCGTGCTGCTGCTCGGTGGTGCAGCGACCCTGTTCGGGCCCGTGCTGGGCTCGATGCTCTTCTGGGCGGTCTTCATGCTTCTGCGTGCCGGCATGCGCGAAGGGCTGGCCGACTCGCTCTCCCCCAGCCAGGTGGAGACCATCGGTGGCCTCGTCGTGGGTGTGGCCCTGATGCTGCTGGTGATCTTCCGTCCGCAAGGAATATTGGGGAACAAGAAGGAGCTCGCCTTCGATGCCCGATAAGACGACGGAGCCCGATGAGACGACGGAGAACAAAGTGACTGAGGTGACCGAGCCCGAGAGCACCGCTGAGGCGCTGGACGCCGTCGAGCGCAGCGACTCCGCGGCGGCCAGAGCGGCGGAGCACGTCCTCGCCGCCGTCGAGGCGAAGGTGGGTGTCAGCAAGCCGGACACGATCCTGATGGCCGACGGCGTGCAGCGCCGGTTCGGCGGCATGACCGCCGTCGACGTCGAGCACCTGGAGGTTCAGCGGGGCGTCATCACCGCCCTGATCGGCCCCAACGGTGCGGGCAAGACGACGTTCTTCAACCTGCTCACGGGGTTCGACAAGCCCAACCAGGGCTCTTGGTCCTTCGAGGGCAAGTCGCTCGACGGGATGGGCGCCGCCAAGGTGGCGCGCAACGGCATGGTCCGCACGTTCCAGCTCACCAAGGCGCTGTCGCGCCTCACGGTGATGCAGAACATGCTGCTCGCCGCGATGGACAACCCTGGCGAGAACATGTTCCGCTCCCTGTTCAGGCCCCTGTGGTCCGGCACGGAGAAGCGGAACACCGAGAAGGCGCTCGAGATCCTCTCGCGGTTCAAGCTCGACACCAAGAAGGACGACTTCGCGGGGTCGCTCTCGGGCGGCCAGCGCAAGCTGCTCGAGATGGCCAGGGCCCTGATGACGGACCCGACCATGATCATGCTCGACGAGCCCATGGCCGGCGTGAACCCCGCCCTCGTGCAGTCCCTGCTGCACCACGTCCAGGCGCTGCGCGACGACGGCATGACTGTGCTGTTCGTCGAGCACGACATGCACGCCGTCCGGCACATCTCGGACTGGGTGGTCGTCATGGCGGAGGGCAGGATCGTCGCCGAGGGACCGCCCGCCGCCGTCATGCAGGACCAGGCGGTCGTGGACGCCTACCTCGGCGCCCACCACGACACCGACCTCGGGGACGACTCGCTGCTCGACCCCGCAGTGCTGGCCCGGCTCGAGGCCGAGGAGGAGAAGCGATGAGCGACGTGGCAACGATCGCCAAGGGGGAGCCCCTGCTCAAGGCGACCGACATCGTGGCGGGGTACCTGCCCGGCGTGAACATCCTGAACGGGTGCAACCTCGAGGTGGCCAAGGGCGAGCTCGTCGGCATCATCGGCCCGAACGGCGCCGGCAAGTCGACGCTGCTCAAGTCCCTGTTCGGCCTGGTGAACGTGCGCTCCGGCTCCGTCACCCTGGCTGGCCAGGACATCACGAACCAGAAGGCCAACACCCTCGTCTCGCAGGGTGTGGGCTTCGTGCCGCAGAACAACAACGTGTTCCCCTCGCTCACCGTCGAGGAGAACATGCGGATGGGCGTGTACCTGCGGCCCAAGACGTTCGACGAGCGGTTCGAGTTCATCACCGACCTGTTCCCCACGCTGGGCGAGCGGCGCGGGCAGCGGGCAGGCGCCATGTCGGGTGGTGAGCGCCAGATGGTCGCCATGGCCCGCGCGCTCATGATGAACCCGTCGGTGCTGCTGCTCGACGAGCCGTCCGCCGGCCTGTCGCCGGTGCGTCAGGACGAGACGTTCCTGCGCACACGGATGATCAACAAGGCGGGCGTCTCCGTCGTGATGGTGGAGCAGAACGCGCGCCGCTGCCTGCAGATCTGCGACCGCGGCTACGTGCTCGACCAGGGCAAGGACGCGCACACCGGAACCGGCCGGGAGCTCCAGGCCGACCCCAAGGTGATCTCGCTGTACCTGGGCACGCTGGCGGAGGACGTCGACAAGGCCTCCTGATCCCCTGTGCCGAGGTAGACCTCTGGCGAGGTCTGCCTCGGCATCGGGCGGGAGGAGAATGGCCGGGTGCAGCAGTTCGCCTCTGACAACTACGCCCCCGTCCACCCCGAGGTCATGGCCGCGATCGTCGCGGCGAACGACGGTCCCGCCGTGTCCTACGGCGACGATCCCGTGTCCGCCCGCCTCCAGGACCGGGCGGTCGAGGTGTTCGGCGAGCGCTCCCGAATCTTCCCCGTGCTCAACGGGACCGGTGCGAACGTCATCAGCCTCATGGTCGCAGCCCCGCGCTGGGGCGCCGTGATCGCGAGCGACGTCGCACACGTCCACACGGACGAGAACGGCGCCCCGGAGCGCGTCAGCGGCCTCAAGATCCTGGCCGCGCCGAGCGTGGCGGGCCGCATCGGGCCCGACGCCGTGGACCGCTACGCCGGCGACCTCGGCAACGTCCACCGCGCTCAGCCCGCGGTCCTGAGCCTCACCCAGGTCACCGAGCTCGGCACGGTCTACTCGCCTCCCGACCTGAAGCTCCTCACCGACACCGCCCACGCGGCAGGCCTGCGCGTGCACGTCGACGGGTCACGCCTCGCGAACGCGGCGGCGACGCTCGGCGTCGGGCTGCGGGAGATCACCACCGACGTCGGCGTCGACGTCCTGTCCTTCGGGGCCGCGAAGAACGGCGGCATGCTGGGCGAGGCGGTGGTGGTGCTGTCCGACGACGGCGGCGCGGCCGGCGCATCGGCGGACCTTGGCGAGGCCGTCCCGTACCTGCGCAAGGCCACGATGCAGCTCGCGTCCAAGACCCGGTTCGTGTCGGCGCAGCTCCTGGCGCTGCTCGGCGAGCCAGGCACGCCGACGTCGGGCACGGGGGAGGGCGCGCCGCTGTGGCTGCGGAACGCCGCGCACTCGAACGCGATGGCCGCGCGCCTGCGTGCGGGTATCGAGGCGGCGGGGCTCACCGAGACGGTTCGCATCACCTGCCCCACCGACGCGAACGTCGTGTTCGCGACGCTGCCCCGCGCGGCGGCCGACCGGCTGCGCGCCCACGCGCGGTTCTACGACTGGGCTCCTGGCGAGACGGCGGACCGGGTAGAGGTCCGCTGGATGTGCTCGTGGGACACCACGGAGGCGGACGTCGATGGGTTCGTACGGGCGCTCGTCGCCACGGTCTGAGCGGACCGGTCCGGGCCGTCACCGCACGCGCCGCCCGCGATGGGGTGAGACTGAGGGCCATGACCCTTTTTCGCCCGCGCGCCGTCGCCGTCGCCGCGGTTCTCACGCTGGCGGTCCTGACTGCCGGCTGCTCCGGCCTGACGGGGGATCCCGATCCGACGTCGCTCCCCGGACCCGCCCAGTCGGACGCGCAGCCGAGCGGTGCGCCGAGCGGTGCGTCGCCGGGGGAGCCGACGACCAGTGCCACGCCGACGGCACTGCCGACGCCGACGAAGCGGCCGACGCCAAGCGCGCGGCCCGCACCGGAGCCGACACCGGGCGAGCCCGACCTGTCGCTGGTGGACGGCTGGACCCTGGAGGAGAAGGTCGGCCAGATCCTCATGGTCGGGCTGCCGGTCGCCGGCCCGTTCCAGCCGACGTTCGACATGCTCCGCGACGGCCAGATCGGCGGCGTGTTCCTGCACGGCCGCACCAAGGCGGGCCGGCAGCCGGTGAAGAACCTGGTGGACGCCGCGATCGACGCGGCGGCCCGGGAACGGGAGCCCCTCTTCGTGGCCACCGACCAGGAGGGCGGCGCCGTGCAGGTGCTCCGCGGCCCTGGTTTCAGTGACATCCCGAGCGCGCTCGACCAGGCGACGCTCGCGGCGACCGAGCTGCGGAAGCGGTCCGAGGTCTGGGGTGATGAGCTCGCCGCCGCGGGCGTGAACCTCAACCTGGCGCCGGTGCTGGACCTCGTGCCGCAGGCCGCAGCGGAGTCGAACGCGCCCATCGGGTTCTTCGGGCGGAACTACGGATACACCGCGGAGTCCGTCATCACGCACGGCAACGCGTTCGCGCAGGGCCAGCGCGATGCGGGCGTCCAGACGTCGATCAAGCACTTCCCCGGGCTGGGCCGGGTCGCGGGCAACACCGACGACACTGCGGGGGTGACCGACACGGTCACGGGCCCGGACGCTCCGTCGGTCGCCGTGTTCGACGCGGGTATCGAGGCGGGGTCCGGGCTGGTCATGATGTCGTCGGCGATCTACTCGCGGATCGATCCCGACGCCCCCGCTGTGTTCAGCCCCACCGTGGTGGGCCTGGTGCGCGAGCTCGGGTTCGACGGCGTCATCATCTCGGACGATCTGTCGGCGGCGGTGCAGGTCGCGAGCGTGCCGGCGGGAGAGCGTGCGGTCCGTGCGGTGGACGCAGGGGTGGACCTGGTGCTCGCCTCGGCACGGCCGTCGGTCGCCCCCGCGATGGTGGACGCGCTGATCAAGGCGGCGCGGGACGACCCGGACTTCGCCGCGAAGGTGGACGCGGCGGCGGCCCGGGTAGTGGCTGCGAAGGCGGCCCTCTGAGTGACCCGACTGCCTTCGGTCAGTGGTCGGCCAGGTTCAGCACGTTCAGGACCCACGCGTGCTCGAACGCGATCTGCTCCCACGCCGAGTACCGCCCCGAGACGCCGCCGTGCCCCGCCGACATCTCGATCTTCAGCATCGCCGGCGCGCCCGCCGCCTGCAGCCGGGCCACCCACTTCGCCGGCTCGACGTACAGCACGCGGGTGTCGTTGAAGCTGGTGGTGGCGAGGATCCGGGGGTAGTGCGAGGCGTCGTCGGCCACGTTCTCGTACGGCGTGTACGAGCGCATGTACGCGTACACCTCGGGGTCGTGCAGGGGATCGCCCCACTCGTCCCACTCGGTGACGGTCAGGGGGAGCGTCGGGTCGAGCATCGACGTCAGCGCATCCACGAACGGCACACCGGCCAGCACTCCCGCGAACAGCTCGGGGGCCAGGTTGGTGGCCGCTCCGACGAGCAGCCCGCCCGCGCTGCCGCCGTCGGCCACCATGCGGTCGGACGCCGTCCAGCCGGTGTCGGCGAGATGCCGGCCGCAGGCCACGAAGTCGGTGAACGTGTTGCGCTTGGCCTTCAGCTTGCCGTCGTCGTACCAGGCGCGGCCCATCTCGCCGCCGCCTCGCACGTGGGCGATCGCGAAGACGACGCCGCGGTCGAGCAGGCTCAGGCGCGGAATCGAGAAGTACGGGTCGATCGAGGACTCGTACGCGCCGTACCCGTACAGGAGGAGGGGTGCGGGCTCGGCGGGCGCGCCCGCCTCGGTGGTCGAGAACCGCACAGTGTCCTTGCGCCAGACCAGGGAGATCGGGATGCGGGTCCCGTCCTCGGCAGTCGCCCACTCGCGGCGCTGGTCGTAGTCGCCGGGGTCGTAGCCGCCGAGCACCGGCTGCTGCTTGAGCAGGACGCGCTCGCCCGAGGCGACGTCGTACAGGTAGAGCGACGAGGGCGTGACGAACGACGTGTAGCCGACCTTGAGGTTGGGCTGCTCCCACACACCCACGCCCGCGCCGA
Source organism: Promicromonospora sp. NPDC023805 (assembly GCF_040639635.1). Lineage (NCBI taxonomy): Bacteria > Bacillati > Actinomycetota > Actinomycetes > Micrococcales > Promicromonosporaceae > Promicromonospora > Promicromonospora sp. NPDC023805. The sequence continues at coordinate 7,364 of NZ_JBFAAH010000035.1, read as the reverse complement.
CCGACTCCAGCGGCTGGCCGAACGAGATCTCCTGGAAGCTCCACGTGGCCTGGGGCGTCGCGAGCCGGGGGGGCTCGACGGGCTCGGCCTGCGAGGTGCCGACGGGCTCGACCAACGACAGGACCGCCGAGCGGGAGATCGCCCCGCGGCGGTAGTAGAGCACCAGGTAGCGCTCGCTCGCGCTCACACCCTCCAGCCGCACGTCCGGGTCGTGCGGCACGACGACGGTCGCCACGTCCGGCGTCACAGTGTCGCCGGGCGCGGGAACCGGTGAGCTGACCAGCTCGAAGTTCAGCGCGTCCTTGTTGTGCAGGATCAGGAGGACGTCGCGGGTCTCGACGGGCTCGACGGGCTCGACCAGCGAGGGCGCGTCCGGCGCGGGCGCGTCGATGAGCGAGGGAGGCTCGGACAGGGAAGAGGGCTCGACCATCGAGGCGGGCAGCACCGCGTGCTCGACCGTGTACTCCACGCCCTCGCGGCGCGGCCACACCACGCGGAAGTCGCCGGTCGGGTCGTCGGACTCCAGCAGCCACGACTCGCTCGTCACCTTCGAGCCGAGCTCGATCTGGAGATACTTCTTCGACCGGGAAAGACCGACACCCACCCAGTAGCGCTCGTCGGGCTCCTCGAACACGAGCACGTCGTCGGACGCCGGCGTGCCGAGCCGGTGCCGCCACACCCGCCACGGCCGCCAGGCGTCGTCGACGGTGAGGTAGAAGATGTGCTCGCCGTCGGGCGCGAACATGGCGCCCGGAGCGGTCTCCCGCACCTCGTCCAGGAGGTCCTCGCCGGTCGCCAGGTCGCGGACGCGCAGCGTGTAACGCTCGTCGCCGGCGGTGTCGGTGGCGTGGAGCAGCCGGGCGCCGTCGTCGGACACGTCGAGCGAACCGAGCGCGAAGAAGTCGTGGCCCTCGGCCTGGACGTTCTGGTCCAGCAGCAGCTGCTCGCCGGGGACCGGCTGGCCGGGCTCGAGCACGCGGGGCGTCCAGTCGTCCGGTCCCGCGGCGCGGTAGCGCGCGTGGATCGGGTACTGCTGGCCCTCGACCGTGCGGGCGTAGTACCACCAGTCACCGTCGCGCGACGGAACGGAGAGGTCCGTCTCGAGGGTACGGCCCTTGATCTCGTCGAACAGGGTCTGCCGCAGCGGCGCGAGGTGCTCCTGCTGGGCGAGCGTCCAGGCGTTCTGCGCCTCCAGGTGTGCGACGACGTCCGGGTCGTCCTTGCGGCGCAGCCACTCGTAGTCGTCGGTGAAGGTGTCGCCGTGGAAGGTGCGCTCGATCGGGCGGCGCGCCGTCAGGGGGGACTCTGCGGTAGAGGGGGCGGTCTCTGAAGGAGTCAGGGCATCAGGCACCGCGCAAGCGTATCCGCGCGCGCATCGTTGAGTGCGGGATATCCGCCCTCCAGACGGGCCTGGAAGGACAAATATCCCGCACTCACGAGGTCAGAGCCTCAGGTCGGTCCAGGTGAGGCGGTGGTCGCTGCTCGGGAACGGGTAGACGCCCGTGAGCCGCGACAGCGGGTCGGCGGCTACCGGCCAGAAGACGCCGGCGTCCCGGACGCGCAGGTCACGTGAGGGCAGCACGTAGTCCACGCGCAGGTTGCCGGGCGTCGTGTCGGCGAAGTCGGCGGTGTCGAACGCCGGGTTGCCCTGGTGCGCGAGGTTCGCTCCGGCCTGCAGAGCGGAGGCCTCGGGCCCGCCCGCCGACGTCGCCTGCGGGTCCGTGATCCGCGGGTGGCGCAGCAGCTGGTCGATCGCCGAGTCGACGGAGTCGCCGTCGACGGGGTCGGCGTTGTAGTCGCCGACGATCACGAACGACGAGCCGGGACGCAGCCCGCCGCGGCAGCCCTCGTCGTCGTACTGGTAGCTGGCGGCACGGCCACCGCGCACGTAGTCGGCCCAGAACCGGATCTCGTCGTGGTTGCGCAGCCCGTTGCGGTCCTCTGCGCCGTCGAACGACGGCGGGGTCGGGTGCGCGGCCAGTACGTGCACCGTCTCGCGGCCGACCCGCACCGGGACGTCCCAGTGGGACTTGCTCGAGAGCGGCAGCACCGCGAGCTCCTCGGCCGAGTACCAGTCGGCGGGTGCGGCGGTGGCCGGGTCGTCCGGCAGGAGCGCGCCCGGCATGTCCTGCCACTTGAAGTCCTGGAACGTACGCACCCGGTTGTGCTGGATGGGGTACTTGGACAGCACGAGCATGCCGTACTGCCCCGGGAACAGGCCGAAGCCGAAGGCGTCGTCGCCACCGCCCACGGTCCCGTTGTTGTTCAGGTCGAACCCGCTCGGGATCCCCGTGTTCGACGGCGCCACGAACGCGTACGGGTACTCGACCGGCTTGCCGGTGCCCTGCGGCACCTCGAGGTAGTTCTCGCGGAACAGGTCCGCCGCGGCGTACGGGTCGGCGTCGCCCGAGTAGTCGAACTCGTTGAGCAGCACGACGTCGGGATTCGCGTGCTGGATGACCTCGGCGACCGTCGCCGCCTGGGCGTCGTCACCGGTGGACAGGTCGGCGACGAGCTCACCCTCCGTCGCCCGGTTGAGCGACAGGTTGTAGGTGGCGGCGCGCAGGGTCCGGTGGCCGACGCCGGGGTGGCCGGCGCTCGACCGGTCCGCGCCGGCCGTGGGCGCACCAACGGTGGCCGTGCCTGCCGACGCTGTGCCCGCCGAGGCGAGAAACGCGCCGGCCAGCAGTGCCGCTGCCGCGGCGGCGCTGGTCAGGCGCACGGGGGTACTGGCTCGCATGACTGCTCCTTCTTCGGGTGCCGTGCTCCGCGATGTCACGGTTGCCGTGCATGAGGGTCCTGCACGAGGGATCTGTGCGGGTGGTCCGCGTCAGCCACCGTAGGGCCGAGTCGGTTCGACCGGGTGAACTGCGTATGAACAGCCCTGCACAGGGGGTACATAACGGTAGTTTTCCGGGGCGGCCATTTCGGCCGCGCGGCGACGGCGCTCGCCGTCGCGCAGCTTCTTGAGGAAGAGTCGATGAACCGAGTTTTCCGCTTCGCCGCCGCCACCGCCGCCGTGACCGTGTCCCTCACGATGCTCACTGGCTGCGGAGCGCTCCTGGACGAGATCACGTCGGGCGGTGACGCCCCGCGCGACGAGCCCGGCGGCGAGATCACGGCTTCCGCCGAGGCGGACGCCTTCGAGATCCTGAAGGGCGACTGCATAGACCTGCTGGCGCTCAAAGGCTATGGCGACTCCTCCGCGGGTGAGGAGTTCGAGGTCGAGTCGGTGCCGGTGGTGCCCTGCGCCGAGCCGCACACCGGTGAGGTCTACGCCGAGCTGATCATGGAGGGCAACGAGTTCCCGGGCGCCGAGGCCGTGGAGAAGAAGTTCGACGAGTGGTGCTACGCCGAGTTCGAGAAGTTCGTCGGCCTGTCCTACGACGAGTCGGTGTACGGGTACACCGGACTCTTCCCGACCCAGGACACCTGGGACCAGCTCGACGACCGCACCCTGCAGTGCGTAGTCAGCTCTGAGGAGCCGGTCACTGGCAGCCTCAAGGGTGTAGCGGAGTAGTACTCGGTCAGGACGCGGCGTCTCGCGCCGTCAGCCGCAGGTCCGTCGCGACCACCGCAAGTGCGGCCAGCACGAACACCGCTCCTACCAGGGGCACCGTGCTGACTCCGACGGTGGCGACGACCAGTGCCCCGAGCGCCGCCCCGCCGCCGATCCCGAGGTTGAACACTGAGCTCGATATCGCGGTCGCCGACTCGGTGGCGCCCGGGGCGACCTGCATGGACAGGAACGACAGGGCGGGCGGGAGCGCGCTGAACGCGAGACCGAACAGGGCAAGCCCGACCAGGGCGAGCGCCGGGACGTGCCCGAGGCCCCACAGGAGCACCAGCGACCCGGTCAGCAGGCCGAGCGCGACGAGCATCGTCTGCCACGGCCGCTTGTCGAGCACCTGGCCGGTCAGCAGCGTCCCCGCCATGCCCGCGACGCCCTGGCCCAGCAGCAGCACGCTCAGGTACCGGTCGGCGAACCCTGCCGTCTCCAGCACGAACTGGGTGACGAACGTGATCATCATGAACCCGCCGGTCACCAGCAGCACCGTGACCACCATGAGCACGACGAAGCGGCGTGTGCTGGGGTGCGTGCCGCGGGCCGTGCCGCTCTCCTCGGCGTCGACGTTCGGCATGGCGATGACCATCGCGACGCACGCGAGGAGACTCACCACGGAGAACGTCAGGAAGGCGGTGCGCCAGCTCGTCTGCTGACCCACCCAGGTGCCGAGCGGCACGCCGAGCAGCGGTGCGAGCGAGTTGCCGATGGCGAGCCGCGCGATCATCTTGCCGCGGACGGCGGGTGCGAACAGGCTCGCCGCCGCCGGCGTCACCACCGACCAGAACAGCGCCTGACCGAGCGCCGTGACCATGCGAGCGGCCATCAGGTCGGCGTAGCCGAGGGCCACCGCCGACCACAGCGTCCCGACCGTGCACACCGCGGTGGTCGCCGCGAGCACGTAGCGGCGCGGGAACCGGCGTGTGAGACGTGAGAGCGGCAGCGACGCGAGGACGACGACGGCGGCGTAGGCGCTGACCAGCAGCCCGATCTCCGACGTGCTGCGGCCCAGGTCAGGGGCGATGAGGGTGAGCAGGCCACCCGGCAGGTTCTCCGCGGTGACGAACGTGAACGCGCTCGTGGAGAGCGCGAAGAGGGCGATGACCGCCCGGCGCTGGTCCACCGGGGGCGCGGCGAAGCGCGCGGCGGCGACAGGTCTGCTCGAGGTCATGCTGTACTCCGGCTGCTCGGCGGGCGTGGGTGCACCCGGACGACGAACGGGCCCGGCGGACGGCGACCAACCTACGCGGCGTCGGACCGATTCGATGCATCAGGTCCAGACGCGGACCGTGGCCCAATCGTGTGTCCCAGGCAACATTGTCGTAATATTTCCCTGGTTACCTCCTCCATGGACAAAGGTGTCCCGCAGGTCCGCGACCCGAATTGCCTCCTCGTCCCGGACGCCGCAACTCATCACGGAGGAAATATGAACCAACGAATCTGTGCTGTCGGCGCGGGAGCCGCTCTGCTGCTCTCCGCAGTCGTCGTACCGATCACCGCCTCGGCAGCGTCCCCTGCCGAGGAGGTGCCGCAGCAGGTGGCGCCCGCGAAGGAGGACAACCGTCCTGACCTGCTCGCGGAGAAGCAGACCCAGAAGAAGCAGCGCGCGGTCGACCTGGTCGCCACTGGCGAGGCCAAGGTCGAGATCCGCGGCAAGGGCGCTCGCGCGTCGAAGGTCGTGGAGATCTCGCCGCGTGAGTATGTGGAGTACGGCGTCGAGGAGACGGCGCAGCTCTTCAGCATCCTCGTGGACTTTGGCGACGACGCCGACGAGCGCTACCCGGACGCCCCGGCAGGCCCGGTGCACAACGAGATCCCGGAGCCGGTACGGAGCGACAACTCCACCTACTGGGAGCCCGACTTCTCCAGCGAGCACTACAAGGAGATGTTCTTCACCGGCCTGGAGGACCAGGGCGGGGAGTCGTTCCACGACCTGTACGACGAGATGTCGTCGGGCCGGTTCGACCTGCAGGGCGACGTGTCCGACTGGGTCACGGTGCCGCACAACACCGCGTCCTACGGCACCACCGAGTCCGGCGAGGACATGACGCGGTTCATCCAGGACACCGCTGATGCCTGGTACGAGCAGCAGGTCGCCGCGGGCAAGACCGCCGGGGAGATCGACGCGTACCTCAATTCGTTCGACGTCTGGGACCGCTATGACCTGGACGGCGACGGCATCACGTCGGAGCCGGACGGCTACATCGACCACTTCCAGGCGATCCACGCCGGTGAGGGCGAGGAGGCAGGCGCACCCAGGTCGGCGATCTGGTCGCACCGCTGGGCGGTGAACCAGGACGGCTTCGGCACGGACGGCCCTGCCGGCTTCGAGAAGGTCGGCGGCATCAAGATCGGCGACTCCGACCTCTGGATCCGCGACTACACCACGGAGCCGGAAAACGGCGGCCTCGGTGTGTTCGCGCACGAGTTCGGCCACGACCTCGGCCTGCCGGACTACTACGACACCGAAGGCGGCGAGAACGGCACCGGGTTCTGGAACATCATGAGCAACGGCTCGTGGATGGGCCACGGTGACGGCACCATCGGCACCACGCCCGACCACATGGGCGCCACCGAGAAGCTGTTCCTGGGTTGGCTCGACCACGAGACCGTCGAGCCCGGCGAGCGGGCGCGGGTCAAGCTCGGCCCGTCGTACCACGCCACGACGCGTGAGCAGGCTGTGATCGTGAACCTGCCGGAGGGCGTCGCGAACGAGGACGTGGAGGTGGCGCCGTTCGACGGCCAGTTCGTCTACTCCGGCAAGGCTGACGGCCTGAACAGCACGATCGCGTCGCCGTCGTTCACTGTACCGGCGGGTGGCTCGCTCGCCGCCAAGGTCCAGTACGCCATCGAGGCGGACTTCGATTACGCGTTCGCGGAGGTCTCCACGGACGGCGGCGGCTCGTGGACGTCCGTGCCGACCAACCTCTCGACGAACGAGGACCCGAACGGCAGCAATCCCGGTAACGGCATCACCGGCAGCTCGGACGGCGCCTGGGTCGACCTGACGGCAGACCTCTCCGCGTACGCCGGCCAGGCGGCGTCGGTCCGGTTCCGCTACTCGACCGACGGTAGCACCACTGAGAAGGGCTTCATGGTGGACGACGTCGCCGTGGGCACCGCGCTGACCGAGGACTTCGAGGACGCTGCCGACTGGACGGTCGACGGATTCCAGACGGTGGGCGCCGACGGGACCTACGAGGTCAAGTTCTCGCACTACTACGTCGCCGAGAACCGTGTGTACGGTGGCTACGACGTGACGCTGAGGGAAGGCCCGTACAACTTCGGCTGGACCTTCAGCAACAGCAGCCGGGTGGAGCACTACCGCTACCAGGACGGCCTGCTGATCTGGTACGTGAACAGCCGGTACGGCGACAACAACGTGTCGCAGCACCCGGGCCACGGCCAGGCGCTCCCGGTCGACGCGCAGCCGGAGTCCATGAAGTGGTCGGACGGCACGATCGCCCGCCCCCGGATCCAGTCGTTCGATGCCACGTTCGGCCTGCAGCGGACGGACCCGCTCTCGCTGCAGCGCGAGGTGTCGGAGACCGAGCTGTCGACGCTGGTCAGGAGCAAGAAGCCGCCGGTGTCGACGTTCGACGACACCGATCCGGACGCGTACTGGGACGAGGCCAACCCGGGTAACTCGGTGAAGGTCGGTGGCACCGGCACCACCATCAAGGTCCTGACGCAGGACACCAAGAAGGGCCACATGACCATCCAGGTCAACTGACCCCAGGACCCGCGAAGCAGGGTACCTTGCCGGCGGCGATCGTGAGCGAGCCGCAGATCTCAACGC